>JAJPZH010000289.1 GCA_021204515.1 Alistipes sp. | reverse complement strand
ACGTGACGCTCAACGGTTCGTACAAACTGGCTAAAAACTTTACGCTTCAGACCTCGAACATCTTTTCGATCCACAAACGGCACGTCAATAATTCGCTCGAATACGGCCGTAACCCGTTGTGGCCCGTTTACGATAAGGACGGCAATTATTTCGTCGCCTCCGAAACGGACTTCGGCCATCCGCTCGTCATTACGGACAACGTCAAAAACGAAACGGTGGGGCGCGACCTCATCTCGTCGCTGGCCGCCGAATGGGAGATCGTCGAAGGGCTGAAAATCCGCACGCAGCTCAATTACAATTATTCGACCACGGTGCAGGATGTCTACAACGCGTCGAACACGTCGCAGGAGGCGCACGACATGAACGGTATCGCGCAGATGAACAACACCCTCTCGCAGGACGTACTGAGCGAGACTTACGTCACTTTCCAGCGCATGTTCGCCGACCGCCATAACCTGACGGTCATGGCCGGCCATTCGTTCGACTATAATATGGGGCGTACGCTCAGCACCACGGCTTACGATTTCGTAAACGACGCGCTCGGCAATGAAAATATGGGTGCGGGAAATCCTCAGAAGAACGTTATCGACAATACGTATCAGAACAGCAAACTGCTTTCGTTCTACGGCCGTCTGAATTACGCCCTCGACGATAAATACCTTTTCACGTTTACCATGCGCGCCGACGGCTCCTCGAAATTCGGCAGGAACAATAAATGGGGCTACTTCCCTTCGGGCGCCGTAAGCTGGAAACTCCACAACGAACCGTGGATGCAGAAGCTCGGCGTTTTCGACGAGTTCAAGGTGCGCGCCAGCTGGGGCCTGTCGGGCAATCAGGGTATTTCGCCCTATCAGACGCTCAATCGCTACGGGACCGAAAAATACTGGTTCGCCGATAAATGGCAGACCGCGATCGGTCCGGGGTACGAAGCCGGACGCGAAGGCGCCAACGACCGCTACATTCTCTGGGGCGGCATCGCCAACCCCGACCTGAAATGGGAATCGACCCGACAGTGGAATATAGGCGCCGACTTGGCCTTCTTCAAACGCCGCCTGCGTCTGACCGTGGATTATTACGACAAGTATACCACCGATCTGCTGCGGGAAAAATACCTGCCGCTGTCGAGCGGTTACGACAAGATGTGGGTCAATGACGGCAATATCCGCAACCGCGGTTTCGAGTTTACGCTCGACGGCGATATCGTCAGCCGCAAGAACACCTCTTTCTCCGCGACATTCATCTTCTCGCGCAACCGTAACAAGGTGACCGATCTGGGTAACGCCGTGTCGAGCGGACTGAGCACCGACTATCTGACAGGGATGCAGTATGAAGTCTGCGGCCAGTCGCTGTCGATGTTCAATGCCAATCCGAGCATTTACGCCATCGGCCAGCCGATGTATGTTTTCTACGGTTATCGCGTGGAGGGTATTATTCAGCAGGGCGAAGACCCCGGCTTCATGAGTTCCGACGGCAAGGACCTGCCCGGTGAATTCAAATATGTCGATCTGAACGGCGACTATGCGATCGACGACAGGGACCGCTGTATCATCGGCGATCCGAATCCCGATTTCACGGCGAGTCTCAACCTTGCGTTCCGTTACAAGAACCTCGACGTGTCGGTATTCCTCAACGGTGTATTCGGCAACGACGTCATTTACAACGGCTACACCTATGATCCGCGTGTGAAGACCAAGCGCTGGACGCCCGACAACCCGACGAACAGGTATCCCCGCCTGAATTCGACGCGAAGCTATCTCTTTTCGGATTACTTTGTCCATGACGGATCGTTCGTCCGTCTGCAGAATATCAATATCGGCTATACGATCCCCGTCCGCAGGGCTTTTATCCGCAGCGTGCGTCTCTTCGCCAATATCGAAAATGCCTATACCTTTACCGGCTTCGACGGTTACGATCCCGAAGTGGGCGTAGACGGCATCTATTGGGGCGGTTATCCCCGTCTGCGGAAATATACCATAGGTCTGGACCTGAAATTCTAAGCTGACGACTATGAAAAACTTACTTTATATCATTACCCTCTGCGGGCTGTTTACGGCCTGCGATCTGCAGGAGGAACCGTACGGATTCTATTCCGACGACAATTTTTACAAGAACGAGACGGATGCCGAATCGGGACTGCTGTATGCCTACAATGCCCTGACTTTCCTCGAATATTCGCGCGGCATCTTCTATATCGGCGATATTCCGACCGAAACGATGTCGCCGAAGAGCGATGAGGCGGGCGATGTTTATCAGCTTGAAAACTGGATCGCGGGCCGCGAGACCGAGCAGTTGAAATACTATTTCAAATACTGCTATATCGCCATCAACCGCGCCAATACCGTCATCGACCATATCCGCAACAGTACGGCCCTGAGCGAAACGGCCCGCCGCCGGATTCTCGGCGAAGCCTATTTTTTGCGGGCATGGAACTATTTCAATCTCGTGCGTACGTTCGGTCTGGTGCCGGTGCAGACCCGGATGGTGGCCGAACTGTCGCAGACCACCCCTCCGATGGCTACCGGTCTCGATCAGCTTTACGACCTCATTTTGGGCGACCTGACCCAAGCGGACGAATTGCTGGAGATCAACAAGGTCTTCGGACGTGCCGATAAGGCGGCGGCACAGTCCCTTATGGCGAAAGCCTACCTGAACATCGCCTCGTCGAAGGAGCATAATGTCTCCCGGTATACCGAGATGCGCCGCGATCCGCAGATCATGTACGACAGCGCAGCCTACTGGGCGGGAAAAGTCGTCCGCGATTACACGGGCATTTATGACTTCGACGATAATCTGCGCGATATCTACGACGTAAACAAACCGACCGGACCGGAGCATATCTTTATCATGCCGATCGACCGCAGCGGTACGCAGGAGGGAAACTATTCCAAACTGCCGCTGCTTTTCCTGCCGTCGAATAATTCGGTGCCCTTCTACATCCGTTACGGCAACGGCGATTTGCAGAAGGCCAACGGCAACGGCTGGGGTGTTTTCCTCTGCAACGACGAGTTCGTGGAGACGCAGTTCAGCACGACGGACAAGCGCCGGACGGAACTGATTCACCGGGATATTTACGATGCTTCGGGCGTGCCGATCGTGCCTAATCAGGTGAAGGGGTACTTTTCGAGCAAGTATGTCGATCCTGATTTTATCGGGGAACGAACGAGCGCCCGGCCTTACCTGATCCGTTTTTCGGACATCGCGCTGGTCTATGCCGAAGCCGCAGGTCCCGAGGAGGGGCTGCCCTATGTCAATCATATTCGCCAGCGGGCCGGCGTTACGCCGCTTCCGGCGGGAATGGCCGTGGACAAATTCCGCGAAGCCGTGATTAAGGAGCGTGCGCTCGAGCTGGCATTCGAGGGCAACCGTCTGTATGACCTGCGCCGCACGGCGTCGGTCACGACCACCGACATCAAGGCTGCCGGACTCAGCGAGGCCGAAGCCGCCTATTACCCCATTCCGCAGCGTGAAATCGATTTGAATCCCAATTTGTAGCGTTATGAAGAATCTGAAATATATCGTATTGTTCCTTTTTGCGTGCATGGCTGTAATTTCCTGCACGAAGGAGATCGACGAGAAGGAGCCGAGCAACGAGTGCTCGATCCTCGACATCAAACTGGCCGGACAGCAGGGGAAAGCCCTTATCGAACGTGTGGACGACAATCAGGGCACCGTAACCCTCTATATCTTCGAGCAGCCCGATTACCCGTGGTCGGCCGTCGAGGTCGAGGCGCTGGCTCTTTCGGCCTATGCGTCGGCGGACGTGGCGGAAGGCGGTACGCTGGACTTCCGGAATCCGGATCGCAAGGCGCGTATCATCGTGCGTTCCCAGACCGGGAAACAGGTGCTTTGGACCATTGTCCTCAAACCCTACGATCCCTTCTATGTCGGTACGTGGGCTATTAACGACATAAAAATCTATGTCGATCAGAATATCAGCGGCAACGGTACCGGTAAATGGGATACTTCGATGGGCGGATCGGAGTTCGGGACTTTCGCTTCGCCGGAGTTTGACAATCTCATCACGATCACGATGAACGAGGAGATGACCGACGGGAAGTTTACGGGCAAAATCGTCAATGACGCCGGTCCCGACGGAAAGTACGGCTCGTTCAAGGGTGTCTATCCGGGCGAATATACCGAGGACGATCCGATGGATATGGATCCCCGTCTGCGCCACCTTATCCCCGCCGGAGAAGCGGATTGGGTGCTCGATCTTTCGACCGATGAGATGAAAATCACCAAGAACAATATCACCTCGACGATGACTTTCAGCCGGGATTCTTCGGGCAATGTGTTCTTCAATTTCGCGTTGTCGGACGCTTCGGGCGATACGCCGGGAAGTAACTTCTACAATAACTTCTGGCGCAGTTCGTACAAATTCTCCTATATCGTCCGCAGTGCGGAGTAGGTGATTTATTCTGCTTTACGGCATATGGCCGTTTGGGAACAGACGGCTATATTTTACCCCTCCCCTCCGGAAACGGCATGCGGCGGTTTACCGGAACTGTGCCAGGTGGCGGAGGAAGGGGTGCGGGAATTAAAAAACGGCCCGCAGCTGCGGGCCGTTTTCCGTTGCCGAGAAAGATCGTTCTCAGACGGTCATGATCTCCTTTTCTTTTTTCTGGAGCGCTTCGTCGAGCAGTTTGGAGAATTTCTCCAGCAGCTTCTGCGACTGGGTTTCGCCGTCCTTCGATTCGTCTTCGGGCATGCCTTCCTTCTGGGCTTTCTTGAACGCTTCGACGGCGTCGCGGCGGGCGTTGCGCAGACTGATGCGGGCCGTTTCGGCTTCGCCGCGCACCTGTTTCACCAGCTCCTTGCGGCGCTCTTCGGTCAGGGGCGGAATCGTCAGGCGGATCTGTTCGCCGTTGTTCGAGGGCGTCAGGCCGATGTTCGAGTCGATGATGGCTTTTTCCAGCGGGCGGAGCATGTTCTTGTCCCAAGGCTGGATCAGGATGGTCTTGGCGTCGGGGACCGTGACGCTGGCTGCGCCCGATATGGGCACCTGCGAGCCGAAATAATCTACCATGATGCCGTTCAGGGCGTTGGGCGAGGCTTTGCCCGCGCGCACGTTCAGAAGTTCCTCTTCGAGGTGGTCGATAGCCTTCTGCATACGGCCGGAGGCTTCGTTGAGAATCGTTTTGGTATCCATAATTATTCGAGTGTTTTTTCGATGGTGCTGATCATTTCGTCGAACTCTTCGGGGTCGTAGCCTACCGATGCCAAAACGACTTTGCCGTTGCGGTCGATAAGGAAATTACGCGGAATATAGTTCGAAGCATAACGGTCGTAGACGGTTTGCGAGGGGTCGAGACCCATCGGAAAAGTGTAGCCGGTCTTTTCGCGGAACGCCGCCACGGCCTCGTGCGTCTCGCCGCGCGAGATGGGCAGGAATACGAAGTCACGGCCTGCGAAACGGTCGATCACGTCGTTTTGGACGCGCGCCAGTTCCTGCCGGCAGGGCGGGCACCATGTGGCCCAGAAATTCAGCAGGACGACTTTGCCTTTCAGCCCGGCGAGGTCGGTTTTGCCGCCGCCGAACATATCGACCGTGAAGTCGGGCGCTTTGTCGCCGGCCTTTACGAGCGTTGTCGATTCGACGTCGCCGGCCTTTTTGCTGCGGTTGCCGCCGCACGAAGGCAGCAGCAGGATGGCGGCTATGATCGCCGCGATCAGCGCCACCATGATCCATAATTGTCTGTTGCTCTTTTTTGTCGCCATGTTTTTTCGTTGTTTTGGTTTGTCGGACACTTTGTCGTGCGGAGTCCGGAGTGCCGGCCGGAAGCCCCTATGAAAGCCCTGTTACGAGCGTTCCGATCTGTTCGCCTGCAAGTACTTTGCCCAGATTGCCCGGCGTGTCCATGTCGAAGACGATGATGCCGAGTCCGTTTTCGCGGCAGAGGGTGAACGCCGTGAGGTCCATGACTTTCAGCCGGCGGTCGAGCACCTCCTCGAACGTGATCCGGTCGAACTTCACGGCCGTCGGGTCCTTTTCGGGGTCGGCCGTGTATACGCCGTCTACGCGGGTGCCTTTGAGCATCACGTCGGCTTCGATCTCGATGCCGCGCAGCGCCGACGCCGAGTCGGTCGTGAAGTAGGGATTCGACGTGCCGCCGCCGATAATCACCACATACCCCGCTTCGAGGTACTCGATGGCGCGGGCCTTGGAATAGTATTCGCCGATAGGCTCCATGCGGATCGAAGTCAGGACCTTGGCCTTCACGCCGTTGTCCTCCAGCGCCGACTGCAGCGCCAGCGAGTTGATGATCGTGGCCAGCATGCCCATCTGGTCGCCCTTCACGCGGTCGAAGCCCTTCTTGGCGCCGGTGAGTCCGCGGAAAATATTGCCGCCGCCGATGACAATGCCGATCTGGACGCCGGTCTCGGCGACCGCCTTGATCTGTTCGGCGTAGGATTGGAGTACTTCGGGCGAAAGTCCGTATTTCTGCGACCCTTGCAGCGATTCGCCGCTCAGTTTCAGGAGTATTCTCTTGTATTTCATGTTGCAATGGATTTACCGTAACGCGAAGATAGGAATTTTTTCGAAAAAACCCGGCATCGGCGGCTATCTTTACAGAAAATTGGAGCCTGCCCGGGCTGTGCCCGAATAATTCGGCATGGCATCCCGGCAAAATGCGGGCAGGCTTGCTTTTGTGCCCGCCTTGCACTATCTTTGTACCGTTATGACGCCGGAAGAATACAGATTACTTCAATATATCGATTCGCCGGAGGACCTCAAAAGGCTCTCTGCCGAGGAGTTGCGCGCTTACTGCGACGAACTGCGACGCTATATCATCGACGAATGTTCGGTAAATCCCGGACACCTCGCGTCGAGTCTGGGGGCCGTGGAGCTGGCTGCCGCCCTGCATTATGTCTTCGACACGCCCGCCGATAAGATCGTGTGGGACGTCGGGCACCAGACCTATGCGCACAAGATCATTACGGGCCGCCGCGAAGCGTTCAAAACCAAGCGCCGGCTGGGGGGCATCAGCGGCTTCCCGCACATGTCCGAGAGCGAATACGATGCTTTCGGAGGGGGACACGCCTCGGTGTCGATCTCCGCGGCTTTCGGCATGGCCAAAGCGGCCGAGCTGCGGGGCGAGAAACATCAGGTCGTGGCCGTTATCGGCGACGGTTCGATGACCGGCGGGCTGGCTTTCGAAGGGCTGAACAACGCCGGGGCCAGCAAGCGCACCAATCTGCTGGTGATCCTGAACGACAATAACATGGCTATAGATCAGGCCACGGGAGCGCTGAAAAATTACCTGCTCAAGATTTCGACATCGGTCCACTACAACCGTTTCAAACAACGCTTGTGGGGCATCCTTTCGCATACGCCGCGCCTGCTGCGTCTCTGCCAGAAGGCGGGCAACGCCGTCAAGCAGGGCCTGCTCAACAAGAGCAACTTTTTCGAAAGTCTCAATTTCCGCTATTTCGGACCCGTGGACGGTCACAACCTCAAGGAGTTGGTGCGGACGCTTCGCGCCCTGCGCGACATAGAAGGCCCCAAACTGCTGCACGTCATGACCGTAAAGGGCAAGGGCTACCTGCCTGCCGAACACAACCAGCCCGTCTGGCATGCGCCGGGGCGGTTCAATCCCGATACGGGCGAACGGATTTCGTCGCCGGGTTCGGCGTCGCGCTATCAGGACGTTTTCGGCGAGACGCTCGTCGAACTGGCCGAACGCGACGACCGCGTCGTGGGCGTTACGCCCGCCATGCCGTCGGGCTGCTCGATGAATCTGCTGATGCAGGCCATGCCTTCACGCTGTTTCGACGTGGGCATCGCCGAGGGGCATGCCGTGACTTTTTCGGCCGGACTCGCCGCCGCGGGCATGGTGCCGTTCTGCAATATCTATTCGACCTTCATGCAGCGGGCTTACGACAATGTGATCCACGACGTCGCCATTCAGGACCTTCCGGTGGTGATGTGTCTCGATCGGGGCGGGCTGGTCGGCGAGGACGGCGTGACGCACCACGGAGTCTTCGACATGGCGGCTTTCGGCAGCGTGCCGGGACTTGCGATCGCCGCGCCGATGGACGAACTGGAACTGCGCAATATGATGTATACGGGCCTGCAGTACGGCCATCCCTTTATTATCCGTTATCCGCGCGGCAACGGCGAAGGCCGGATGTGGCACGGTGCGCGGTTCGAGGTCCTGCCCGTGGGCAGGGGGCGCAAACTCCGCGACGGAGCGGATGTGGCTCTGGTGACCGTCGGGACGGTCGGCAACGCCGCTGCGCGCGCCGCCGCACGCGCCGCCGAAGAGGGGGTGAGCGCGGCCCATTACGACCTGCGCTTCGCCAAGCCCCTCGACGAGGAGCTGCTTCTTGAAGTGGGGGCGAAGTTCCGCCGTGTGGTGACGGTCGAGGACGGCGCCCTGCGCGGAGGCGTCGGGGAAGCCGTCGCGGCGTTTTTCAATGCACGCGGGCTTGATGTTTCGGTACGTTCGCTGGGTATCGGCGACGAGTGGGTCGAACACGGAACCCCTGCGCAGCTCTACGCCCTCTGCGGTTATGACGAGGAGGGGATTCTGAAGGCTCTGCTCGAAATGGAATGATCCGCTTTTCGGACGGTTCTTCCGGATGTTCTCTTTTTCGTATCTGAAGCTATTCCTGACTCCGTTTGAGGCAATTCTCTTTTTCGTATCTGAAAATCGTGCTGCGGGTTCTGTCCGGAGCTGATGCCCCTTTTGCTCTTGTGTGAAAAACCGGGCCTGCTGTGCCGTCTGCGGCATAAAATCTGCTGGGGAATTCCGAAAATTCGCAAAATGGGAATCGTGATTTTATTGCTGGTTGCCGCGCTGTTGATTATGGTCGTGGTTTATGTTTCGGGCGCGGACGGTAAAAACCGGACGACGGTGTCTTCGCTCGATCTGCCGCGCTATATGGGCGTGTGGTACGAGATCGCCCGTTACGACCACCCCTTCGAGCGGGGACTGGAGCGGGTGCAGGCGCAGTACGAGCTGCGGCCGAACGGCCGCGTCGGGGTACTCAACAGCGGCACTGATTTTCGCACGGGCCGCAGGAAGCAGGCGCACGGCAAAGCCCGTGCGAGCCGCCTGCCGGGGCGCCTGCGGGTATCGTTCTTTTGGATTTTCTATTCCGATTACAACATTATGGAACTGGCCGACGATTATGGCTGGGCGCTGGTCGGCGGCAGTTCGCCGAAGTTTCTCTGGATATTGTCCCGTACGCCCGTCCTGCCGTCCCGCACGCTCAACCATATTCTCCGATTGGCCGAACAGCGGGGGTATCGGACCGACAAACTGCTGTTCGTCGAACAGGCCGGATAGCAGGCTGCGGGCTGTCCGGGCGGGGTGCATTTGTCCGTGTCTGCCCGTTTCCATCCTTCCCGCCGCCATTTTGTCCGTTTCCGTCTGCCGGACCTTCCGTCTGCCGGACCCTTACATCGTAAACATCCAGTCGTCGGCTTTGCTGAGCGCCGCGTCCAGCCGGAAACCTTCCCATTCGAACGCTTGCAGCAGCTGCGGATCGTCGATGCGGTTTTTGAGGATATAGCGGGTCATTTCGCCGCGGCACATTTTCGTATAGACCACGACGGTTTTCAGCCGGTCGCCTTCGCGGATGCGGAATTCGGGGGTGACGACCCGTACTTCGCGGCGGATACGCTTCCAGTCGAACAGCCGTTTCATTTCGCCGCTGGCCAGATTGACCAGTATGCCGTCGTCGGCCTTGATCTTCGCCAGAAAGGCGTCCGTCAGTTTGTCCTGCCAGTAGTCGAAAACCGTCTGCTCGCCGTGGCCGGGCAGTACGGCATCGCCTTCGAGCCGGTAGGTGCGGATCGCGTCCAGCGGGCGGAGCAGGCCGTAAAGGAACGAGGTGATGTTGAGGTGCGCCTGCGCATATTCGAAATCCGCGGCCGTGAAATCCGTCGGGGCGATTCGTTTGAACACGATGCCCGTGTAGGCCGCCAGCGCCGGCAGCGCTCTCTCCGTGTCGTCGTGGAAGCGGCTGTAGCGAAACCGGTTCGTCGCGGCGATCTGCCGGTTTACCCGCAGGATTTTGGCCAGCTCTTCGGTGGAGAGCGTCGCCAGTTGCCCGGCCAGCTCCCCGGCCTGTGCGCCGTAAAGGGGCGAAGTCGTGCGGGGTGTCGGCAGGGAGGTGCTTTCGGCCATTGTTTTGGCGCAGGAGAGGAGTATTTGCATGGTTTGTCAGTTGTTATTGCCGTCCTGCTCTGAAAAACGGGTGAACGGGACGAAGGGCGTCAGTGTAAAATCGGCGGTGAGCAGGTAGTCGCGGCGCGGATTTTCCATGTAAACGTTTTTGCAGATGCGGTAGCGGGCGTATACGGACGGATAGACGCGCGGCGCGAGCCGGGCCGTGAAGCCGTAGGCGTACTCCTTCGTCTGGCGAGCGTCGCCGGGGACGGGAAATTGCGGTCTGCCGATGCCGATCAGCAGGGAGTTCCATGCGTCGGCGCCCGGCAGTGTTTCCCACCGGCCGTTTTGGAATCTGCAAACGGTATAGTCCGTGCCGAAGTAAACGGCAGAATCGCCGCGGTAGCGGATCGTAAGCCGTACGCGGTCGGTCTTTGCAGGGTAGAGGGCGTATTCGGCGTCCATGCTCAGTCCGTCGGGCGGCGGCGTGCCTTCGGGGGCGGGCGGATAGGGCGTCGTGTCGGGATCGAACCCTTCGAGCCGGATCAGGGGGCTGTCGTGTACGTAACGGCGGAAGCGGGCTTTCATCGCCGAGTCGGCCCGGATCAGACGGACGCAGACGACTCCTTCGGTTTCGTCGGTCCCGGACGACCGGACGGCGTCGGTGATGCTTGCGGTTTCGCCGGTCGCTGATGTGCGGGCGGCATTCGCGTTTCCGTCGAATGCTTCGCGCTCCGGTGTGCAGGCGGCGAATCCCGGACCGGTTGTGCGCATGGCGTCGAGACGGCGCCACACGCTGTCCTGCAATTCGCTCAATTCGCGCGCCGTGGGACGGCGCTGGGCCGCCGCCGTATAACAGCCGGCAAGCAGCAGCAATGGCAGGAGAAGTCTCATCGGCTGGCGGGTTATGCTACCGGACAGGGAATTCCGAGCGCTTCGACGCGGGCGGCGATGGCCTGCAGCTCCTCGCGCGGAACCTTTTCGAGCGTCCGGCACGGGGTATCGCGGTCGAGCGAGTAGACCATGACCTGCCGCGGACGGATCTCTTCGATCAGCCGCAGCCACGCCGAGACCTCCTCCTCGGTCGTGTTGTCTATTTTCCGTCCGTCGCATTCGCCGCGCAGGAACATGGTCTGCACGGTCAGGCGTCCGTCGAAGCCTTTCATCTGCTCCACGACGTTGCGGACGGTGTAGGCGGTGTTCTGGGGGTTGTTCATCAGGCGTGCCGTAGCATCGAACGCCGAGTCGAGTTTGAGGATGTTGTTGTCCACCCGCAGCAGGGCGCGGCGTACGTCTTCGCGGTGGAGCTGGGTGGCGTTCGAGAGCACCGAGACTTTGGCCGACGGGCACAATGCGTCGCGCAGGGCGATCGTATCGCCGATCACCGCTTCGAATTCGGGATGCAGGGTCGGCTCGCCGTTGCCGGCGAAGGTGATGACGTCGGGCGGCGTGCCGTCGGCCGCCATGCGGCGCAGCGTCGCTTCGAGCTGCGTGCGGACATCTTCGCGGGCGTTGAAGCGCCGTCCGCCGCGGTGTTCGGCGTTCCAGCCGCATTCGCAGTAGATGCAGTCGAACGAGCAGAGTTTCGATTCGGTCGGCAGGAGGTTCACCCCCAGCGAAAGGCCCAGCCGCCGCGAGTGCACCGGGCCGAAAATGATGTCGTGAAATAGTGATGTCATAATGCAAAAATACACAAAATATCCGATTTTGTATCGGCGAGCAGTTTCGGGCGCGGCCATGCCGTTTCCGGCCGCTGCTGCTTTGTTTCCGGCCGCCGCCATACCGTTTGGGAATGCCGTTGCGCCCTTCCGGAATACATTGCTCCTGCCCGGGCGGGGGACAACTCCGTCTGCGGGATTTATTCCGCCGTCTGCGGCATACTGGTTCGGAATATATTTTCTATCTTTACAAAAATCATTCTCCTATGAAATTCAGGTTCGGACTGCTGCCGCGCGTCGTACTGGCCATCGGGCTGGGCGTGGGATGCGGCTTTTTCTTTCCCGAATGGGCGACGCGCATCGCGCTGACGTTCAACGATATTTTCGGACAGTTCCTCTCGTTCGTCATTCCGCTGCTGATCCTCGGTCTGGTGGCGCCGGGCATCGCCGATCTGGGTAAGAACGCCGGGTGGCTGCTGGCCGTTACGGCAGCGCTGGCCTATGTCTTCACGCTTTTTTCGGGTTTCGGAACCTATTTGGTGGGACGCGCGGTCTTCCCCGCGCTGCTCGATGGCTCGCAGGCCGTGCTGCCCGACGATGCAGGCGCGGCGCTTACGCCCTATTTCACGGTTCAGATGCCGCCGCTGTTCGGCGTCATGTCGGCGCTGGTGCTGGCCTTCGTGCTCGGACTGGGCATGGCCTACACCCACAGCGTGAAACTCAAAGGGGTGATGGACGAATTCAAGGGGATTATCGAACGCGTGATCGGCAGCGTCATCATTCCGCTGCTGCCGTTCTATATCTTCGGCATTTTCCTTTCGATGACCCGGTCGGGGAAGGTCGCCGGCGTGCTGGGCGTCTTCGTGAAGCTGATCGCGGTGATCTTCTGCATGACCGTCGTGCTGCTGTTCGTACAGTTCTCCGTCGCCGGACTCGCGGCGCGCAAAAATCCGCTGCGGATGCTCCGCACGATGCTTGCGGCCTATGTCACGGCTCTCGGAACGCAGTCTTCGGCCGCTACGATTCCCGTGACACTGGCGCAGACCCTGAAACTCGGCGTGCGGCCCGAAATCGCGTCGTTCGTCGTGCCGCTCTGTGCGACGATCCACCTGTCGGGTTCGATGATGAAAATCGTCGCCTGCGCGCTGGCCGTGTCGATGATCGCCGGACTGGAGTTGCCTGCCGGAACGTTCGTCGGATTCATCCTGCTATTGGCCGTGACGATGATCGCGGCTCCGGGCGTGCCGGGCGGGGCGATCATGGCCGCGCTGGGGCTGCTGGAGTCGATGCTGGGATTCGACGAAACGCTCGCCGGACTGATGATCGCCACCTATATCGCCATGGACAGCTTCGGCACGGCGACCAACGTCACGGGCGACGGCGCCGTGGCGGTGATCGTCGATGCGATCGACCGGCGGCGCTGAGAACCCGTTCCGGGGCCGCCGAAAGCGGCCCTTTTCCTTTCTTATAGGTGCAAATAAGTATAAATGCGTACCCGTGCCGAATAAAAAACGGCTAATTTTGATCGCTAAAAAGGTTTTTTTGTACTTTTGCGCGTCCGGAACGGAAACTAACATTAAATTACAATACATTATGGTTGATATTTTTGCACGTCTCGAGAAAAATGCAGGCGGACCTATCGGTCAGTACATGTCGTACGCCCACGGATATTTCGCGTTTCCCAAACTGGAGGGCGAGATCGGTCCCCACATGGTTTTCCGGGGTAAGAAGATGCTCAACTGGAGTCTGAACAATTACCTCGGTCTGGCAAACCATCCCGAGGTGCGCAAGGCCGACGCCGAAGGCGCAGCCAAATTCGGCATGGCGGCCCCGATGGGCGCCCGCATGATGAGCGGCCAGACCGTTTATCACGAGCAGCTCGAACGCGAGCTGGCCGAGTTCGTCGGCAAGGAGGACGCTTTCCTGCTGAACTTCGGTTATCAGGGTATGATTTCGATTATCGACTGCCTGCTGACGCCGCGCGACGTGGTCGTCTACGACGCCGAGGCGCACGCCTGCATTATCGACGGTCTGCGTCTGCACAAGGGCAAGCGTTTCGTGTACGGACACAACGACATGGATTCGCTGCGTCTCCAGCTGCAGCATGCCACGGACCTCGCCGAGGAGCAGAACGGCGGCGTGCTCGTGATTACCGAGGGCGTCTTCGGCATGAAGGGCGATCTGGGCAAACTCGACGAGATCGTGGCGCTGAAGAAGGATTTCCAGTTCCGTCTGCTGGTGGACGACGCCCACGGCTTCGGTACGATGGGCGAAGGCGGCCGCGGTACGGCTTCGCACTTCGGCGTGACCGACGGCGTGGACGTGCTGTTCAACACCTTCGCCAAGTCGATGGCCGGTATCGGCGCATTCGTCTGCGGTCCCCGCTGGCTGGTGAACCTGCTGCGTTACAACATGCGTTCGCAGCTCTATGCCAAGTCGCTCCCGATGCCGATGGTCATGGGCGCGCTGAAGCGTCTGGAGCTGATCCGCAACCATCCCGAATATCAGCAGAAGCTGTGGGAGATCGTTCGCGCACTCCAGAACGGACTGAGAGAAAACGGCTTCGAGATCGGCGTGACCAACTCGCCTGTAACTCCCGTCTTTATGAAGGGCGGTATTCCCGAAGCGACGAACCTGATCGTCGATCTGCGCGAGAACCACGGTATTTTCTGCTCGATCGTGATTTATCCGGTGATCCCGAAAGGCGAGATCATCCTGCGCGTGATCCCCACTGCGGCCCATACGCTCGAAGACGTGGACTACACGATCGCGGCGTTCAAATCGGTACGCGACAAACTCGAAGGCGGTGTCTATGCTCAGATGCCGATTCCGGTCCGTGCCGACGAAGGCTTCAAGGTCCGCTAATCGGGATTCGCTCTGAGGGCGATCCGTATATAAATAAGGCTGCCAATCGGCAGCCTTATTTTTGTTGCCGTTCGCTGCGGGGCGTTGGTGTCGGGCATGCCTGCGCGATCGCATCTGTACCGGTGTTTCTGTTTTTTTCGGCATTTTCGGGTGGTGCAAGGGTAATTTTGCGACAAAATTCGCCGGAAAATTTTGCAGAATAAATTTTTCGGTTTATATTTGCAGTCCCGAAACGCAGGTTTCGAAGGCCGGAGTCAAGGTGCGGATGCAGTTGTTTATCCCGCCCGGCCGAAAACAGATAATTGCGGAAATAGCTCAGTTGGTAGAGCGCAACCTTGCCAAGGTTGAGGTCGCGGGTCCGAGTCCCGTTTTCCGCTCACGAAGCCTTGAGAAAGAGGCAGAAATAAAGAGCAAAACCTTATGTATCAATGATATGTAAGGTTTTTTTCGTTTTCAGGCCGAAGCCGTAAAAAGCAACGGAAAGCCGGGCGCACCTTATCGCACGATAAGCTCGCGGAGCAGATTAACGGGATTGTAGCCAGTCCGGCGGCTATTTGCCGATCCGGTAGGCCGAAGGGGTCATGCCCGTATGGCTTTTGAAATACTTGCCGAAAAACGACTGGTTGGGGAAATTCAGGTAATAGGCGATCTCCTGAATGCTCATCGTGGAGTATTTGAGCAGGTTTTTGGCTTCGAGTACGACGTAATCGTTGATCCACTCGACTGCCGTCCGGCCGCTGGTCCTGCGGATGAGCGTCGTCAGGTATTTGGGCGTCAGGTTCAGCTGTCCGGCGTAGAAGCCCACCGAGCGCTCCTGCGTGTAGTGCTTGCCCAGAATGTTCATGAATTCGCTGAAATACTCGTCGTTGCGGCTGCGGGCCGATGTCTGCCGCTGTCCGTCCGTTTCGATATGCCGGCCGATGACGCGGCACACCTTGTAGGCCAGTGTCCGGATGATCGAACGTATGACCTCGGCGGAATAGACGTCCGCCGGCATCTCCCTACACTCGGCGCCGAGTTCCTCGAACGACCGGGTGATTCCCGTCCACTCTTTTTCGTCGAGTTTGAGACAGGGCTGTTTCTCCACATGCAGAAACAACTGCGACAACAGTCTGATGTCTATGTTGATGCGCCGTATGAACTCCTCTTCGCAGATCACGGCGTGCAGCGTGATGTCCTCCGTCGATTCGGCTTGGATGATCGATCCCGGCAGGTGTACGAAGATCGAATTCTCTTCGAGCGTATGCCGCGTCAGGTTCGAGGTGAAGGTTCCCGAACCTTTGGAGCAGAACAGGATTACGAAGGCGTCGATACGCGTCGGATAGCGGAACAGGTCGATGTCGATCTCGTCCTGCACATTGACGCGCGAGGCGATCAGGCAGCCGTCGTAAAAGATATCCCCGGGACGGTGGCCGCAAACGTCTATCAGCGTGGCGAGCGAAAAGCTCTGAATATCCTTTTCGTTCATTTTATCATTGATTTTTCGTACAAATATAACAATTTGTCGGGTGATATTCGCCGAATAGTTTAAAATCGAACGAATCGACGAATTTAGCCGACACGGCGGCCTTTTCTCCCGGGCAGCAAAAGGGGAACTTTGCATCGAAAAAATATAGACCAATGAAACGAACGATTTTCTGGGCCCTGCTGCTCACTGCGGCAGGCTGCTCTTCTCCGAAAAACACCCGAACAGCCGATCCGCTGCGGGTAACGACAATCGTCGCCGCACCGTCGGCCGACTTCGGTGCGGCCGTATACGTAGGTTCGGTCGAGGAGGAGGCTTCGGCGTCTCTGAGTTTTCCCGTCGCCGGGACCGTCGCCCGCACGCTGGCGGACGAAGGACAGCGCGTACGGAAAGGGCAGCTGCTGGCTGAACTCGATCCCACTTCGGCCCGGCAGACCTTCGATGCGGCGCAGGCGTCGCTGGAGCAGGCGGAAGACGCCTGCGAGCGTCTCCGCCAGCTGTACGACGCCGAAAGCCTGCCCGAAATCAAATGGGTCGAAGCGCAGACCCAGCTCCGTCAGGCCGAGTCTCTTTTCGAAATCGCCAAGAAGAATCTCAGCGACTGCGCGCTGTACGCTCCGTTCGACGGCGTGGTCGGCAAACGGCGGGCTTCGGCCGGCGAGACGGTGCTGCCGGGTGTCCCGGTGATGAACCTGTTGCAAATAGGGACTGTTAAGGTCCGTTTCTCGGTTCCCGAACAGGAGATCGCTGCACTCGGCGCCGACAGCCGCATGCGGATAACCGTTCCGGCGCTCGGCGACCGCACGTTTCAGGCCGGGAAGATCGAAAAGGGCGCCGTGGCGAATCCTGCGGCGCATACCTACGACGTGCGGGCCGCACTGGTCAATGCCGGAGGCGAGCTGCTGCCGGGCATGGTCTGCCGTGTGGAGGTTGCGCCTGCGGGTGCCGCCGAGCAGATCGTGCTTCCGGTACGCGCCGTACAGCAGGCCGGCGACGGCAGCCGTTTCGTATGGACGGTGCGCGGCGACTCGGCCGTGCGTACGGCGGTGACGACGGGATGTCTGGTGAACAACGCCGTCGTGCTGACGGACGGTGTCCGGAGCGGTGACCGGATCGTGGTGGACGGCATGCAGAAGATCGGCGAAGGCAGTAAAGTCGTGTGGTGATGGGACGCTCGAACAATATCATATCGTGGTCGATGCGCAATTTCCGCATCACCTTCCTGCTCGTGGGCTGCCTGTTCGTCTTCGGCATCTACGGACTGGTCCACATTCCCAAGCAGGAGTTCCCCGAATATACGATCCGTCAGGGCGTCGTCGTGGGTGTTTATCCGGGCGCTACGAGCGAAGAGGTCGAAGAACAGCTGGCCAAGCCGCTCGAACAGTTCCTGATGACCTACAAGGAGGTGAAACGTTCGAAAACCACCTCCACCTCGCAGAACGGCATGTGTTACGTGATGGTCGAGCTGAACTACGACGTAAACGACAAGGACGAAGTGTGGTCGAAGATCAAACACGGTCTCGCAGCGTTCAAGATGCAGCTGCCTGCGGGCGTTGCGGCGCTCGTGACGAACGACGACTTCGGCGATACCTCGGCCCTTTTGATCACCCTCGAATCGGACACGCGGTCGTACCGCGAGCTGAAAGGGTATATGGACGACCTGAGCGACCGCTTGCGCCGCATCGAGTCGGTCTCGAATCTGAGGCCTTACGGCGTTCAGCAGGAGCAGATTTCGATATATGTCGATCACGACAGGCTGGCGGCCTACGGCATCGGCGAGGAGGTGCTTTCCGCGGCGCTGGCTTCGCAGGGGCTGACTCCGCTGGGCGGCTCGGTGAGCAACGGCGAGACCGAAACGCCGATCCATATCGCGCCGTCGCTGGCCGAGGAGCGCGAGGTCGCGGAACAGATTGTCTGGAGCGATCCCGAAGGCCACGTCCTGCGGGTGAAGGACGTGGCGCGCGTCGTGCGCGAATACGACGATCCGGACAGCTATATCCGCAACAACGGCCACCGCTGCGTGCTCCTCTCGATGGAGATGCGCGGGGGATACAATATCGTGGAGTACGGCCGCGAAGTGGATGAGGTGCTGCACGCTTTCATGGAAGAGGAACTTCCGTCCGACGTCGCGGTGCAGCGCATCGCCGATCAGGCCAAGGTCGTCGGCGAATCCGTGCACTCGTTCCTGCGCGACCTGTTCGTGGCCATGGCCATCATCATTCTGGTCATGATGCTGCTCTTCCCGCTGCGGTCGGCTGTCGTGGCGGCCATCACGATTCCGCTGTCCACCTTTATATCGGTGGACATCATGTACTTGTGCGGAATTCCGCTCAATACCGTGACCCTCGCGGCGCTGGTCGTCGTGCTGGGTATGATCGTCGATAATTCGATCGTAGTGATCGACGGCTATCTCGATTATATCGGGCGCGGCTATTCGCGCTGGTATGCGGTCGTCGAGAGCGCCCGGGAGTTTGTCCCGTCGCTGCTGCTGGCGACGGTCTGTATCTGCATGATTTTCTATCCGATTCTGTTCACCATGACCGGTAGGATGCGTGACTTCCTGACCTATTTCCCGTGGACGATCACCATCAACCTGATGGTTTCGCTGCTGCTGGCCGTGCTGGTGATTCCGTTCCTTGAAATCGTGATCATTCCGGCGGTTCAGCCCCGCAAGGAGGGGCGTAAGAGCGTTACCGACCGTGTTCACGACCTCTACCGGCGGGTGCTGGCATGGACCTTCCGCCACGGATGGCTGACGATTTCGCTGGGCCTTGCTTCGGTAGTCGTTTCGCTGGTGCTGGCCACGCAGTTGAAATTCCGCATGTTACCCTTCGCCGACCGCGACCAGTTCGCCGTGGAGATCTATCTGCGGCCCGATACGCCGCTGGAGCGGACAGGAGCCGTCGCGGACTCGGTTTACCGGATGCTGCGGGCCGACGAACGGGTGAAATCCGTCACTTCGTTCGTGGGGTGTTCGTCGCCGCGTTTCCAGATGAGCTACGCTCCGCAGATCGCGGGTAAGAACTATGCCCAGTTCATCGTCAATACCACCTCGGTCGAGGATACCGAGGATATCCTCGACCAATATGCCGACGCATGGGCCGACCGTTTCCCCGAAGCCTACGTCAAATTCAAACAACTCGACTACCAGAACGTGCCGTCGCTCGAATTCCGCTTCTACGGCAGCGACATCGACTCGCTGCGCGCCGCGGGCGACCGGTTGATGGCCCGCATGCGGCAGATGCCCGAACTGATGTGGGTGCACTCCGACTATGAGGATCCCCGTGCGGTCGTCAATGTGCGGCTCGATCCCGTCACTGCGCCTCAGCTGGGCGTCACCCGGACGCTGGCGGCCGTCAATCTGGCTCTCGCTGCCGGGGACGTGCCCGTAGGGTCCGTCTGGGAGGGCGATTACAACCTGCCCGTCGTGCTCAAAAATGACGGACGTCGGGGCGAACGCTCGCTCTCCGATGTCGGGAATACCTACGTCTCCTCGCCCGTGCCCGGCGTGAGCGTACCCCTGCGGCAGATCGCCGACGTCGGCCCGGCGTGGAGCGAGAGCAAAATCGTGCACCGCAACGGCATGCGCTGCCTGACGGTCACCGCCGACCTCAAGCGCGGCGCCAATGCCATGCGTGTCAATTCGCGCATAAGCGATCTGATCGACAAGGAAATGACGCTTCCGGCCGGCATTACGACCGAGTTGGGCGGCGCGTACGAATTCGACTGGGAGACGATTCCGCCGATCGCGTCGGGACTGACCATTTCGCTGGTTATCATCTTCTTCTTTATTCTGGTCAATTTCCGCAAATTCGGCATTACGCTGGTGGTCATGGCTTCGATGTCGCTCTGCCTGTTCGGGGCGGTTGTGGGGCTGCGGATCGCCGACTTCACCATCGGACTGACTTCGGTGCTGGGTTTCATCACCCTGCTGGGCATGATCGTCCGCAACGTGATTCTGATGTACCAGCACGCCGAGGACAAACGCAAGGTATGCCACTGGTCGGGCCGTCTGGCGGCTTACGACGCCGGCAAACGGCGTATGGTGCCGATTTTCCTCACCACCGCCACGACCGCCGTGGGCGTCGTGCCGATGATGCTGGGCGGGAGTACTTTCTGGGCGCCCGTGGGCATTACGATCTTTGCCGGAGGCATCGGCTCGCTGATCCTCGTCGTTACGATACTTCCGGTGCTCTATTCCAAAATCTACAAATGATGAAAAAAGCCGTTATATTTCTGTTTCTATGCGGTGCGGCGCTTCCTGTCGCGGCCCAGACGCTTTCGCTCGACGAATGCCGCGCCGCTGCCGTCGAACACAACCGTACGCTCCGCAACAGCAGGCTGGACCTCGACGCCGCGTCGCAGACGCACCGCGAAGCGTTCACCAACTATTTCCCGCAGATTTCCGCATCGGGCAGCGTCTTTCAGGCGCAGCACGGACTGGTACAGGCCGATTTCGCCATTCCGCAGATGGGGACGCTGCCTGTTTCGATGGTCAAGCGCGGCATCGTCGGCTCCGTCACGGCCGTTCAGCCCCTGTTCGCCGGACTGAAGATCGTCACCGGCAACAAACTCGCCCGGCTGGGCGAAGAGGTCGGGCAGTTGCAGCTGCAGAAAACCGAAGCCGAGGTGCGCGAGCGGACCGACGTCTATTTTTGGCAGGTCGTGTCGCTCCGCGACAACCTTTCGACCCTCGATGCCGTGGAGCGGCAGTTGGCCGAGATACACCGTCAGGTCGAACTCTCGGTGAAGGCCGGGCTGGTGACCAACAACGACCTGCTGCGCGTGGAACTGCGGCAGCAGGAGATCGCGTCGAACCGGCTGAAGGCCGAGAACGGACTGAAAGTGTCGAAAATGCTGCTGGCCCAGCATATCGGCGTCGATTGGCGTGGATTCGACATAGCGGATGCCGCGTTCGGCGAGCCGGAAACTCCTGCCGCTTACTATGTTCCGGTCGAGGAGGCGCTCGACCGCAGAGCCGAATACCTGCTCGCGGAAAAGAACGTCGAAGCCCGGAAGTATGAGAAACGTATGGAGCGCGGCAAGCGCCTGCCGACGGTAGGCATAGGCGCCGGGTATCTGTACTACAATGTGACGGACAAGAATGTGGACGACGGAATGGTCTTCGCGCAGGTGTCGGTGCCTGTTTCGGATTGGTGGGGCGGCGCCCATGCGTTGAAAAAGGCCCGCATCAGGGAGCAGCAGGCCGAAAACGACCGCCTGCAGGCACGGGAGATGCTCGCCGTGGAGATCGAGCGGACGTGGAGCGAGGTGCAGGAGTCCTATGCGCAGATCCTGCTCATGCGGCGTTCGGTGGAGTCCTCGGCCGAAAACCTGCGTCAGAACCGGAACTTTTACAAGGCGGGAACTGCGCCGCTCACCGACCTGCTCGACGCCGAGACGCTTTACACGCAGAGCCGCAACAACCTCACTTCGGCCTGCGCCTCCTACCGCACGGCGCTTGCCAAGTATATGCGCGTGACGGGACGGTAATTTTTATTCCGGCGCTGGGTTCCCGATTCCGGGAACGTCCGGTATACAAGGTTATGCGGCGCAATGCCGCATAACCTTTTTTCGTTGCGCGCGGACCGGAGTCCGTATGCGGAACGGTGAAAATGATCGGTGCGGAGGGCTTGCGCATTGTTGCGATTCCATGAATAAATCGGTAAAAACCGACGCGGAAAATGATTTTGCAAGGCGGGATAACCGATTTTCTATGAGTGTTTTAGCTTCTGCGCTCGGCAGGAGGTTTTCGCGGCGGCGATTTCTCCGCGGCCGGAAAAGGACTTGCTTTTGAATATAATTTCCTATTTTTGCGATCGTGGAAAAATATCCCGACCGCTGTTCCGCATCCGGAAAATCCGAATAAAATCGATGAATATTTCCGGGATAAGAATCTTTCCGCGAAAATCAAAGGCTGGCGATGAGCGATTTAGACAAACAATTGATGAATGCAGACTCTTTCGACGAGCTGTATCTGGCGTATTATCCGGCCATGCTGTCGTATGCCCGGATGTTTCTCCGGGACCAGTGGGCCGAAGACGTGGTGCAGGACGTGTTTTTCAATATCTGGAAGAACCGTCACCGGATCTCGACGGACGATCCGCTGTATAAGTACCTGCTGAAGGCGGTCTACAACCGGGCGATCAACTATATCTGGAAGCACAAGCGCGATACGGAGTACCGTTCGTGGTACGGTTCGCAGATCGACCGGATGGTGTTCGATTATTACGATCCGGACAAGAATCCGATCCTTGCCAAAATCTATGACAACGACATGCGGCAGCAGCTGCGGCAGGCGGTCGATGAGCTGCCCGACAAGCGGCGGGAGATTTTCCGCATGCGCTTTTTCGAAAACATGTCGAACAAGGAGATCAGCGAGCGGCTGGGACTGACCGTCAGTACGGTCGAGAACCATATGTATCTGGCGCTGAAGAATCTGCGTGATAAATTACTCTGACCGACGGTCGGGCGGAAGCCGGACCGGGTCTTTTTTTGCAAAATTTTTTCGCATTCGGATTAGGGGGTGGGTTACCCAGCTTTGTATTATTGGTAGAGAGCAAGATGCTGACTGCCGTTATACGGAGCGACCAAAGGCCGGAGCGCATGTATAACCGAAGTCTAATCTTAAACCAATATTATTTTGAAAAACGAACTTATTTATAAGTATTTGGAGGGAAACGCGACTCCGGCCGAAGAACAGGACGTTCTGAGCTGGATTTCCGAGTCCGAAGCCAACAAAACCGAATTTTGCGAAATCCGGGCTTTGTGGAGCGTGCGCGACCGGAATTCCATCGAGAGGGATCCGCAGCGGGTTCTGAAATCGCTCAAGGCGCTGCACGCCCGCATCGACGCGGATGCGTCGTCGCACCGTTCCAAGCGTGCGCGGATCGTGCGCTGGGCGGGCTGGAGCGCAGCCGCCATGCTGGGCGTAGCGCTCGTCGTGGGCGGCTACCTCGTCGGCCACGACATGCACAAGGCGGCTATGGAATCGTACTATACGTTCACCAATACCGGCCGCAAACCCGAGTCCCTCCGGCTTCTGGACGGAACGCAGGTCTGGCTGGCGCAGGGATCGACCCTGAGTTACGGCAAGACGTTCGGTCCGCACGACCGCACGGTGAAACTCGACGGAGAGGCCTTTTTCGACGTGACCTCCGACAAGGACCATCCGTTTTTCGTGAAGACCGGTACGGTGATGGTCAAAGTCGTGGGTACTTCGTTCAACGTCAAGATGTATAAGGATACGGACGATACGGAGGTCGTACTCGAACGCGGCGTGGTCAAACTCCAGTTCGGGGACAACGACAACATGATTACCATGCAGCCGGGGCAGAAGATCTATTATTCGTCCGCTTCGCACGATATTTCCATCTCCGAGGTCAATGTGGAGTATCTGATGCTGCTCAAATACGGCATGATTTCGATGTCCGATGTCCGGGTCGCCGAGATCATCCGCAAGGTGGAGGAGATTTACAGCGTCGATATAGAGGCTGTTACGCCCCTCGACGACACACGCCTGTATAACTTCAATTTCCTGAAATCCAATACGCTCGACGACGTGCTGGACATCATCGAAAAAATGTCGGGCGTGAAATGCCGGCCCGTGCCGGCGGCCGACCCGAAATAGAACCGAAGAACGAAATTCAACTTAAACCGAATATCTGAATCGAAACCTAAATTTTCAACTGCCTATGAACTAAACCCTGATTCCATTCATCCGAATCATGTTGGCACATCCGGGCCCGGTGCTGCTGCTTTCCTCAATCAGTTTAAAACTTTACAGTCCTAATCATGAAGAAAAATTTATCAGTTTTTCGGACGGGATGCTGTATGTTGATGCTGTTGCTGTGCAACGTATTTACGTTGTCGGCGGCTGAAGAGCTGTATGCACAACAGTACAATGTCACCCTGTCCCTGCGAAATGCAACCGTCAAGGAAGCGGTCGATGCGGTGACCCGGCAAACCGGAATTGCATTTTCGTACGAATCGTCGGTCGGCGTCATGCCGCTCGGTAATGTGGAAATCCGCGTGGACGGTGGCGCTGTCGATGCCGTTCTCGGTCCGCTGTTCGCCGGTAAGGGCGTAGCGTGGCAGGTCGTCGACGGCGTCGTGATCCTGACCCGGCAAAATACCCCCCCCAATCGGATTCCGGTCGTAAACTGGCCGTTAAGGGCCGGATAACCGCCGGCGCCGGCGAGGCCATCATCGGCGCGACGGTCATGGTCAAAGGCACCCAGACGGGCGTTTCGTCCGACGTGGAGGGCAATTACGAAATCGTGGTGCCCGGACCGGGTTCGGTGTTGGTATTCAATTATCTGGGCTATCAGCCTCAGGAGATCGCGGTCGGCAACCGGACGCAGATCGACGTGCGGCTCGCCGAGGACAACAACGTACTGGACGACGTGGTGGTCATCGGTTACGGCACCCAGTCGCGCCGTACGCTGACCAGCGCCGTTTCGAAAGTGAGCGGCGCCGATCTGGAGGGCGTTCCGGTCAATTCGATCGGCGACGCGCTGAAGGGCAAGGTGCCGGGCGTGCGCGTTTCGACGGCCAACAACCAGCCGGGCAGCGATCCGGTATTCCTGATCCGCGGCGGTTCGTCGATCAACCAGTCCAATGCGCCGATCATCATCGTGGACGGTGTACGCCGCGAAATGACCGGACTCAATACGAACGACATCGAGTCGATCGAAATCCTGAAGGACGCCGCTTCGGCGGGTATTTACGGAGCCAGTGCGTCGAACGGCGTGATTCTGGTGACCACCAAGAAGGGCAACCGCGCCAAGGGACCCCAGATTACGTTCGAGGCGCAGGCCGCATGGACTTCGCCCGCCACGAAATTCGACCTGATGGACGCCCGCGACTATGTGGTCACCATGCGCCGCGTGCTGAACGACTGTCCCGGATATACCTACGGGCAGGTGGTGCTGACGGGCGCCAACTCGGCCGGTATCGGCAACGGCGATTCGTCGATCTGGACGACCCGCTACCTGCAGGAGGGCGAAAGCGTACCCCGCGGCTGGAGTTCGGTGGTCGATCCGGTCGATCCGTCGAAGATCATCGTTTTTCAGGATAACGACCAGCAGAGTCAGTGGTTCGACGACTCCTACTGGATGCAGTATTACGTCGGTGTGAACGGCGGCAGCGACAAGGTGACCTACGCCGCCTCGGCCAGCTACATGAAAGACGGCGGTATCGGCATCAACACCGATTTTTCCCGCTTTACGTTCCACGGCAACACCTCCTTCAAGATCACCAAAAGTCTTACGGCCGGTACGACCTTCGACTATTCGGAGACCAGCGGCAACGAGATCCCTTCGAGCGGTATCGGCGACTACTGGACGACTCTGGGGCGCGGTATGTTCATGCCCGCCACCCACCGCGACTACCTCGAGGATGGGGAACCCGCTCAGGGAACCAACAGTACGACAATTTCGGCGGCGTGGTTCGACCGTTACTATACCAACAACTATGTGACCCGCCGTTCCACGGCCAACTTCAACCTCAAGTGGGACATTATCGACGGTCTGTCGGCTTTCGCCCAGATCGCCAACCACAATTCCTATAAGAACAGCTACCAGTATCTGGCCGGCAACGCGATCAGCCAAAACCGCCAGACTTACGAAGGCTGGTCGCAGACCAACCGCCTGAGTTTTCAGGCGCATGTCGATTACAACAAATCCTTCGGCGACCACAACCTCAGCGCCATGGTCGGATACGACTTCCTCAAACGCAAGATCAACGGTATGTCGATGACCGTGCAGGGCGCCGAGTCCGACAAGACTCCGACGCTGGGAGCGGGCACCACGCCTACCGCATGGACCGACACCCAGACGCCTTGGTGCCAGATCTCCTATTTCGGACGTCTGAACTACAACTACAAAGAGAAGTACATTTTGGGCTTCACCATGCGCGCCGACGGTTCGTCGCTCTTCGCCAAGGATAACCGCTGGGGCTATTTCCCCGCCGTTTCGGCCGGCTGGGTCGTTTCCGAGGAGAAGTTCTGGAACATCGAGAAGTTCAACCAGCTGAAACTCCGCCTGAGCTACGGTCTGACGGGTAACAACAACGTCGATTATTACGACACGCTCGGCGCCTACAGCGTGACGGGCATCTATGCCGGTTCGGGCGCTACGCTCGCTTCGACGCTGCCCAACCTCGGCCTGACGTGGGAGAAGACCAAACAGTTCGACATCGGTCTCGACATGGCGTTCTTCAACAACCGCCTGCGCGTAGCCGCCGACTATTACAGCAAGAAGTCGGAAGAACTGCTCTTCGACGTTTCGCTGCCCGATACGTCGGGATACGGCTCGGCCATGCAGAACGTCGGTTCGATCCGCTTCTACGGTCTCGAATTCGAAATTTCGTCGGTGAACGTCAGCACCAAGAATTTCAGCTGGACGACCGACTTCACCTATTCGTTCAACGCCAACAAGGTGCTGTCGCTGCCCGACGAGTATTACTATAAGGATATCGACGGCAAAGACGCATGGCGCATCGGCGGCTATACGATGTCCGAGTCGGGCTACCGCTTCGGCGGCACGGCCGTCGGCGAGCCGCTGGGACGCATCTACGGCTACAAGACCTCCTATATCATCGAATCCGAGGCGCAGGCCGACGCCGCGCTTTACGACTCCAGCTCGCACGGCTACCGCCGTTCGGACGGTTTGTCGATCGCCGGGCGCAAGGACGTGGGCGACTACGAATGGAAAAACCGCGCGGGGTCGGCGCTTACGGCCGACGGCCGCGAGCAGATCAACGACGAGGACATGTTCCTGCTGGGCAATGTCGTGCCCCACTCGACGGGCGGTATGAACAATACCTTCAAATTCAAGAACCTGACCCTTTCGGTCTACCTCGACTATGCGCTGGGACACTCGATCTACAACTACCAGTATACGCGCTGCTTCCAGACTTCGATGGGCAACTGCAACTGGAATCTGATCTACGACGCCCTGAACACATGGCAGAAGCCCGGCGACGACACCAAGTTCGCCCGTCTGACTCCCAACGACGCCGACGGCGGCAACCGCAACTACTCGCGTATTTCGAATATCAACGTGCAGAAGGCCGATTACCTCTGCCTGCGCGACGTGACCCTCTCCTACGATCTCCCGCTGCGCTGGATCCGCAAGGTCGGGCTGGGTCGCCTGACCGTTTCCGTGTCGGGAAACACGCTCTGCTACTGGACCGGCGTCAAGGGTATCTCGCCCGAATCCGCCTCGGTCGGCAGCTCGACGGGCATGTACAGCGTTACCAGTTCGAGCTCCACTTCGTTCAACAACTATCCTCCGACGCGCAAGGTACTGTTCGGTCTGAAGGCGACCTTCTGAGCGTGCGGATGATTCGGTGATCTAAAAACAAGAATACTATGAAAATATATGGAATAATCCTTTCCGTTCTGGGGGCCGCCTCGGTTGCGCTGAGCACTTCCTGTCACGGAGAACTCGACATCACGCAGTCCGACAAGCTCAATACTACCAACATGTGGACCAGCGAGAGCGACGCCCTCACCGCTACTACCGGCATTTACTACCGCCTGCGGCAGGCGTTCGCCCGAAGCAAGGCCAATCCTTTCTTCTGGGGCGAACTGCGCGTCGGTCCGGCCATGTGGGGCAAGGGCACCGGCCGCTCGCTGTGTGACAACGACATGCTGGACGTCATGCTCAATACCCTCAGCGCCTCCGACGCTTCGACCGACTGGAGCTATCTCTACACGACCATCGACCAATGCAATCAGGTGCTCAAATACGCCCCCGGAATCAGCATGTCCGAGGACAATATGGATTACTGTCTGGGCAACGCCCATTTCATCCGGGCGTACTGCTACTTCTGGATCGCCCGCGTGTGGGGCGACGCCCCGGTGATTACCTCTCCGACCGAGGGAACCGGCGAGGCGATCTATCCGTCGCGCCAGCCGGTCGCCGACGTTTATACCCAGATCGAGAACGACCTGAATGCGGCTGCGGGGTATGTCAAGACCAATGCGAAGGGTTGTTACTATGCAACGGCGGACAACGTCAATCTGCTCCGGGCCGATTTCGCGTTGTGGATGTATGCCGCTGCCGGCGGCGGCGACGGCTACCTGACCATGGCCGAAACGGCTTTGGGCGCGGTGCAGTCTGCCGGCCTGCTCGACAGGTTCGCCGACGTGTTCAGCATCTCGAACAAGAAGAACAAGGAGATCGCTTTCGCCCTGCATCTGGAGAACGGCGAGTACACCTCGGGCAGCTACTACTCCTACTTCATCTGGGGCAGTACCCAGATCAAGGCCGAATACCGCAACGCTCCCGACGGGGTCCCCGTCAATTCGAACCAGTGGTTCCTCTACTCGGACGACTTCATCGAGTTCCTCGAAGAGAGCAAAGCGCTGGGCGATCAGCGGGTCGATGTGACCTACATGGAACGTACGGGCGTCAGCGATATGTACAGTATCATCCAGTGGCCTAACAAGTTCATCGGCAACATCTCTACGGGAACGATGGTCTGGGAGCAGGATTTCATCCTTTACCGCTATGCGCAGTATTACACCATGCTGGCCGAACTGCGTTATCATCAGAAGAACTATTCGGGGGCGCTCACGACTCTCAATACGCTGGCACAGCGCGCCTACGGCAAAGCGAACTTCTATACCGATTCGTCGGCTGCGGCCGTCAAGCAGGCGCTCGTGGACGAGAACCTCAAGGAGTTCGCCGAAGAGGGCAACGTCTATTTCACGCTGATCCGTCTCGGGGCGATCCATGACTATAACGCCTACCGCTATGTGGACGGCTTGGGCCAGTGCGGCATCGACACTTCGCGTCCCAACCAGTTGCTGATGCCCGTGTCGAAGAGTGCGATGAACAAGAACAACAAGATCACGCAGACCCAAGGCTGGTCTTAGCGGTGTATCGTTTAATGAAAAAAGCTGACACAGAATGAAAACATTACGAATGCTATATACCGCGACACTGGCCTGCGCAGCCGTGTTGCTTTCGGGCTGTTATTCGACCGACACCGACGACGACCTGCTTTCGACGGCGACGCTCATCAGCATTTACCCCTCGACCGTCTCGGTCGGCAGCGCCGCTACGACCCGGAACGTGGTCGTCACGCTCGCCCCGAAGTCGAAACGGGATATGGACTGGTCCTGTTCGATTCAGTCCGAGTGGGTGACCGCCGTCCGGGAGAAGGTTCCCGGCGAAAGCACGGGGCCCGTTTACGAGGACGCCGTAGTCCTCACCTTTATCGAAAACACGGCATACAAGCGTCAGACGACGCTCACGATCACGGCTTCCGACGGCACGGTGCTGGAGGTCCCGGTCGTGCAGCAGGGTATCTATGCCGACGCTTATGTGAAGGCCGACCCGGAATCGCTGACTTTCATGGCCGAGAATCCGGAGACCCGCACCGTTACGATCGATACCAATATGGATAAATATACGGTTTCGTCCGATTCCGACTGGTGTACGGTCGTCGATAACGAGGACGGCACGATAACGGTGACCTGTACCGAATACGGCGACAACACGGCGGATCGTACGGCCGAAATCACCGTTAAGGCCGGTACGCCCGACACGAGCGAGGCCGAGACGGTCATTCCCGTCACTCAGCTGCACAAGGACGTCTACTGCTACCTCTACGGCGACGGCGTGCCCAAGTACCCGACCCGCGAGAAGTGGGGCCAGATGACCAAACTTTCCGACAAGGTGTACGTGGACAGCGTCTATGTCAAGACCGGACGCTTCTCGGTTTATACGACCGAGGGCAGCACCTATTATCTCGACGGCGCCGGCAATCTCTCGGAGACCGAAACCGATCTGACGGTCGATGTGGCCGGACTGCGGATCGTTACGCTCAACTTGAACGAGAAGACCTATTCGATCGAGCGTATAACGACTCCGAACTGTCTGCCTGACAGCGAAGTGTCGAAATACGCGACCTTGACCTACACGGCCAACGGCCGCACCAAGGTCTGGATGCGTACGGGTCTCGACTGGAACGGCGGCGACGATATCGGCGGTATCAAACTCGGCAGCCGCATGGTTTCCGATGCGAACAACGTCGGCGGCTATACGTCGAACGCCAGCAGTTTCGAGACGGTCCGCGTGAGCGATTACGACGAAGTCGAGAGCGGCGGCAAGGCGCAGGGCGAAGTGGAGATGTCCGCCAAATACGGCCGCATCTATACGCTGACCGAGTTCTTGACGGGTACCCCGAAGGCTGCGGTGGAACTCGCACGTCTGCTGACGGACTGGCCGACGCAGTACCGCCCCGGCAATACGTTCGTCGATGCCATCGGCAACGATGTTCCCGTGAGCAGCGTGACGTCGCTTTCGTCTGCGACTTTCGAGGACACGCCGAGCCTTTCGATGCAGATTCAGGGTATCTGTCCCTACGGCTGGCATGTAGCCAACGTGCAGGACTTCTACGATATGCTCTGCGCCGCGGCCGCGGCCAAGGGCGTGACGCCGAATCCGCTCAGCGCCATGATCGGAGAATGGAGCGTGCCCGATGTACTGCGCTCGGCCGAAGGCTGGAGTTCGACGCCGACGCGCCATGCGGCGGCCGACGCATTCGGATTCGACTACTTCCCGCAGGGCCGTCGTCTGTTCAAGTCCGGTTATCAGTATTATGCGACCCGCGGCGAGATGTTCGTCTGCTGTCCGGGCGGTTTGAGCGGCGGCGTTTACCAGTGCTGGCGTATCAATGCGCTGACCAACAATGCCGCAGACCTGACCGTCAGCACCAACTACAATATCGGCGACTGCGCGGCGTCGTTCCGCTGCGTCAAGAATTACGAGAATTTTTAAGGACCGACCGGCTGCGGGGCATACCCGTCCCGCGGCCGGATCTTAACAACGAATCTGAATTATGAAAATGCTGAAACTGCTCCTGCTGTTTACGATGGGTACTTCCCTCGCGCTGGCAGGCTGCGACGACGATTACCTGTACCCGGTCGAATATCCCGAGTACGATCCGGACGGCAGTCCGAATAACGGCGGCGACGATGAAGTTCCCGTTCCCGAAAAGGTGAACAACAAGGTCGTCGCCCACCGCGGCGGCTCGACCGAGGCCGGGACCGCGGAATATCCCGACAACTCGATCGCTTCGCTCAGTTACGTCATCAGTCTGGGGTGCTACGCCTCGGAGTGCGATATTTACTGGACGGCCGACAATAACGTCGTCGTCGCGCATGCCGCCGACGGCTGCTATGTGAATAATCTCAAGCCGTGGGAGCACACGCTCGATGAACTGCGTGCTGCGGGCAAACTGTCCAACGGCGAACTGCTGCCGACGCTCGGGGAGTTTATCGACGTGGCGCTCCATGCCGGAACGACGCGGCTCTGGCTCGACGTGAAGCGCATCGAGGTCGGCGGAGCGACCTCCAATACGGCCGAGTCGATCAAGGCCTGCACGCGGGCCTGCGAGATCATCAAGGAGAAGAAAGCCCAGAATTTCTGCGAGTTCATCGTCTCGGGCAATGCCGCGATCTGGGCCGGCTGTTATTCCGCGGCCCAACTGGCCGGCATCGAGGTCGGCTGGATGAGCTATTCGGCCCCGTCGGCCTATAAGACCTATCTCGATCCGTGGGCGAACCTCGATTACACGAATTTCTTTGCAGGCGGCGCCGAAGTTTCGAACCCGAAGTACTCGCTGCAAAGTTACATCGACGCCGGAGTCGCGCTGAGCGTCTACAATGCCGATACGGACCCCGAAATGGCTTACATCCTGAAATATTATCCCAAGATGAAGGCCGTATGTACGAACTACCCGGCGAAACTGCTGGGCAGAATCGAGTCGGAGGGCTTGTAGTGCGTCGTTTCCGAATTGATTGATATGGGAAGGGAGAGCCGGACGTCCGGCTCTCCTTTTTTGTTTTTCGTCCGGTCCGAAAGTTGCCGGACGGATAATCCCGTGCGAAAAAACATAAGATTTCCGGATATTTTTCGTTAATTTGACACTCGATACTGTGGTGATGGCGACGACGATCCATATCAAGAACATGGTCTGCAACCGGTGTATTCTGGTTGTGGAACGCCTGCTCGCGGAGCTGGGCTTTACGCCCGTGCATGTCGAGCTGGGGCGGGCCGTCGTGCAGGAACCGTTGTCGGATGCCGACATGCGTACCCTGAGAAGCAGGCTCGAAGCCGTCGGGTTCGAGCTGATCGACGACAAACGCACTCTGCTGATCGAACAGCTCCGCAATGCCGTCATAGAACTGGTGCACCGCCGCGACAACGACCTGCGGACCAATCTTTCGGATTACCTCTCCGGTAAATTCCACAGCGATTACGGAGCGCTGAGCAAATTGTTTTCCGAGGTCGCCGGCATCACGCTCGAAAAGTATTACATCGCTCAGAAGATCGAGCGGGTCAAGGAACTGCTGGTTTACAACGAACTTTCGCTCAGCGAAATCGCCGACAAGCTCAACTATTCGAGCGTGGCGCACCTGAGCGCCCAGTTCAAAAGCGTGACCGGAGTAACGCCTACGGCTTTCCGGCGGTTGAACGAAAACCGCCGCAGGCCGCTCGATCAGGTGTGACAGCCGCCCGAACCTGCCCCCCCCCTTCCGGAATATTCCGGCCTTGCTCCGAATGTTGTAAATCTTATCCTGAATTCTGTAACGCCTGCGCATCGTCTGCGTCTTATCTTTGTTTCCGAATCAAAAGATAGCGAAATGACGACATCCAAAACCATAAAAAACACCTTTGCGGTCTCCGGTATGAGCTGTGCCGCATGCGCCGCGCGCGTGGACAAGGCTCTGAACCGTCAGCCGGGCGTCCGGGCCGCGAACGTCAATTACGCCGCGGCCACGGTCGCCGTGGAGTACGATCCGGCGCTGAGTTCGCCCGAGACGCTCCGCGATGCCGTGCGGCGGGCCGGATACGATCTGATGACCGATTCCGGCGACAATGCGGCTTTGCTGGCCGAACAGGAGCGCACGAAGCAGTTCCGCGTCCTGAAAATCCGTACGCTCTGGGCCGGAGCGCTCGCCGTGCCGATTATGGTTATCGCCATGTTCTTCGAGCATGCGCCCTATGCCGCTGCGGCCATGTGGCTGCTTGCGACGCCCGTGGTGTTCTGGCTGGGGCGGGGCTTTTTCGTCAATGCGTGGCGGCAGCTCCGCCACGGTTCCGCCAATATGGATACGCTGGTGGCCGTCAGCACGGGCACCGCCTATCTGTTCAGCCTTTTCAACATGCTGTTTCCCGGTTTCTGGCTTTCGCGGGGCATCCAGCCGCACGTCTATTTCGAAGCGGCGAGTATGATCGTCGCCTTTATCCTGCTGGGGAGGCTGCTCGAAGCGCGTGCCAAGGACAATACCGCCGCGGCCATCCGCAAGCTGATGGGACTTCAGCCCGATACGGTTACGCTCGTCGATGCGGCGGGCGTACAGCGTACCGTGCCGCTGGCGCAGGTCCGCGCGGGCGACGTGATCGCAGTGAAACCGGGGGAGCGGGTCGCCGTGGACGGTGCAGTCGTCTGGGGCGCCTCCTATGTGGACGAGAGCATGCTGAGCGGCGAACCCGTCCCGGTTTCGAAACGGGACGGAGACAAGGTGTTCGCCGGGACGATCAACGGCAAGGGATCGTTCCGTTTCCGGGCCGAGAGAGTCGGCGCCGACACCATGCTGGCGCATATCGTCCGCATGGTGCAGCAGGCGCAGGGCAGCAAGGCCCCGGTGCAGAAACTGGTGGACCGGATCGCCGCGGTCTTCGTGCCCGTGATTATCGCCGTCGCCGTGCTGGCTTTCGCGGCGTGGGCCGTGTTCGGCGGCACCGACGGTTTTACGCACGGCCTGCTGGCCTTCGTGACCGTGCTGATCGTGGCGTGTCCCTGCGCGCTGGGACTGGCGACGCCCACTGCCGTCATGGTCGGCATCGGCAGGGGCGCAGGGCTGGGAATTCTGATAAAAGACGCCGAGAGTCTCGAGACGGCCCGGAAGGTCGATACCGTGGTGCTGGACAAGACCGGAACCCTGACCGAGGGCCGTCCCGTGCTGACCGATATTTTCTGGGCAGAAGAGTCGGATACCCTCCGCAATCTGTTTTACAGTCTCGAACTGCTTTCGGAGCATCCCCTCGCCGAAGCCGTGACTGCCGGACTGAACGGTGACGCGGTTCCAGTCGATCGCTTCGAATCCCTGCCGGGCCGCGGAATCAAAGGGTATGCCGGCGCGACGGTGTATCTGGCCGGGAACAGACGGCTGCTCGACGAATACGGCGTCGCCGTCTCGCCCGCGATCGCCCGCGAAGCGGAGCGTATGGCCGCCGGGGCGCGGACCGTCGTCTGGTTCGCCGACGGGACGCATGCGATCGCCGTCGCCGCCGTCGCCGACCGCATCCGCCCCGATGCCGCCGCTGCCGTGGCCGAACTGCGCGGCATGGGACTCGACGTGTGGCTGCTGACAGGCGATAACGAAGCCACTGCGCAGGCGATTGCTTCCGAAGCGGGGATCGGGCATTTCCGGGCCTCGGTATTGCCTGCGCAGAAAGCCGGATTCGTCCGCGACCTGCAGGCGCAGGGCCGCTGTGTCGCAATGGTCGGGGACGGCATCAACGACAGTGCGGCGCTGGCGCAGGCCGATCTGGGTATCGCCATGGGGCAGGGGAGCGACATCGCGATCGACGTGGCGAAGGTCACGATTCTTTCGTCCGACCTGACGAAGATCGCCGCGGCGGTCCGCCTTTCGGCCGCGACCGTGCGCACCGTCCGGCAGAACCTTTTCTGGGCGTTTATCTACAACCTGATCGGCGTGCCCGTCGCCGCCGGCGTGCTCTATCCGCTGACCGGGTTCCTGCTCAATCCGATGCTCGCCGGGGCCGCCATGGCCCTGAGCAGTGTGAGCGTCGTGGCCAATAGCCTGCGGCTGAGGACGAAACGGCTCGGCACGAAAGCCGTCCATAAAGTAAATACCGAATCGATAACCAAAAAACAAACAGCTATGAAAAAAGAGTATCGCATCGAAGGAATGATGTGCAACCACTGCCGGATGCATGTCGAAAAGGCCCTGAACGGCATCGAAGGTCTCCGCGCCGTCGTTACGCTCGATCCTCCTGCCGCGACGGTCGAATTCACCGGGCGGGAGCCGGAGCTGGCCGAATTGCAGCGGGCGCTGGGCGAAGATTATAGGATCACGGAACGTTGAAACCCCGGTCTCGGAGCGTTGCGGAGCGGCCGCTATCCCTCTATAAAGGTATTGCGGCTCCTGAAAACCCCTAAAATCGGGTATTGCCGTTCTCGGCGTAATGTCGTTTCTTTGTGCTGCTGAAAACTGCCGAGGCGCTGCGGGACGGCCCGTTGCGCCGAATGCGGAAAACGAAGAAAAAATTCAAACCGATTATGAGACATTTCGTTTATTGTGCGGCGCTTGCGGCCGCCGTACTTTTCCTTGCCGGGTGCGGCGGGAACCCGAATAAAAAGAACGCTTCGGAGACTCAAACCGCTGAAACGCAAAGTTCCGTCATGGAGGTCGATAACCTGCTCGCCGATGCCGAAAAGTTGACCGGCGGCGAGGTGACGGTCGAGGGCGTCTGCACGCATATCTGCCGCCACGGGGGCCGCAAGATTTTCCTGATGGGAACCGACGATACGCAGGTGATCCGCATCGAAGCCGGAGAGAAGATCGGCAGCTTCAAGCCCGAATGCGTGAACAACGTCGTGCGGGTGACGGGCACGCTGGTCGAAGACCAGATCGACGAGGCTTACCTTGCCGAGTGGGAGCTGCAGCTCAAGGACCAGATCGCCCGGCAGCACGGCGAGGGCGAAGCCGGATGCAGCGCCGAACAACAGGCCCGCGGCGAATCGGTTGCCAGCAGCACCGAAAAACGTATCGCCGACTTCCGTGCCCGTATCGCCGACCGCAAAGCCAAAGAAGGCAAGGAATACCTTTCGTTCTACCATGTGGACGGCGGGAGTTATGAAGTTTTGAAATAAGAAGTTTTGCACGTCATGGGGACACGGTCGTTTATGTCCGCCGTGAGGAAATGGAGCAGGCCCGTTCACCGCGACCTCTCCTTTTTCTTTTCGGGCGTACTGCTGATTTATGCGGTTTCGGGCTTCATGCTCAACCACAAACGCGATTTCAATTCCGATTATTCGGTGCGCCGGACCGAGCTGGTCTTCGCACGGGAGATACCGCGCGCGGAGCAGGAGTGGACCCGTGCGCGGGCCGAGGAACTGCTCCTGAGCGTCGGCGAGGAGGGCAATTACCTGAAACATTACTTTCCCGAACCGGACCGGTTGAAAGTCTTTATCCGGGGCGGCAGTTCGCTGACGGTCGATCTGGCGTCGGGACGCGCCGTCTACGAGTCGATCCGCAAGCGGCCTGTGCTGAGCAGTCTGAACCGGCTGCATTACAATCCGTCGCGCTGGTGGACGGTCTTTTCGGATGTCTTTTTAGCGGGATTGATCGTAATCGTGCTTTCCGGGCTGGTGATGATGCGCGGCCCGAAAGGATTGCGGGGCCGCGGAGGCGTCGAGCTGATCGCGGGGATTCTGATTCCGCTGCTGTTTATTTTCCTGACCTGATCCGGGAAACTGCGTGTGATAAAAGGGCGGCCGTCGAAAACGGCCGCCCTTCTGTTGCGGATGGGGTTGTTGTCATGGGTTTGGCGGGCCGACTACCAGCAGCGGGACGAAGAGGAAGAGTCCGAACAAGACGACGCCGACGGTCTGCCAGAGCCGTCCGCCGGGCGATCTGCGGCGGATGAGCGCATAGAACGCGCCGAGCGCGAGTCCCAGCCAGAGGGCCTGAAACGATACCTCCGCAATCCGGGGCTTTACGTAGCCGTCCAGCGGCGAGGTGAACGACAGCTCGAAGGGAAACAGGTATTTCGCGTACTCGGCCCATGCCTGCGGTTTCTCTTCGGGGCGGTATTCGTCCGCCAGTGAATAGTCGCGGGCGTTCACGGCGACATAGCGTTTCGATTCGGCACCTTGGATGGTGACCGTCCAGTAGAACATGTCGCCGATGATCATCATGTTCTCCCGTGTGGGGTCGAATTTCCCGACGGGAATCTCGTGCAGTTTGTAATCCTCCGCACCGAGCGTATAGAAACGCTTTTCGCTGTCCACCAGAAAACCGAGATTTTTGCGGTCGGCGAACTCCGTGACGAAAATCTGGCCGATTTGCAGCGAGTCCGCAACGTCGGTACGGCGCACGAACGGGCGGCCGCGGACCTGCTTCATGTGGTAGACGCGCTGCGCGTCGTCCACCAGCAGGTAGCCGTTGTCGTACCGCTTGCGCGTCGAGGGGTTGCCGGAGACGACGCGGGCCGGGAACGAAAATCCCTTGTCCCGCAGGACTTTGGTGAATGCCGCGCTCTTCTTTTGGTCGATGGTGTTGGTCTCCATATCGACGAACTCGATTCCCTCGCCGGTGATGCGGAACACGTCCGTCGCCGGTTCTAAATCGATGCGGTCGGGCATCGACTCCAGCAGTTGATAGACCGTCGGTCTGCGGCGGTTGATTTCGCCGGGCGACGTGCGGAACATGAAGTTCGTGCGCTCCACGTCGCGCGATTCGACCGCCACGCCTTCGATTTCGGAAGGAAACCTCCCTTCGGCGGCGAGTTGGCGGTAATAGAACGTCGGCAGGATACTGTCGAACTGCTGCTGGGTGTAGGTGTTGCCCTGCAGATCGCGTCCGGCGACATTGTTTTCGCGGTCGAAATCCACCGATGCGAATCCGTGCGTCACGCAGCTGTAGAGCGTGAACGGCGACCACGAAGGCGATGCGAACACGAACGCGTAGCACCACGGCAGCAGCCATGCCAGCAGAAGCGCCGCAAGGAGGATTATTCCGGTTAATGATACTCTTTATCATAGATTTGTCGTTTTGCGGGTTAATCCTGACATCCCTGCTTGAAACGGTATACCGAAAGCAGCGGGAAGAACAGCGAACATACCAGCAGCAGCGCCAGCCACGGCAGCATGCCGTCGTAGGCCTGCGGGGTGTCGGAGAGGAAGAAGATCCGGCAGACGCCCACGGCGATCAGCAGATTCGCCAGCCGCCGTTTCCATGTGGGTTCGAGACAGATCCATGCCGTCAGCAGGTAGAGCGTCAGCCCGGCCAGATACCACGGCAGCGCCGTCAGCAGAATCCGCGCGACCAGCTCGGGCGCCAGCAGGGCGTGGAAGTACCCCCACAGCACGGCGGTTTGCACGATGAACAGCAATGCCAGCGCTCCCAGCCCGATGCCTGACATCAGCAGAATCATCTTCCGCTGCGGAAAGGGCAGGTGAAGCGTCAGCTTCAGCCGTTTCTGGGCCATTTCGGGGACGAACTGAACCACTGCGAGCAATACGCCCAGCAGGGCCGGCAGGTATTGGAGAATGTCGATGAAGACGACCTCCTTTTCGAGCATCACCTCCCAGACGTGCGCCGCACCCTTGAAGGTTATCACCCGTTGGACGCGCAGCAGCGCATAGGCGGTGGCTCCGAAGAGGAACAATGCGCTCAGCGGATAGAAGCAGCGCATTTTGATCCACTCTTTGTAGAATATGGCTTTGATCATAATTCGGGTTTAGTATTTTCCGGTCAGTCCGATGAAAGCGTCTTCGAGGTTCAGCGTTTCGCCGCGCAGGTCGCTGCAGACAATGCCCGCGCGCTCCAGCACGCCCTGTACCGTCGCAGGGGAGTCGAACGAATAGAGTTCGGCGCGCCCGTTCACGACGCTCGGGTGGTAGAGGCCGTCGCCGGCGGGGATCGTGACGTCGGCGCCCGGCGTGAAGGTGTATCGCCGGAACGTGCCGAGCAGTTCGCCGACGGGCATCTGTACCAGAATGCTTCCGTAATCCATGATGATACAGTCGTCCACGAGCTTTTCCATGTCCTGAATGATGTGCGAGGTAAGGAAAACGGTCTTCTCCTCGCTCTGCGCATAGTCGCGCAGGTATTCCACGAACAGGCGGCGGTAACCGGGGTCCAGTCCCATCGAGAAGTCGTCGAGCACGAGCAGATCGGCGTTCTGGGCGAGAATCAGCCCTAAGGCCACCTGCGAACGCTGTCCGCACGACATGCGCGAGATGCGCTGCCGGGGCGCCACCTTCAGCATTTCCATCAGTCCGTAATAGGCGTCGCGGTTCCAGCGGGGATAAAACCGCGCATAGAACCGTTCGATCTGCTCGATGGTCATGAAGGCGTACTGCACGTGTCCCTCGATCAGCAGGGCGATCCGGGCGCGGGTTTCGGGCCGTATCGTGCGGATATCCTCGCCGAAGATCAGACACTGTCCGGCGCGCGGTTGGAGATAGCCGTTCAGAATGTTGATGGTCGTGGTCTTTCCGGTGCCGTTTTTACCCAAAAGTCCGAGGATCCGCCCGCGCGGAACCTCGAAACTCAGGTCTTTGTATATCAGCCGCTCCCCGTAACAATGGGTGAGGTTGCGGCATTCGATGACAGAATCGGTCATAAAGAATGGTCGTTCTTCCGGCTTACTTGATCAGCGACGCCTTCGTATTGGACTCGAAGTCGTTGGTCGAGTTGTTCGAGTCGATGAGTTTGCCGTCGGAACCGGTCTTGCGGATCACCGACTTGCCGAAGCGGTCGGCGTCTCCGTCGGCCGTACCGCACCATGCGTAACCCGCGTCGAGCGAAGCGTCCCACGGGGCGATGTAGTATTCGTCGCGGCAGCCCGTGTTCACGGCGTCGAGCACCCATTCGTTAGGCACGCGGTAGCAGTTGCGCAGCGGCATCGTGTAGTCCGAGCCGTTCGGGGAGTGGAAGATGTACTGGGCGTCTTCGAGCGGGTATTCGGCGAGGAACTGCTCTGCGGTCAGGCCGACAGGCGGCATGGCGATAGCCACGGCGTTGAAGCCGCGGTTGTGGAGCACTTGGACCGTCAATGTCGAAGCGTACCATTTGTCGAGGTTGGGCACGTCGGGGTTGTCGATATCCAGATAGTCCTCGTTCGACGAAACGTCGTACCACTCGAAATCGGCTTTCGTGGCGTCCCACGAGTTCGGGTTGCCGATGGTGTGGTTCTGGGCGTTGTTGACGACGATCAGCGACTCGCCGGCTTTGACCAGCACATCCTGTCCGCTGCCGGGAATGCAGTAGAATGCGTTGCCCGCACAGCACTCCTTGCGGAAGTCCTTGCCTTCGATCATCTCGCTGTTCATGCCCGAATTGAGTCCGCTCGAAAGGATCAGCATCATGCCGTCGGCATAGAGGTCTTCGTCGGAGTTGTTGCGGATCTTGATGTACTGGTCGCCCAGCCACCTGTCAGGCTCTCCCGTTTCGGGAAGCGCCGTGCCTGTGAAGTAGATCTCCTCGATCACGAACTCGCCGGCTTGCAGCGTGATGTCGCTCTGTTTGATGGTTACGGTCGCCAGAACGGTGCTCTTGCCGCTCCGCGTCACGTTCACGACGGTCGAACGTTCCGTCCCCGTTTCGTTCTCATCGACGGACAGCACCAGCGCTTTGCCCGAAGATTCGGCTTCATTGATCTGAACCCACGACGCAGCATCGGCGGGAATATTCACGTCGAAATTTTCCTCGGGCACGTTTACCAGCACATTGCCGCCGAGCGCGCGCAAGATTTCGGATACGACGACGGGATTGACCGTTTCTTCGGGATCGTCGGTGCAGGATGCGAAGCCCGCTGCGAAGAGGGCCGTGGTGAGAATTAAGAAAAGTTTTTTCATAATTGGTTTTTATTATTGGTTTGACAAATATTGGTTCGATCGTTTAGAACAGGATGCCGAACGCCGCCGTCAGAACGTGTTCGGACAACCCTCCGCTGTAAAACCGGGGCGTCCACCCCGCCTCGGCGAAGCAGGCCAGATTCCGGCTCAGGCGGCGTTCGGTCCGCAGGGACACCTCGGGGGCGACGGCCCGGCCGCTCAGCCGCGCCGCCGTGTAAGTCAGGTATTCCGAAATGTTGTTCAGCACGTTGCTGAGCGAAACCTCCTCGTCGGGCGAGACGTAACAGCCGATTCCTGCCGTCGCTTTCACGCGCCACTGCGGACGGAGCCATTCCGCGCTGCCGCGTACCGCTCCGCAGAACTGCGCGAGCCGCATCCGCCGTGCCGGATAGGCGTACGTGGCCGTGGACTGCCGCCATTCCGCGCGGGGACTGAGCATGTAATTCACCGTGCCGCGCCGCCATTTGACGGTCGCTTCGGCGTCGGCGTGCCAGATACGGTTCTTATACATCGCCTGTTCATCGACGGTGACGCTGTGTCCCGTACGGTCGGCTATCATTTCGATACTGCGGCGCAGTTCATAGCCGCCTCCGGTGCGCAGGCTCCAGCGGCCGCTGCGGTAGGCTGCGGAGAGGGTCGCCTGACGGGTTTTGAGCCGGGTTATGGGGACCGTGTTGTTGGATTTGTTGAGCCGCTCCGTCGTAAGGCTTTCGAATGCGGCACGGGCATACCAGCCTTTCGCGTGCCGCGGCATGAGCTGTGCCGCCAGCAGACAACCCTTTCCGTCATAGCCGATGTTGAAACTCTCGCTGTTCAGTGAATAGCGGGTGTAATAACTGCCCAGTCCGGTCATATACAGCTCGGAAGAGCTGGCGCCGGGCGGATAGAAAAAGTCTATGTCCTGATCCTGTTTATAGAGCCGCCCCTGCAGGTCCAGCCCCAAAACGTGCTGCGGGAACTGCATGCCTACGCCGAGTTTGATCGTGAAATCCGACACGACATTGTGGGGCCGCGGATCGACCTGACGGTATTCCTGTCCGGCGCGGTAGTCGCCCCGGATCGCAAGGTCGAAGCGTCCCACCCGGTGGATATAGCCGCCGCCGAAAGCATATTCCTCGGTCGAGAGGTTTCCTCCGGCGGAATCCGCCGTGATGCAGGGATAGAGCAGCAGGTAGTCGGCCGTGGAGTTCCAGCAGACGTTGCGGCGGTTGCCGCGGACGTACCGGGCGTCTGCCCACGCTGCCGACCGCTCGCTGAGCCGCCGGTAGCTTTCGGCATAAAATCCTCCGTCGAAGGCTCCGTCGCCCAGCGGCTGCAGCAGCGCCTCCTGCTCACGGCGCAGGTCGATGCGGAGCGAGATCTGCGAAAGCGACTGTTCGCTGCGGTAGAGCATCATCGCGGGCGACTCCGTATGAAATCCGGCTACGGCCCGTTCGTCCTCCGCGCTGAAAACGGAAGAACGCTCCAGTACGCCGAGCGTATCGCGCTGGGCGGAAGCGGCGGCGGGCAGCAGCGCCAGTATCGACAGGAAAAGGGCCTTCATCATCGTCAGATCGATTTTAGTAACAACACGATCGATTCGCTGTCCTCTACCCAAGTCATTGCTGCTGGAATCTGATTGTAATCCGTGCAGCGCAGAATCTTCTTTTCTCCGGTCGAATAGGTCGCGTCGGCTTCGACGATGAACGTGTAAACCCCTTTGCGGAGCCGTATTGTCGCGCTGTTCTGTTCGGCGGCGGGAAATGGCACCCGCTCTCCGGAGTTGATATTGTCGAAGTAGGAGATGTCCGTGCGTATTTCCAGCTTTTCGACGGGGCGGCTGTCCGGCATCACGAACCGGATGGACAGTTCGGTGAAAATCGAATCGTCTTTTTCGCAGGCCGAAAACAGCAGTGCGGAGAGCAGAAACAGGGTCCGTATGGTAGATTTCATCATCATCGCATTACAGTTTGAAGTTGAGTTCCATGCCGAAATAGGGGCTGGAATAGCGGCGTACCAGTGCGTTGGTCTCGTTTCTGTACGAAGGACTGTATGTGAACAGCCGGTTTACGAAAATCGCAATGTTGAGCCGGTCGCGGTAAAGCCGTTTCGAGATTTTGAGATTGACGTTCATACTGAAGGGCGTGAGACGGTAGAGATAGGCTTCTTTCGATGCGTTGTCGTGGATCATATGCTGCAAAATACCGTCGGCTGCCGACTCGGCCGTAAACGGATGTTCCTGTAACTGCAGGTCGAGGTAGCTGGTCGGCGCAGGGTTGCACCATTCGGCCTTCATGCCGGAAAACCACTGGCATTGGAACGACGTGGAGAAAATCAGCCCCAGTTTGGGAATCTGGGTATCGAGCAGGAAATTGGTGTTGTATACTTCGTGAAACGTGTTGTCGTCCTGATCGTAAAGCCCGATGTAGGGATAGGGCGTTCCTTCTGCGAGCTGTACGGTCGTCAGGACGTACTGGGGTTCGCTGTTCTCATAGCGGGTTTTGAAATAGGCGCCCGAGACGATGAGTTTCGTGGCCAGCGCCCGGATGCGCCGCGTGGAGAGCGAGAACTCGATGCCCTGCTTGAACGTGCGGCTTCCGTTGGTCTTGATGCCGACGGTCTGGAATACCGTTTTGTCCTTGTAGGGAAGCCATTCGAGCTGCGGCGGTCCGGTGAACTCCATATCCTTGAGCGGTCCGGTGTCGTATTCGCGGTAGGTCCGGGTGAGTACGTCGGTCGAGGTGCGGAATCCCGACGTCATATTCTCCCGGAAATAGGTTACCGACAGTCCGTAGCCGTTCCACTCCGCATTGCCGCGCACCTCCCATTTGAAATTCCGCGCCGCCTTCAGGTCGTAATTGGTGGGGTCGTGCTTGAAGACTTCCACATTGATACGGCGTTTCGATTCGTCGTCCGCCGGGAAATAGTTGAGCCGCGTGTAATAGGAGTAGTCCGGTTCGGGGAAGAGCTGGTCGAGCGTAGGCGTCTTGGTGTGCCATCCCGCGCCGCCCGCGAATGTGATGCGCATCGGGTCGCCCGCCATGTCGAACGCCGGAAGCGTCACCGAGAGGTTGGCACGCGGATCGAAATGGAATTTGCCCTGCAGGGTGTAACAGCTTCCGAGATTGGCCATGGCCGTCGTACGCAGTCCGGCCATTATCTCGATCCGCCACTCGCCGGCCGTAATCGTCGTATTGTCCTCCAGAAACGCCGAGAGCCGGTGCAGCGCCGGCAGGGCGTCGTAACGCCGCGGATGGGAACTCATCAGGTCGGTAAATGGGCGCGTCACGTCGTAAAGCAGACCGCCGCCGTAATTTTTCGACATGTTCCATTCGGCTCCGATGCGGATCGTGTTGCGGCTCAGCGGGGTGTCGGCTCCCAGCAGGGCTACCGCCTTGGCGTTGGCGTAGAACGGTTTGTTGTCCACCTGCAGGGTCGCTTCATAGCGGACCGGCAGCACTTCCATATCGAAGACGCCCTCTTCGACTGCCGTGCGTATAGGGACGTTACCGCTGTTCGCTCGGTAACGCCAGCGGTCGATCAGGTCGAATTCGGAAGAGACGGAGGCGGAAAAATCGAAACTGCGGAAAAAGTTCGCACCCTTGGATTCGGTGGTGAAATTCACCGCCGCGACGACGTTGTTGTAACTCGATTTGTAGCGTTCGAGGGGTACGCCCGCCGGGCCTTCGTCGATATCCCGGTCGCTTTTTTGGCGGTCGAAAGAGCCGGTGTAGTCGAGCGATCCGCCCAACGTGTAACGGTAGGCCGAGGTGCTTTCCCAGCGTTTCTTCATGCGCCACGATCCGGTCGCACGCTGGTAGTTCTGGCGCGTATTGCGCGGGTCGTCGTGGGAGTTGAGCCATGTCGCGCCGATGTTCATCGTCAGCAGGTCGGCCGGAGCGCCCCATTCGAATCCTTTGCCGACATAGAGCAGCTGGCTGCCCAGATCCGCTTTGAAGCGGGCTTCGAGGTTGCGGCCTCCCTCCTTGCGCTTGATCTTGACCAGTCCGCTGGTCAGATCGCCGTATTCGACCGACGGAATGCCCTGCTGAATCTCTACCGAAGCTATTTCATCGGTCGGCATCGTGCGCATGTCTACGCCTCTGTTCAATGAAATATTATTCCCGACGGTCGTTCCCGAATTGTATGTCATGCCCGCGTCGTTCGACATCGGAATTCCGTCCATGACGAACGAAACACCGAGCGATGTAGTCTGGTAATCGCTGTTAGAGGTGCCGATCTCGCGCAGATGAATGTGGTTCGAGGAGGAAAACGAGGGGTCGGAGGCCCGTCCGCCGGGCAGCAGTTCGAGCAGGTCCCCGAAACTCGACGGCTGGATGTGGTTCATCGCGTCCCGGCCGATATGCACGCCCGAGACCGGTCCCCGCACTTGGGTCGCCGTGATTACGACCTCGCGGATCTGCGTGTCGCTTGTCCGGAGCCGGACGGTCCGCAGCATGTCGCTGCCGCTGACGGGCCGTACCTCCATCCGCTGGGAGACATATCCGATATATGAAATATCCGCATTGTAGGTATCCGCGGGCAGGGTGAAACGTGCCCGCCCCTCCTCATCGGTCGTCGTCGCGTAGGCCTTTCCCCCCCCGACATAGGAGTCAGTGCCACCGTAGCATACGCCAGCGGATTGTGCAGGGAATCGGTAACTTCGAACGTGATCCCGGCGTCGGGCCGGCCGGACTGCCCGTACGTGTACGCAGGCAGCAGGATAAATAGCAAATATTTCAGGAGTAGCCGCATAGTTCTGTTTTCACGGGACAAAAGTATAGCGCCCCGGCATATGCGGCAATCGCCATATCTTGGTAAATTGCATTGCAACCATCATCAATAATAATGAGTTGCGTTCGTGCGGCATCCCATCATAATGCTATCCGGCCGCGCCAAAACCCCTAAAATCCGGTATTGACGGTCCGGTGGGAATGCTGTTTCTTTGCCGTAAACCAAAAACGACGAAATTATGACTGGTATCTTTTTCGGCAGTACGATGGGCACGACCGAGGCCGTGGCTGCGGATATTGCCAAACAATTGGGCGTCGCGGACGCCGATGTACACAATGTGGCCGATACGCCGGCCGGCGAAGTGCAGAAATACGACCTGCTCGTGCTGGGTTCTTCGACGTGGGGCGCAGGCGAGCTGCAGGACGACTGGTACGGCTTTTTGGATCAGCTGAAGGCGCAGGATCTGAGCGGCAAAAAGGTGGCGCTTTTCGGCTGCGGCGACAGCGGTTCCTATCCCGATACGTTCTGCGATGCCGTCGGGCTGATTTACGACGGCTTGCAGCAGAGCGGCTGCACGTTCGTCGGAGCGTATGCGCCCGAAGGGTATGACGAAACAGGTTCGCTGGTCTGCCGCGGCGGAAAGTTCGTGGGACTTGCCGTCGATGAAAGCGCGCCCGACAAGACCGACCGGCGGGTTGCCGCATGGTGCGAACAGATTAAAAACGAGTAACGATGAGTGCCGAGGAGTTCAGCCGTTACGATTCGATGAAGCTGTTCCTGCACCAGATTTACGAGTTCCAGAAAGGTGTACGGAGTCTGGTGCTCTGCACGATGTGCCGCACCTGCGCTTCGCTGCTCTCCGAGCGGCTGGAAAGGCTGGGTATCGCTTACCGGATTCAGTCGGTGACCGACAGCAAGGTGAATCTTTACTTCGGCAACCGCATGTGTCTGGAGACCGTGGCGACATTCATCCACAAGCCGCTCAACGAACTCTCCGCCGAGGAGGATTTCATGCTCGGCGCGATGCTCGGCTACGACATCGCCGGGCAGTGCGAACGTTATTGCAAACGAAAGTCTCCGGGTGTTTCATCAGAACAGGCGGCGGTCAACTGACCGCCGCCTGTTCTTTCCTGATCTGCGCCGTGAACCGTTCCGGCAGTTTCGGCATGGCGCCTTGCCGGGTGCAGACGTAGGCCGAGACATCGACGGCCAGCCGGTGCGCTTCGCCGATCTTCCGCCCGGCAAGCAGCGCCGAGACGAAGGCCGCCGTGAACGAATCCCCCGCGCCGACGGTGTCGGCCACTTCGACGTGCGGCGTGGCGACGTACGACATGCCGTTCGGAGTGAATACATGGCTTCCGACGGCGCCGCAGGTGAGTATCACGGTACGGAGTCCGTATTTTTCGAGCAGGGCGCGGCACTGCGCCTGCGGCTCCTGCGCCCGTATGCCGAACATCCGGCTTACGACGGTCAGCTCCTCGTCGTTTATTTTCAGAATATTGCTGCGGCAGAGCGAATCGTGGACCACCTCCGACGAATAGAAATGCTGCCGCAGGTTGATGTCGAAGATCTTATAATGTCCCGCCGTGTCGGGTATCGTTTCCAGAAACCGCAGAATGGTCTGCCGGGATACGGCGCCGCGCTGTGCCAGCGATCCGAAGCAGACGGCTCGTGTCCGGCGCGCCAGCGTTTCCAGTTCGGGCGTGAAGGGAATGTTGTCCCAAGCGACCTGTTCCCGGATTTCATAACTCGGAATTCCGGCTCCGTCGAGTGTCACCGCCACGCTCCCGGTCGGGAACGGAACTGTTTCGAGGGCGCAGCATACTCCCCGTTCGCAGAATTGCCTGCGCAGTTCGTGTCCGGGTTCGTCGTCGCCTACGGCGCTGACCGCGCAGCTCCGGTACCCGAACTGCGATACATGGTATGCGAAATTCGCCGGGGCGCCGCCGATCTTCCTGCCTTCGGGCAGTATGTCCCACAAGGCTTCGCCGATGCCGACGATCCACTGTCCGTTTGTGTTCGTTGTGTCGTTCATACCGATTCGATTTACTGCGAAGATAACGGTTTTTCCGGCATGTTTTGCGCGCTCGGGAGAGATTTTGCGCCGAACGGCGCAAAAAACGGGACCGCGGAAAAGCCGCAGTCCCGATTCTTTGCCGTTGCTCTCCGTTATTCTGTTTCGAAGGCGTATACGGTGTGCTGGGTGTAGACTTCGCCCGGACGCAGTACCGACGACGGGAAGTTGTCGTGGTTGGGAGCGTCGGGGAAATTCTGCGTTTCGAGAGCCAGTCCCGAGTGGTAATTGTGGCGGTCGCCGCGTTTGCCGACCTCCTTGCCGTCCATTCCCTGTCCGGCATAGAACTGGAAGCCGGGCTGGTCGGTGAGAATCTTCATCCGGATACCGGTCGAAGGTTCGTAAACTTCGGCTGCCAGCGTCACGGCCTTGGGTTCGGGTTTGTCCAGCGCCCAGTTGTGGTCGTAGCCGTTGCCGAATATCAGCGGTTCGTAGGTCAGCGGCGTATCCAGCCGTGCGCCGATGGCCGTCGGCGTGCGGAAGTCGAGCGGCGTGCCCTCTACCGGACGGATTTCACCCGTGGGTATCAGCCCTGCGTCGGTCGGCGTAAAATGGCTGGCGTGGATGGTCAGCAGATGCGAGTCGGTCGATTTCTCCGACGTGCCGTGCAGGTTGTAGTAGACATGGCTCGTGGGGTTTACGATCGTCGGAGCGTCGGTCGTGGCTGCGTAGTCGATCACCAGTTCGTTGTCCGGAGTCAGCGAGTAGGTTACCGCGATGTCGAGGTTGCCGGGATATCCCTCTTCGCCGTCCGCCGAGCGGTAGGTCATTTCGACGGCGGGATTGCCCTGTTTGTCCACCGTCTCGCGGCCGTTCCATACGCGCGCTTCGAACCCGCCCGTACCTCCGTGCAGGTGGTTTTCACCGTTGTTGATCGTCAGCTGGTATTCTTTGCCGTCGAGCGTGAAGCGGCCTTTGCCGATGCGGTTGCCGTAGCGTCCTACGACGGGTCCGCAGTATTTGTCGGCCGTGCGGAGATAACCGTCGATGTTCTCATATCCCCAGACTACGTCTTTGAAGGAGCCGTCGGCCGACGGTACCCACAGGGCGACGATACGCGCGCCGTAATTGGTGATCTGTACGGCCATGCCGTTTTCGTTCTGCAGGGTGTAGAGCGTGACGGGCTTGCCTGCGATTTCGGTCCGGAATGCCGATGCGTCGATAAGTTCCACGCCTTTGCCGGGCTTTTGTGCGCCGCCGCACGACGCGAGTGCCGCAGCGACGGTCAGGATCCATAGGTTTCTGTTCATTTTCGTCGGGTTATGATTGGTTACTGAATGCGGCTTTTGGGCAGCGGGAAGACATTGGCCCGGTGGGCGTATGCGTCCCACATGTCGGCCATCTGCTTCACCAGTTCGGGATGCTGCGCCGACAGGTCGTGCATCTCGGTACGGTCCTTCTCCATGTCGTAAAGCTCCCACTTGCCGAACGGCGTCGGAATCCAGTCGGTATAGCGACCGGTCTTGGAGACCAGTTTCCATTTGCCCATGCGCACGGCGCGGTTGCCCTCGTGTTCGAAGTAGATCGCTTCGCGGTCGAGTTCTGCGTTCCTGTCTCCGAACGTGGGCACGAGCGAACGGCCTTCGAGCGGTTTGATCTTGTTGCCGTGGTATTCCGCGGGGTAACTTGCGTCCGCTAGATCGATGCACGTGGCCATGATGTCGATCAGGTGCGACGGCTGCTGACGGGTGTCGTTCTTGGCCTTGATTCCTGCGGGCCAGTGTACGATCAGCGGCGTGGCGACGCCGCCCTCGTGTACCCAGTGTTTATACTCGCGGAAGGGGACGTTGCTGACGTTGGCCCAGCCTTTGCCGTACGAACCCCATGTGGTGTCGGCGCCCATGACCAGTCCTTCGCCCATCCAGACCTCCTGTCCCTTGCGGTTCTTGAACGGAATCATGTCGGGGACGAATTCGTCGTCGTCCATCGGACCGACCGAGGCGCTGTTGGGCAGGGGAACCATTCTGATCTTACCCTTCGAAAGGAAGTCTTCGGCACATGCGCCGTTGTCCTGCAGGAAGAGGATGACCGTGTTTTCGAGCTGTCCGGTGCGGGTCAGATAATCGACCAGCCGTCCGACGTTCATATCCATACGCGATACCATGGCGGCATAGACCATCATGCGGCGGATTTCGAACTGCTTCTGCTTCTCGGTCAGGCTGTCCCATGCCGGAATGCCGTCGCGGGGCGTCTGGTCCCACTGCGGGTCGATGATTCCGGCGCGTACCATGGCGTCGTACTTCTCCTTGCGCAGCACGTCCCAGCCTTTGTCGAATTTGCCTTTGTATTTCTGTACGTCCTCCTCGAACGCCTGCATGGGCCAGTGCGCCGCGGTGTAGGCCAGATAGAGAAAGTAGGGGCGGTCGTCCTGCTGCGTTGCGCCGTTGATGAACTGGATGGCGTTGTCGGTGATGGCGTCCGTGAAGTAGAAACGTTCGTTCCTGTATTCGGGGTCCGACAGCGGCGTGATGCGCTTGTTGCCGCGCGTGAGCGTATAGGGATCGTAGTAGCTGCAAGCGCCGTGGATGATGCCGTAAAACTTGTCGAATCCGCGCTGCAGGGGCCAGTTCGAAATATCCTCGTCTTCGTTGAGGTAGCGGCTCAGGTGCCACTTGCCCGACAGCAGCGTGTGATAGCCCGCATCGCGGAGCACCTCGCCGATCGTGACGCAGTTGTGGTTGATCTCGCCCCGGTAACCGTCCTCTCCCCGGTCGTGGATCATGTGTCCCAGTCCGGCCTGATGGGGATAGAGCCCCGTCATCAGCGATGCGCGCGTCGGGCAGCTGCGGCCCACGTTATAGAACTGCATGTAGCGGAGTCCGTTCGAAGCCAGCCGGTCGAGGTTGGGCGTTTCGATCAGGCCGCCGTAGCAGCCTATGTCCGAAAAACCCATGTCGTCGGTCATAATCAGGATGATGTTGGGGCGCTGCGGCTCTTTGCCGGCCTTGCGGGCGGGAGCTTCCGCGGCTGCGGCCGCCGACGAACCCAGTGCCGCCATGCCCGTCAGGGCGCAGAAAATCCGGTTGTTGTTCATGGTCGTAGTTTTTCAGGTTGTTATTCGAGTTCTTTGTCCGATGCCAGTCCTTGGTCCTTCTGTTCGGTCATCCACTTCACCAGCTGTTTCTTGAGTTTCTCGGCGACTTTGGCGTACTGCTCCTGTCCGTAGAGGTTGGTCATCTCGAACGGATCGGCCTCGATGTCGTACAGCTCGTACTCGGGACGGTTCTTGTAACGCTCCCAGATGTGGTGCGAAACCGGATCGGCCTCGGATTTTTTGCGCCATGTGTCGAACCACTCCTTGTTTTCGATGTGTTTCACGGCATAGGGATGCGTGTAATTGAGGTTGTGGATGAGTTTGTATTTGCCGTCGCTGGCCGAACGTATGGGGTACGAAGGTCCTTCCGGAACCATGCAGGTCTGCGAGAAGGCGTACTTGCGGTGCTTGTCGGTTTTGCCGTCGAGAACCTTGCGGATGCTGTAGCCGTCCATATCCTTCGGGCGTTTGCCGCCGGCCACGTCGATCAGCGTGGGCAGGATGTCTTCGTACTGTACGACGGCGTCGGTTTTCGATCCCGGAGCAATGTGTCCGCCCCATTTGGCCAGCATGCCCGACTTCACGCCCGCCTGCCAGTTGGTCCATTTGGCGCCGGCGATTTCGGTCCCCTGCTCCGAAATGAAGATGATGAGCGTATTGTCGTAAATGCCGCGCTCTTCGAGCAGGCGGATCATGTCGCCGACCTCCTGATCGAGCAGAGTGACTTCGGCCAGATAGCGGGCGTAAATATCGCGCGTTTCGGGCGTGTCCATCATTTGGGGCGGCAGTTTGAGCGCCGCGCGGTCGAAGACCGACGGATCGCCTCCCGTCCACGGCAGGTGGGCGTTGATCGAAGCCAGCACCAGACAGAAAGGCTGTTCTTCGCTGCGGTTGATGAATTCGCGTACGCCGTCGAGCGTGTACGACGGATCGGGATTCAGGCAGTTTTTCTTGAATCCGGGGACGGATTCAAACGAAAAGATATATTCGGGGCGGATATGCCACTTGCCGGCCAGACCGCAGCGGTAGCCCAACTGTCGCATGTAGACGGGCATCGTCAGCACGTCTTCGCGTACGGCGCTGTGGTTGGCGTAACCGCCGTTTTTCATGGGGTACATGCCCGTATAGAGACTGTGCCGGGTGGGGGTGCTCATCGACGAGGAGTTGAAGGCGCTGGTGAACTGCATGCCTTCGCGGGCGAGACGGTCGATGTTGGGGGTCGCGTTGTTCGTCGCTCCGTAACAGCCGAGGTCGTAATAGCTGACGTCGTCGGCGACGATAAGCAGGATATTGGGACGCGAAGGGTCCTGTTTTTCGGCAGCATGGGCTTTCTGTGCGCACCCGGCAACGAGCGGCGCCAGCAACGGCAAGAGGATTTTCTGTTGCATAGTCTTGTGGTTTAAGTTGGTTGAAATCTCTTGGACGGGCGGGGTTGTACCGTCTATCGCTATGCAAATATAAATAAAAAATTAATATACCGGTATGTATCGGTATATATTTTTACCGCATTCCTCGGATTTTTTATCTTTGACCGCCTCAGTCCGGGTTTTAGACGCGAACGGCGAAGTGTTCGTTACGCTTCGCCGTTCGTTTTATGCCGCGGAATTTTCCTCAGATCGATTTGCGGATGGTAAGCATCCACTTGTTCTCGATGTTCACGATCTTCTTCTTGTCGAGCAGCGAGGCCATCGTGCGTCCCATCTGCCTGAAGTCGGTCGAAAGCGTGGTGATGCCGCCTGCGATCACCTCCTTGAGCAGCGTTTCGTTGTAGGAGATGATGCCGAAATCCCTGCCTAAAATCAGCTTCTGGGCTTCGGACTGCCGCAGCAGGAAGATCATGTCGCGGTCGTCCACGACCATATAGAGTTCGCCTTTCTTGATTTTGCGGCCTTTGGTCGTGTCGATGTAGTCGTGCTCGAATCCGTACTCTTCGCAGAAAGCGCAGAGTCCGTCGTAACGCTCCTGCGGCTCCTTGACGTTCTTCTGGACCATGATGATCCGGCTGTATTTCCGCAGGTGCTCCTGTCCGAACACGAGCGCGTTGTAGGTGTCCTGTTCGAAATTCTGCGCCACCGAGGAGTATTTTCCCTTCAGTTCGGGGTGGAAGTGGTCGAGCAGAAAAACCCGGCCGCCCAGTCGCTGCAGCTGATCGTCGATATGCTGGAATTTGCCCGACATGATGATATAGCTCGTGTACTTGCCTTCGGCGTTGCGCAGGAGCGTGTCGAAGACGCTGCGGTTGTAGTTGTGAAACACCAGATCGACCGTGGCGTTGTCGCCTATGGCTTCGATGAACGAATTGTAAAGGTCCTCCTTGAAGATGTTGAATTCGTTGAACAGCAGAAATATATGGTGTTTCAGCGCGATTTCGGTACCGGCGATGAAATATCCGACGCTCGGCGTGGCTTCGATGATGCCTTTGGCTTTCAGTTCGTTGAAAGCCGTGAAAATCGTGCCGCGCGAGAGATTGAACATCGTGCATAGATCGTTTACCGACGGAATCCAGTCTCCCTTTTTGTAGGTTCCGGCGGTTATGCCCTCGATAACGTGGTCCACGACCAGTTTGTACTTGGGTTTGTTACCTTTCATGGGAATCGTTTAATTTTCGCAAAGATACATAAATTCAGCAGATTAATAAAAGAACCTGTAAAAAAAATATTGCACAAAATCGTCGTGAAACGGTAAAATTGCTGCAAATAAAATACATACCGGTATATACCAGTTTAAATATTATTCTTATATTTGCATCGGAAGGCACCCGGCCGGCGCCTTTTTACAGTTGCCGGGTGTCGCCCTGCAACCGGTTTATTTTCACCATTCAATAAAATTACTGACCTTTTATGACAACATTCCATTCGAGAGTCGAGCGGGCTGCGTTCCAGTCCGTTATCGACGGCAAAAAGACCGATCTCTATTACCTGAAAAACAAACACGGACTGGAAATGTCCGTCACCAACTTCGGCGCCCGGATCGTCGAATTCTGGACGCCCGACAAATCGGGCCGTTTCGAGGATATCGTACTCGGACATGCGACGCTCGACGCCTATGTCCGTTACGTCGGCGAACGCTTCTTCGGCTCTACGATCGGCCGCTACGCCAACCGTATCGCCGGCGCGCGTTTCACGCTCGACGGAAACGTTTGCCGTCTGCCGGCCAACGACGGCGGGAACTCGCTGCACGGCGGCGACAAGGGGTTCGATATGGTGGTCTGGGATGTCGTTGCGGCCGATGCGCAGCGGATCGTATTCCGCTACCGTTCCGAAGACGGTGAGCAGGGCTTTCCGGGAACGCTCGACGTCGGACTGGCTTACGAACTGGACGACGACGGCGCGCTGACGGTGACCCACACGGCCCGCACCGACAAACGTACGGTGGTCAATCTCACCCACCACTCGTTCTTCAACCTCCACGGCGCCGGCGTCGGGACGGTTAACGATCACCTGCTGACGATCTGCGCCGACGGTTTCACGCCGGTCGATGCGACGCTCATCCCCACGGGCGAGATCGCTCCGGTCGAAAATACGCCGTTCGACTTCCGCACGCCGACGCTTATCGGCGCGCGCGTCGATGATGCCTCCGAGCAGCTGCGCCTCGGGCATGGCTACGACCACAACTGGGTGCTCAGGCGCGAGACGCCGTACGGCCTCGAACGCGCCGCCGAGCTGTACGAACCCGTTTCGGGTCGTTGGCTCGAAGTCTGGACGACCGAGCCGGGCATGCAGTTTTACGGCGGTAACTTTCTCGACGGTACGATTCGCGGCAAGGGCGGCCTGAGTTACGGCTACCGCGGGGCGGTGGCGCTCGAAACCCAGCACTTCCCCGACAGCCCCAACCAGCCCGGATTCCCCTCGACCGTGCTCGAACCGGATGCGGTCTACAATCACGTCTGCGTTTATAAGACCGGAGTGAAGTAGAGATGCCCGGGAATGCGAAAGCGGCGGCAGGATTTTTATTTCCTGCCGCCGCTTTTTTTCGGCCATTCGTGCAGACTTCCTTTCTCGCGGACAGTCGGACCTTCGTTTTCGATCCGCCCTTCCCGGCCGTGTACCGCTCTCCGGCCGTGTCTGTCCTTTGCGGTCGTCTCCGCAGTTTCCGGGACTCCGTGGCCTGCGGATCTGCCTGCTATTCGTAAATCACAGCCTTGCGAACCTCGGCTTTCATCTTCCGGTCGAAGTCGAAGAGCATCTTGTGGAGTTTTTCGGCTATTTCCGGATGCCGGTCGATGACGTTGTGTCGTTCGCCGATGTCCTCTTTGATGTTGTAGAGCGAAGGCGGAAGCGTGCACTTGCGGTTGGTTCCGCGCCAGCCGTCGCGGCCGTACAGCACGGGTTCCCAGTAGATGTGTTCGGGGTGGTATTTCCAGTCGCCGGCGCGGATGGCTTCGGGACGTCCCACGATGTAGTAATAGAAGGCTTCGTGCGGTGATTTGGCCCCCTTCTGTCCCGACAGCAGCGGATATACGTCCTTGCCGTCGATGGTGCGGGAGGGGAGCCTGCCGCCGGTGACGCGGGCCATCGTGGGCAGGAAGTCCATGGCCGTCACCAATTCGCCGCATTCACTGCCCGCGGGGATTACGCCCGGCCAAGTCGTCAGGCAGAAGACCCGTTCGCCGCCTTCGAACGTGCTGCCCTTACCCGAACGCAGCGGTCCGGCCGAGCCGCCGTGGTTGCCCATCAGTATCCACGGACCGTTGTCCGAGGTGAGTATGACCCACGTATTGTCGGCAATGCCGTTCCTTTCGAGCGCTTCGTATATCTGGCCCACCGACCAGTCCAGTTCCATCAGCACGTCGCCGTAGAGGCCCTGCTGGGATTTGCCTTTGAATTTATCCGATACGGCCAGCGGTACGTGCGGCATCGAATGCGCCAGATAGAGGAAAAACGGGCCGTCTTTGTGGCGGTCGATATATGAGGAGGCGTATTCCGTGTAACGGGTGGTCAGTTGGCTCAGGTCGGGATTGTATTCGATCGGTTCGTCGCCGAGGATAAGCGGCAGGCCCGGATAGGCCCGGCCGTCGCTGTTGCTGGCGTAGGGCATGTCGGGGTAAACCGACGGGCACATGTCGTTGGAGTAGGGCAGGCCGAAATATTCGTCGAAGCCGTGGGACTGCGGCAGCGCCTCTTTCGATGCGTGTCCCAGATGCCACTTGCCGACGCAGGCCGTCGAGTAGCCCTGTTCGCGGAGCATGTCGCCGATGGTGACCTCCTCGGGGTTCAGTCCGCGTTTGGCGTTGGGAAATAACACCGTGCTGAAGTCGATGCGCTCGGCGTAGCACCCTGTCAGGATCGAGGCGCGCGACGGCGACGAAAGTCCCGACGATACGTAAAAGTCGGAGAGTTTCATTCCCTGCCGGGCCATGCGGTCGATGTTGGGCGTGGTGTAGCCGCGGGCGCCGTAGGGCGTGACGTCGCCGTAGCCCGAATCGTCGAACAGGATCAGGATGATATTGGGACGCTGGGGCGCCGCTGCGGGGGCTTTCTTGGCTGCCGTGGCCGTTCCGGCGCAGGCCGCCGTGCCGGCCAGAAGCAGCAGTTTGCTTTTCATGGGTCGTATGTTTTTATTTTTCGAAAACCAGAATCGTGTACGAGAAGGGCCTGATGTCGAGGTTCACGACCTCCTGTGCTGCAAGTTCCCGCTCGACGGGTGCGATGCGCCGCGGCTGTTCGGGGGTGTTCACCTCCTCCGGTCTGCCCGAAAGGGTGACGGTGCGGACGTGCTTTACCGGGCCGAAGGTCGAAGCGTCGAACTTCGCCGCAATGGTTTCGGGACGGATGTTGGCGATGTGCAGTACGAGTTTCCGCGACGCTTCGTCGCGCGTGGCCGTCACGTCGAGCGTGCCTTCGGTTTCGGACGCCACCAGCAGCGGCAGATGGTGCTTCGAGGCCATCTGCTGGGCGTAGAAGGGCGGCATGCCCCACACTTGGGTCGGGGTGAAGAAGATCTGCCCCTGATTCCAGCTGTTGTCGTTCTGGCGGTAGGGCTGCAGGGCGTTTGCGGCGCACGAAGTGAGCACGAAGTCGCCGTGGCGGCGGATGGTGTTCTGCAGGGTGACGTGCCCCAGCGTGCGGCGGATGTTATGCGTGTCGCCGTTCTCTTCGAAGATGGCGCATTTCATCTTCGTCGCGGGATTCCACGAATAGAAGAGCCGTTTCATCTCCGAGAGTTTCTCCTCGGCGATTTTGCCGGCGATCATCGGGTCGGCCCACGGATGATAGTCCCAATAGGCGGCCTTGCCGTCGAGGGCCTTGAATACCCGTTCCATTTCGGGCGAACCGGGTTTCCAGTCGATGGCGATAATCAGTTCGAGATTCGGGTCCTTGGCTTTCATCGCGTCGTGCAGGATGTTGAACCGTTCGATATAGTGGTCGTATCCTTCGCGGCTTTCGTGCAGAATCTGCTCCTCGTTGCCGATTTCGATGTATTTTACGTTGTAGGGCGCCGGGTGGCCGTTGGCGGCGCGCTTGGCGCCCCACTCCGACGTGGCGGGACCGTTGAGGTATTCGATCATGTCGGCCATGTCCTGAGCCGTTTCGTCGATGCTCACCGCGAACGACGGGGTGAATCCGGCCGCTTCGGTGAACTGCAGGAACTCTTCGATGCCGAATCCGTTGGTGGACCACCAGTTCCAGTGTCCCCGGTAGGGCGGACGGCGGTCGCGGTCGCCGATCATGTTCTTGAAGCGGTAGTCCGGCACATTGACCATCGTGCCGCCGTAACGCAGGAACGTGAGTCCCTGATCGACCAGCGCCTGCGCGATGTCACTGCGCAGCGGAAGCCCTTTGTAACGCGCGTCGCCCGTACTTTCCAGCGTCGCCATGTCCATCCATATTTTTCCCGGCCGGTCGGTCGTCACCGCGAGCCGGGCGCGGTTGTCGTCGGCCGAGGGCGTGAGCGTAAAGTCGTAACGCGTCCACCGATCCGTTATGCCTTCGATCCGCTGCGCGGCGTAGCGCGTTTTGCCGTCGGCGCTTTCGAGCGCTACCGTGACGGGAACTTCCGCCCCTGCGGCTTTCAGGTAGATGCGTCCCTGCATCGTGCGGCCCTTGCGAACCGCGATGCCCCAGCCGTTGAGGCTCATGTTGCTGACTCCTGCGGTACCTTTGCCGGCGACGATCTCGACGCCCTGCGAATAGTTGCCGTGGAACGGATCCTGCGTATCATGGGTGAAAACCGCCTCGGCCGTGCCGGTTACGACAGGCTGCCAGCGGCAGCTGACGGCAACGCCCTGCGGCGCTTCGAACGAGATGGTCTTCATCCCGGCGGCCGTCTTGTAACCCACGTTGCGGTAATAGACGTCGGCAACCAGATCGCGCAGGCCGAATTTTCCGCTGCGGAAATAGCGGGGATCTTCGTCGGTGTATTTCAGCACGCTTTTGCCGTTGAGGAAAATCTCGATTTCGGGTCCCTGCATCGACACGCTCAGCCGGTTCCATGTGTAGGGATCGAACTGGTAATCGACTTTGCGGAGCAACGTGACGTTGTTGTCGTGTTTGGTAAGTTCGATTTTTTTGCCGACGCTCGACAGACTCACGGCGTATCCGCGGAAACGGTCGCGCCCGATGCCGGGATCGCTCGCGCGGAAGAGCATGCCCGCCATGTTGCCGCGTTCGTTGTCGAAGCGGATGTCCGTTTCGACGACGCCGTCGCCGATCTCTGCGCCGTTGTAGACGATCTTGCCGCCGCGCGAAGCGCTGACGGCGGCTACGCCGTCGCTCACGCTCCAGATGCCTTCGTATTTCGAGAAGGCCGAAAGGTCCTGCGTGGCGTCCGGCTCTTCGAAGCTTTCGCCGTAGATTTTCTGGTCGTAGATGCCGCCGTAGATTTCGTGGTTTACGTCTTCGATGCAGGCGCCGTACAGCCACGGCGTGATGCGCTGTTCGACTTTTTCTGCATCGACCCGCACCGTCGCCGTCTGGGCCGCAGCAGGAGCCGCCGTGAGCAGACCGCCGAGCAGGGCGGTGCATGAAAGGGAAATCAAGATGTGTTTTTTCATCGGATGAAGCATATTGTTTTGTTTGGATTATGGTTTCTGCGTACGTGCGCGCCGTGCTTTTTCGGTGGCCGGAAGCGGGTGCGCCCATTCGGTCGGAATATGCCGCCGCAGCGATTGCATGAGGGCCTGATGTTCCGGTTTCCCGGCGAGGTTGTAGTGCTCGTCCTCATCGGCCGCGGTGTCGTACAGCTCTTCGGAGCCGTCCGTATAGCGGATGTAGTTCCAGTGTTTGTAATGCACCGTGCAGTTGCCGCGGATGTAGTTGCTCAGGCAGGGCTTGTCCCATGCCGAGGCGGGATTCTTCACCAGCGGCGCGAGGTCGTTGCCCTCCAGCCCTGCGGGGGCCGCGAGTCCGCACAGCGAACTGAGCGTGGGGTAGATGTCCAGCAGGCTCACCGGGGCCTGCACCTCGGCGCCGCCGCCGTCGGGCAGGGCGACGATCAGCGGGACATGGCAGGCTTCGCGCCAGAGCGACATCTTGCTGAAACGCTGTTTCTGACCTTGGTGGAATCCGTTGTCGCCCAGCAGTACGACGATCGTGTTGTCGGCATAGGGCGACGCTTCGAGGGCGTCGAGCAGGGCGACGATCAGCGGGACATGGCAGGCTTCGCGCCAGAGCGACATCTTGCTGAAACGCTGTTTCTGACCTTGGTGGAATCCGTTGTCGCCCAGCAGTACGACGATCGTGTTGTCGGCATAGGGCGACGCTTCGAGGGCGTCGAGCAGAGTGCCGACGACGTAATCGGCGAAAGTCACGCTGGCGAGGTAGGCCCGCACCAGATTTTTCCATGTGCCGTCCTCGCGCCACTGCGGAAGCTCCTGCCGCACGTCGCATACCGGCGGGTAGAACGTGGCGAGAGCATAGGGCGGCAGATCGTCCAGATCGTCGTCGGGCACGTAGGGCAGTTCGATGCCGTCGGGATTGTACATGTCGAAGAACCGTGCCGGAACGGTGTAGGGGGCGTGCGGCCGGTAGATGCCCATGGCCGCAAAGAAGGGCTTTTCGTGCTTTCGCTGCAGGAATTCGATGATGTGACGCGAATTCACGATGTCCGGGAAATCGGTGTCGGGACCGTCCCAAGCCTCGTATCCGCGCCAGTCCATGCCCTGCGGCGGCCGCTCCATGTGTTTCATCCACGGACCGTAGCCGCCGTCGCGGAAGCGCATGTCGTCCCACATCCGCTCCAGCCGCTCCTCGCCGGGTCTCGTGTGGAATATTTTTCCGGCCCAGACCGTCGTGTAGCCGTTGTCGTGGAAATGTTCGGGCAGCAATGTCGCCGACTGCACGGCTTCGGAATTGCCCATGTTGTGGGTATTCTGGTAAACGCCCGTCGTACTGGGGAAGAGTCCGGTGAGCAGGGCTGTACGCGAAGGATTCGAGAACGGCACGGCGGCATAGGCGTTGGCGAAAGCCACGCCGCGTGCGGCCAGCCGGTCGAGGTTGGGCGTTACGACCTGCGTGCTGCCGCCCAGATAATGCGCCCAGTCGCACATGTCGTCGAGCATGATGAACAGCACGTTCGGCCGTTCGGGTTCACTCCCCGGGTCGGGAACCGGGGGCTTCGCAGGTTCTTTGCCGCCGGCCGGGGTGCATCCCAGCATGCCCAGCATCAGGATTGCGGAGGTCTTTTTCATGGGTTATTGTTTTTTGACGATTTCTCCCGTGAACAGCGGGCTGTCGTCGTGTTCCTCGTAAGGCCCGAAGGGACCGTTTTCCGAAATCAGCACTCCGGCCCGGTGCTGCCAGTAGGGTGCCGCGGTCTGCTTGCCGGCGGCGTAGAAAATATACCATTTGCCCTTGATATGGTGCAGCTCGGGCGCCCAGTGCTGGCGGATGTTCCATCTGTCGGTGGCCACGGCGGGCGGAGTCCATACCTTGCGGCGGGCCTGCTCCCAAGTCTGGCCGTTCTCGAATTTGGAGATGAACCGCGATTCGGTCACCCAGATTCCGCGGTCGATCGAGCGGCAGGTGTAATACTTGCCGTCGTGTTTGACGATCCACGGATCGGAGCCTGCCCGCACGGGATTCATAAAGGTCGGCGAGAGATCGGCGGCTCCGTCGGCGCGTTCGATCTCCGTTTCGCCCGAAGGCCGCGTCATCGGCTCGGCGGGATTGGCCGGGATGCCGAAGTCGGGATTGCCGTCGGCGTCGAACGTGAAGCGCTGGAAGAAAACCTTGCGGTCGTCCCAGCCCGTGTCGCGCACGGTCTTCGAATGGTAGTTGATCCAGTGCTCTTTGCCGTCGGGCGAGGTCGTGAAGCTGGCGTGGCCTACGCCGTAGACCAGATAGCCCTTGCCGTCGTCCTCCTTCAGCCCTTGGAAAACGGGCGTCTGCTTTTTCTCCCACGAGAGGGGATCGAGCGGATCGCTCTGCCGGCTCTTGAGCCGCAGCTGCCCCATTTTGTAGTTGTCGGTCCACGAACCGCGCGTCGAGTAGAGGATAAAAACGTCGTCGCCGTGGTAAAGCGCCGTCGGACCTTCGACGAGCGAAATATGCTCGTTTACCTTCATCTCCCACTCCAGTTCGGGCTTGGCGAGCAGGACGCGCTGGCCGAGCCGTACCATGGGTTTTTCGTCGTGAAAGGTCATCCGGGCGATGTAGAGATACTGGCCGTTGCCCTCCCTGTTGTCGTAATAGGCGTCCCAGCCCGACCATACGGCGTAGTATTTGCCGTCGAGTTCGAGCACGGTCATATCGACGCCCCACATATTGACGGCCGTTTCTTCTTCGCCGCCGCCCGAAGGCGGAGCCGGCGGAACTTTGACGGTGTCGCCGCCGCATGCCGCCGTGAATGCGGATAAAAGCAGGCCGAGCAGCAGTAAATAACGTTTCATAGCGATCGGGTTTCAGGAGATTGGATTTTCGGAATACACACCGGGACGGAGAATCCCGGCCCGGTGTGTGTCTGAGCATGTGCGGATCAGAAGCCCCGCCACTCGTAGAGTACGCGGCCGTCGCCCTGATCGTCGCGGATACGGTTGCGGAAGGTCATCTTGTCCTCGGCCTTCCATTCGGTACCGTTCTGAGTGTACTTGTAGCGCAGAACGAACGTCTTGGTGCCCGCGTCGTAGGTCGATTCGCCGTCGGCTTCGACCTCGATGCCGGGCAGGTAGTCCGGGTCTTTGGCGATCGTTACCTGTCCGCTGCCCTTGACCGGGAGCGTAATCAGGAACGAATACTGGCCTTTAGCGGGATCGTTCGTGCCCTGCTGGTCGGCGTATACGCGGAAGGTGTTCGGTCCTACGGTCTGCAGCTGGCGGATGCTGTTGGTCGTGGTCTTGACGTTGGCATACTGCTGTTTTTCCTGCGTGGCGGTATTGGTCCGCACGCCGGCGTATTCGTAGTTGCCGTACTGCTTGCCCTGATAGCTGACCGAAATCAGGGTGTAGTCCTTGCCTTCGGAGATCGCGTCGGCGTCGGCCTTGACGATACGCACGGGAAGTATGTACTCGCCGGTGAGGGCTTTGGGGTCGTTCACGAACTTCGCCGAGTCGATCCTGACGGGCATGTAGCCTTTGAGCTGCCCTTTGGGAATGACGATCTGCGACGGGTCGTCGAATTTATAGTAATCCGCCGGGAGCGCCGTCTGGTTGCTGCCGGTGACCAGCGACGGGTCGATCACATACTCCACCACCCGGTTGCGGTCGCTTTTGGGCAGCCCGGCGAACACCACGCCCACCTGTAGCTGCCGGCCCTCGCCCCCGGCCCGCGGGCGGGTGGATTTCTGGTTGGGGGACAAT
>JAJPZH010000125.1 GCA_021204515.1 Alistipes sp. | reverse complement strand
CGGCGGCGGTGAGGCGCTTCCCGGACGGGATGCCGTTCGTAAACGAATTGTCTGCGAGTCGGCATTATCGTAAGATTTGTTATTATGAATCGGGCGGATTTACCTGTTTGTCGTATTTTATTGCTTTTTTGGTCGGCGCATAGGCTGCTCGTAAGACGCTGCTTTTGAAAAAAAATGGGTTATGGTCTGCATCCGAAGCTATTTTCTTTTGTATCGGGTTTGCCGGGTCGTGATTTATTGCTACCTTTACACAATCAATGTTGAAATCAAACAAAAAGATACGCTATGACCAGTTCCTTTTTAAAACAGGCGACGGAAGGCAATAAAAACGCGATTCTCAAACAGCAGATCATTTGTCAGTATATCTTTTGCGGCGATTCGAGCATCACGGATCTGAGCAAGGCCGTGAATCTGAGCGTGCCGACCGTAACCAAACTGATCGGGGAGCTGATCGACGAGGGTTTCGTCCACAATTTCGGCGAGCAGGGGACGGCCGGCGGCCGCCGGCCGAATATCTACGGCCTGAATCCCTATGCCGGGTATTTCGTCGGCGTCGATCTGCGCAAGGATTCGGTCATGATGGCCGTCATCAATTTCAAGGGACAGCTGATCGATGAAACGACGGTCGATTTTCTGATGGACAACGATCCCCGTTCGCTGGACCGTCTTTGCGACGTGATTCAGAATTTCATCCGTGCGCGCAAGATCGCCCGCGACAAGGTGCTGGCCGTCGGGGTGAATATTTCGGGCCGCGTCAATTCGCAAACCGGATACAGTTACAGCTATTTCTTCGTCGAGGAACAGCCGCTGACGATGTTGCTCGAAGAGCGTCTCGGCACGACGGTCTACATCGAGAACGACACCCGTGCCGCCACTTACGGCGAATATATGTACGGTGACGCCCACTCCGAGAAGACGATGCTCTACATCAACGCCAGCTGGGGACTGGGGCTGGGGATGATCATCGACGGCAAGATATTTTACGGCAAGTCGGGCTTTTCGGGCGAATTCGGCCATTTTCCGCTGCTCGACAACGAGATCATCTGCCGCTGCGGCAAACGCGGCTGTCTTGAGACGGGGGCTTCCGGTTCGGCCATGCACCGGATTTTTCTGGAGAAACTCAAGGAGGGACGCGTGTCGATGCTTTCCGAGAAATACAAAAAAGGCGAGGAGATCACGCTGAACGATATTCTGGCCGCACTGCTGAAGGAGGACGTGCTGGCCATCGAGATTCTGGAGTCGGTGGGGCATACGCTCGGCAAGGCCATTGCCGGGCTGATCAACATGTTCAATCCCGAGGTGATCGTTATCGGCGGCACGCTTTCGGTGGCCAAAGAATACCTGATGTTGCCCGTGCGCAACGCCATCAACAAATATTCGCTGATGCTGGTCAACAAGGATACGCAGATCAAGCTTTCGTCACTCGGCGAACGCGCCGGCGTGATGGGCGCCTGTCTGCTGGCCCGGAGCAAGTCGCTCGGCCTGTTCTGATGTCCGCATTATCCCCTGCGCACGCCCCCGGAAACAGAAATGAATTCCGGGGGCGTGTGGCATTATTCGGAACCGCGCGGGATTTGGCCGGACATTTTTGCGTCCGCTCGTGGCGGCCGTCGCAAAAACACACCTGAATCCGTCGTTCCTCGCAGGGCTTTGTCCCGTTGTGCGAATTGTGCAGCAGCGTGTTTCCGGGGTTCGTGTCCGATGAGATTTTGCGGCGCATACTTCTTCCTTTTGTTCTCTATTCTTGTCAAAAAAGGACAAATTGTCTCGGTGCGCCGCTGTTTGTATAATAATCTTTTATATATTTGTGTTCGTAAAATGAAAAACAATAATTAAAACTAAATAACACTATGGAAAACAAACTTCAACAGTTGACTCAGAAGCTCTACGACGAGGGGCTGGAGAAAGGACGCGCCGAAGCCGATCGTCTGGTCGCCGAGGCTAAGAAAGAGGCGGCGAAGATCGTCGCCGAAGCCCGTGCTCAGGCCGAAGATATCGTCAAAAAGGCGCAGGACAAAGCCGAGGACGTCGAGAAGAATACGATGACCGAGATTTCGCTCGCCGGCAAGCAGGCCGCCGCGAAGATCAAGTCGGAGATCGCCGCGATGATCGTCGCCAAGAGCACGGCCGCAGGCGTCAAGGAGGCTGTCATGGACCCCGCGTTCATCAAGGAGATGCTGTTGTCCGTAGCCAAGAACTGGAACGGCGCCGATGCCGGTAAGGTGGAGCTGAAGGCGCTGCTGCCCGAAGCCGAGCGTGCGAAGCTCGACGCGGCGTTCGGCAAGAGCGCTCAGGAGCTGGTGGCCGCCGGTATCGAAGTGGGTTATTCCAAAGAGGTGAAGACGGGATTCAAGGTGGGCGCCAAGGACGGCGGTTACTACATATCGTTCTCCGACGCCGATTTCGACGCCCTGCTGGGCGAATACCTGCGCGAGAAAGTTTCGGATATGCTTTTTAAGGCGTAACGCGTATGTTCGCAACGGAATATTATTGTCTGGTAGCCGGGCTGAAGGAGTACTCCCTCGACGCCGACACCAAGGGTTTCGACGCCAAAGCCATCGTCGGAGAGGTTCTCGACGGTGTTTCGGCTTCGGATGCGGCTCAGGTGCGTCTGCTGTACGGCTACTACGACTGTGAAAATATCGCTTCGCTGTGCGCGGGGCGCTCGGCGCACAATCCGCTGGGCAACTTCACGCGCGAGGAGCTGGAAGAGGAGGTGAAGGCTCCCAAGCGCCTGCCCGCCGCCGTAGGCCGCGTGCTGCGCGCCTATGCCGATCCCGAAGGCGAGGATGCCGAAGAGGTCGATACGGCGCAGCGCTTCGAAACCGCGCTGTTCGACGCCTATTACGCCACCTGCAGCCGTGCCAAGAGCCGCTTCCTGCGCGAGTGGTCGGAGTTCGACCGCACCCTGCGCAACGTGACGGCTGCCGTGACGGCCCGTGCCGCGGGCCGTCCGGTCGAGGAGGTGACCGTGGGCGGGGGCGACGTGGTCGAACAGCTGGAACGCAGTTCGGCCGCCGATTTCGGACTGCGGGGCGAACTGCCCTACATCGACGCCGTGATCGCCGCCGTGAACGACGAGGCGAATCTGGTCGAGAAAGAGCATAAGATCGACCTGATCCGCTGGAACGAGGCCACCGAGCTGGCGACGTTCGACTACTTCGATATCAATACCATTCTGTCCTATCTGGCGCGCATCAATATCGTGGCCCGCTGGACGCAGCTGGACGCCGTGCGCGGCCGGGAGATGTTCGACCGCCTGATGGCCGAACTGGACGGCAGGGAGCTGGTGAACAGGATATAGCCGCCGCGCGGCATGTGCGGGCGGCGCGCCGCCGGACCGGGGCCGGTCTCTCCGGCAGGAGGGATTCGGGGCGGCCGGGAGGTGCGGAAAGTGCGGCCCGCGACCGGAAAAATGAAAATAAGAAACTAAACGAATATTCATGAAAACTACAGGACGTGTAAATGGTATCATCTCCAACATCGTCATCGTCAAGGCCGACGGAGCAGTAGGCCAGAACGAGATCTGCTATGTGTATGCGGGAGATACCAAGATGATGGCCGAGGTCATCAAGGTCGTAGGCGACAGCGCCTATGTCCAAGTTTTTGACAGCACCCGCGGGCTTAAGATCGGCGACAAGGTCGAGTTCGAGGGGCATATGCTCGAAGTGACTCTCGCGCCGGGACTTTTGTCGCGCAACTACGACGGTCTGCAGAACGACCTCGAAAAGATGGACGGTCTGTTCATCGAGCGCGGTTCGATCACCGATCCGATCGACTTCGATGCCGAATGGGAGTTCGCTCCGCTGGCCAAGACCGGCGACAAGGTGACCGCCGCGTCGTGGCTGGGCGAAGTCAAGGAGCAGTGGGTGAGCCATAAGATCATGGTGCCTTTCACCATGGCCGACAATTATACGGTCAAGAGCGTGGCGGCGGCCGGGAAATACAAGGTGACCGACACGATCGCCGTCGTAGCGGACGAGGAGGGTAAGGAGCATGAGATCACGATGGTTCAGAAATGGCCCGTGAAGCAGGCCGTGCGCTGCTACGTTGAGAAGCCGCGTCCGTCGCGCATGATGGAGACGGGCGTGCGCGCCATCGACACTTTCAATCCGATGGCCGAAGGCGGTACGGGCTTCATCCCCGGACCTTTCGGCGCCGGTAAGACCGTGCTTCAGCACGCCATTTCCAAGCAGGCCGATGCCGACATTATCATTATGGTAGCCTGCGGCGAGCGCGCCAACGAGGTGGTCGAAATCTTCAAAGAGTTTCCCGAACTGGTCGATTCCCATACGGGCCGCAAGCTCATGGAGCGTACGATCATCATCTGCAATACGTCGAACATGCCCGTTGCGGCGCGCGAGGCGTCGGTCTATACGGGTATGGCCATCGGCGAATATTACCGCTCGATGGGACTCAAGGTGCTGGTGATGGCTGACTCGACTTCGCGCTGGGCGCAGGCGCTGCGCGAAATGTCGAACCGTCTGGAGGAGCTGCCCGGTCAGGACGCCTTCCCGATGGACCTTTCGGCGATCATCTCCAACTTCTATTCGCGCGCCGGTCTGGTCAAACTGAACAACGGACAGACTGGTTCCGTAACCTTCCTCGGTACGGTGTCGCCCGCGGGCGGTAACCTCAAGGAGCCGGTGACCGAATCGACCAAGAAAGCCGCGCGCTGTTTCTATGCGCTCTCGCAGGGCCGTGCCGACTCGAAGCGTTATCCGGCCATCGACCCGCTGGAATCCTATTCTAAGTACCTCGAATATCCCGAAATCCGCGAATACCTCGACGAGCATATCGAGAAGGACTGGGTGGATTTGGTATACGCCGGTAAGACCATTGTGCAGCGCGGCAAGGAGGCCAACGACCAGATCAATATCCTCGGCGACGACGGCGTCCCGGTGGAGTACCACGAACGTTTCTGGAAGTCGGAACTGCTCGACTTCGTGATTCTGCAGCAGGACGCCTTCGACGACATCGATGCCAACTGTCCGCTCGAACGTCAGAAGATGATGTATAAAATGGTGCTCGACATCTGCCGGAAGGATTTCGCTTTCGCCGATTTCGAGGAGTGCTCGCAGTTCTTCAAGGGCCTTATCAACCTCTTCCGTCAGATGAACTATTCGGAGTGGCAGTCGGAGAAGTTCGAAGGCTATCTGAAGCAGATCGAACAGTACGTGAGTGAAAAAATCAAATAAGCTTTAGACCATGACAACACGAGCTTTTCAGAAGATATATACCAAGATTGACAACATCACCAAAGCGACCGTGACGCTCCGGGCGCTGGGCGTCGGCAACGACGAACTGGCTACCGTGGGCGGCAAACTGGCGCAGGTGGTGAAGATTATGGGCGAGAACGTGACGCTGCAGGTTTTCTCCGGAACCGAGGGTATCGCCACCGATTCGGAGGTCGTCTTCCACGGCGAACCCCCGAAACTGCGCGTGTCGGACAACCTCGCGGGCCGTTTCTTCAACGCCTACGGCGAGCCGCTCGAAGGCGGTGAAATCGTCGAGGGCGAGCCGCGCGAGATCGGCGGCCCGACGGTGAATCCCTTCAAGCGTATCCAGCCCTCGGAGCTGATCGCCACGGGTATCGCCGGTATCGACCTCAACAATACGATCGTCACGGGCCAGAAGATTCCCTTCTTCGCCGATCCCGACCAGCCCTATAACGCCGTGATGGCCAACGTGGCCCTGCGCGCCAAGGCCGACAAGATCATTCTGGGCGGCATGGGACTCACCAACGACGACTTCCTCTACTTCAAGTCCGTCTTCGAGAACGCCGGTGCGCTGGACCGCATCGTGTCGTTCGTCAATACGACCGAGAACCCGCCCGTGGAGCGTCTGCTCGTTCCCGACATGGCGCTGACCGCCGCCGAATACTTCGCCGTGGACAAGGGCGAGAAGGTGCTGGTGCTGCTGACCGACATGACGCTCTACGCCGATGCGCTGGCCATCGTGTCGAACCGTATGGACCAGATTCCGTCGAAGGACTCGATGCCCGGTTCGCTCTATTCGGACTTGGCGAAGATCTACGAGAAGGCCGTGCAGCTGCCCAACGGCGGTTCGATCACCATCATCGCCGTGACGACCCTTTCGGGCGGCGACATCACGCACGCCATTCCCGACAATACGGGTTACATCACCGAGGGGCAGTTGTTCCTGCGCAACGACTCCGACACGGGCAAGGTCATCGTGGACCCGTTCCGTTCGCTGTCGCGTCTCAAACAGCTGGTTATCGGCAAGAAGACCCGTGAGGACCATCCGCAGGTGATGAACGCCTGCGTGCGTCTGTATGCCGACGCCGCCAACGCCAAGACCAAACTCGAAAACGGTTTCGACCTTTCGGATTACGACGAGCGTACGCTGAAGTTCGCCTTCGACTATTCGGAGAAACTGCTCTCGATCGACGTCAATATCGGCATTACGGAAATGCTCGACACGGCGTGGGGACTCTTTGCGAAGTACTTCTCCAAGGAGGAGGTCGCTATCAAAGAGGAACTCATCAAAAAGTACTGGAAAGAAGCGTAACGTACGATGGCAATCAAATTTCAATATAACAAGACCTCGCTCGGCGACCTCGGCAAGCAGCTGAAAATGCGGCAGAAGGCACTCCCTACGATCAAAAGTAAGGAGTCGGCCCTGCGCTCCGAGGTGAAGAAGGCGAAGGACTCCGCAGGCGATTACCGCCGTCGGCTCGACCGGCTCAAGGCCGAGTACGACTACATGGTGTCGCTATGGGGAGAGTTTGATTGTGACCTCCTGCGTATCGCCGATGTGGAACTTTCGGTACAGAAAATCGCAGGTGTGCGTACGCCGGTCCTGCAGGACGTGAAATTCGAGGAGAAACCCTACGATCTTTTCTCGTCGCCCGTCTGGTTCGCCGACGGAGTCGATATTCTCAAGCGCATGGCGCAGCTGGGTATCGAATTCGAGGTCTACAACCGCAAGATGGAACTGCTGGACTATGCACGCCGTAAAACCACTCAGAAGGTGAACTTGTATGAAAAGGTGCAGATACCCGGATACGAGGACGCCATACGTAAGATCAAGCGCTTCATGGAGGACGAGGAGAACCTCTCCAAGTCGGCCCAGAAGATCGTGAAAACCAAGCAGCAGCAAGCCGGGGAGGGCGCGATGTTATGATAGCGAAAATGGCGAAATACGACTTTGTGCTCTATGCGGCGCAAAGCGAGGATTTTATCGAAAAGCTGCGCGAACTCGGCTTGGTGGACATCACCACGACGGGCTGGGAACCCTCCGAGGAGGACCGCCAGTTGTTGCTCGACATCGAAGGACACGCCAAGGCGTTCGAATTCCTGCGCAATTTCCGTACGGAAGAGGGGCGCTGCAAGGCCGGGGCCAAGCCGTTCGCAACGGGAGCCGAGGCTTACGAGCATTACGCCGCTGCACACCAGCAGGCGACGGCGCTGCATGCCGAGATCGGCCGTCTCGAAAAGATGGCCGACGAACTGCGCCCGTGGGGCGAGTTCTCGCCCGAACAGGCCAAGTCGCTTGCCGAGCAGGGGATCGTGCTGCGTTATTTCTTCACGCCGAAGAGCAATTACGACAAGTTCGAAACCCAGTGGGACGAAAGCTATACGATCGCGCCGATCAACCGCACCGAATCGACGGCTTATTTCGTCGTCGTGACGGCCCCGGGCAAAGAGGTGACGCTCGATGCGCAGGAGATGAAAACTCCGTCGATGGACGTCCGCGAAGCGGAACGCCGCATTGCCGACGCCGAAAAGGAACTCCGCGCTCTCGACGCCGAATTCTCGCGCGTCGCGGCTTCGGAGAAACTGCTTGCGGCGCATGCCGCCTCCCTGAAGGAACAGCTGCAGGGCGTGCGTGTGAAGGCCACGGCACAGCAGGCGGCCGACGGAACGCTGGTCGTCATGGAGGGCTGGGCCGAGAAGGAGACTTCGGACAAGGTCGATGCGCTTCTGGAGCAGTATCCCAACGTCGTATACCTCAAGGGCGATCCGACTCCCGAGGACGATACGCCCGTGAAACTGAAAAACAACTGGTTCGCGCGTATTTTCGAGCTGGTGGGCGACATGTACGCCCGCCCGAAGTACGGCACGATGGACCTAACGCCTTTTTTCGCGCCGTTCTACATGCTTTTCTTCGGCATCTGCCTGAACGATGCCGGTTACGGTGCCATTCTGGCCCTGCTGGGGGCGTGGATGCTGGCCAAGAACAGGCAACCCGGCATGATGCGTCAGGCCGCGTGGTTCGCCACGCTGTGCGGGGTGATGACGATCGTCGTCGGCCTGTTCTGCGGTTCGGTGTTCGGCGTGAATCTCAAGGAGTACTTCCCTTCGATCCCGTTCTTCGACTTTCAGGGCAGCTTCTTCTCGATCGCGTTGGCTATCGGCGTGGTGCAGATCGTCTTCGGCATGATGCTGAAGGTCATTATGATCTCGGCCACCGTCGGATTCCGCTATTCGCTCGGTTCGCTGGGCTGGCTGCTGGTGATCCTCGGCGGAAGCATCGCCGGAGGTCTGCCGCTGCTCAATCCCGAATGGGTGATTCCGTTCTACACCACCTCGTCGCCCGCGTTCTATGCGACGCTCGGCGTGGGTGCGGTGCTGATGCTGTTCTTCAATTCGCCGGGCAAGAATCCGCTGCTGAATTTCGGTCTGGGGTTGTGGGATACCTATAATAATCTGACGGGCATCCTCTCCGACGTGTTGTCGTACATCCGTCTGTTCGCCATCGGACTTTCGGGCGGCATCCTCGCCACGGTGTTCAACGCGCTGGCCGACGGTTTCGTGCCCGAAGGCTCGGGTATTCTGGTGCGGCTGCTGATCATGATTCCGATCCTGCTCGTCGGTCACGGCATCAACCTCTTCATGTCCACCATTTCGTCGTTCGTGCACCCGATGCGTCTGACGTTCGTCGAATTCTATAAAAATGCAGGCTTCGAGATGTCGATGCGGGCGTTCGATCCCCTGCGCAAAATCGAAAATTCGGAAAACAAATAACAACTAAAACAAATTACAATTATGGAATCAACAACTGCAATTATTTTGGGCTATCTCGGCGTAGCGCTGATGGTGGGCCTTTCGGGCGTAGCGAGCTGTATCGGTACTTCGATCGCCGGTATGGCGTCGGTGGGCGCCATGAAGAAAAACGGCGGCGCTTTCGGTAGCTACATGATTCTCTCGGCCATTCCCGGTTCGCAGGGTCTCTACGGTTTCGTAGGCTACTTCATCATCAAAGGTTTCCTGACCGATTCGATGACGCTGCTGCAGGGTGCCGCTATCTTCGGCGCCGGTCTGCTGACGGGTCTGGTCTGCCTCGCTTCGTCGTACTACCAGTCGAAGGTCTGCGCCAACGGTATCGCCGCTATCGGCAACGGCTACGACGTGATGGGTAAGACGCTTATTCTGGCCGCCTTCCCCGAGCTGTACGCCATTCTTACGGTAGCCGCCGTGTTCCTGATTGCAGGCGCTATCTAATCAGCCTCCGCAGAATTATCTCACGGGGCGGAACGTCGGATGCGATGTTCCGCCCCTCTTTTTTTGAAATTTCTTTCCCGAAACGGCTCCCCGATCGTAAAATAATACATTTATTGCGTAAAATAATACTTGTTCTCTCGGCTGTTTTACGTAATTTTGTGAAAACTCAAAATCTTTAAACCCTGACTGATATGAAACCGAACCGATTTATGCTTGCTGTGGCTGCGCTGTGCTTTGCCGCAGGCAGCGCTTCGGCGCAGCAGACCGACGGCAAGTCCGTGGCGCCCAAGACCTACAAGGCCTACATGGTCAGCAACGCCCATCTCGACACCCAGTGGAACTGGGACGTGCAGACGACCATCCGTGAGTACATTCCCCGTACGCTGTTCCAGAACCTCTACCTCATGGAACGCTTCCCCGACTACCGCTTCAGCTTCGAAGGCGGCGTCGTCTATTCGTGGATGAAGGAGTACTATCCCCTGCATTACGAGCAGATGAAGAAATACATCGCTTCGGGCCAGTGGCACATCGCCGGTGCGTCGTGGGACGCCAACGACCCCAATATGCCCTCGGCCGAGTCGTTTTTCCGCAACATCCTGCTCGGACAGGAGTATTATAAAAAGGAGTTCGGCGTACGTTCGACCGATATTTTCCTGCCCGACTGCTTCGGCTTTGGCTATACGCTGCCGACCATTGCGGCCCACAGCGGTCTGATCGGCATGTCCACACAAAAACTTAGCTGGCGCAACCACGATTTTTACGACGATTCCTACCACAAGAAAAATCCCTTCTCGTGGGGCGTTTGGTACGGCATCGACGGCAGTTCGGTGATCGCGGCCTTCGATACGGGCGGCTACAATTCGGAACTTCCGGAGAACGTGCAGTATAACGAACGCCTGATGGAGCGCGCTGCACACGGTTACGACAACACCTGCTTCCGTTATTACGCCGGCGGCGGCGAAGGGGTCGGCGACAAGGGCAACAGCGGTACGGTGACCACGTGCCGCCGTCTGACCAAGGCGATCAACGACCCGGACGCTCCGATCGAGATCATCAGCGCTGTGAGCGACGACCTGTTTAAGGCTTACCTCGGCCGCAAAGCCGAACTGCCCTCTTTCGACGGCGAATTGCTGATGGACGTGCACGCCACCGGTTGCTATACTTCGCAGACGGCCATGAAATACTACAACCGCCGCAACGAGGAGCTGACGGGTGCCGCCGAACGTGCTTCGGTCGCCGCCGACTGGCTCGGTGCGCTGGCTTACGACCAGCAGAAACTCACCGAGATATGGCAGCGTTTCATCTGGCACCAGTTCCACGACGACCTGACGGGTACGAGTATTCCGGCGGCCTATACGTGGTCGTGGAACGACGAGCTGATCGCTCTGCGGCAGGGCGGCGACGTGATGAATACGGCGGTCGGGGCGCTGAGCTATTCGCTCGATACGCGCGTGAAGGGTACGCCCGTAGTGGTTTATAACGCCGTGACCTATCCTGTCAAAGCCGTTGTCGAGGCCGAAATTCCGCTCTCCGCCAAAACGAAAGGCGTGGCCGTATACGGTCCCGACGGCCGCCGCGTGGCCGTGCAGATTCTCAGCCGCGAGGGCGACAAGGCCGTGATCGCATTCGCCGCCGACGTGAAGTCGGTAGGGTACGCCGTCTACGACGTCCGTCCGGCTTCGCCCGCGAAATCGTCGGTGCTGAAAGTGAACGGCAATACGATCGAGAACGCCGTTTACAAGGTGACGCTCGACAAGAACGGCGACATTGCGTCGCTCGTGGACAAGCGTTACGGCCGTGAACTGGTCGAGCAGGGCAAGGCCTTCCGGCTGGCGATTTTCGAAGGCAATCCTTCGAACGAGTGGCCCGCATGGGAGGTGCTGAAGGAGGTTGTGGACAAGACCCCGCGCGCCGTTACCGACAACGTTTCGGTATCCGTCGGCGAAGAGGGACCCGTGCGCGCATCGCTCAAGGTCGAGCGCACGTACGGCGACTCGAAGTTCACGCAGTACGTTACGCTGACCGACGGTGCACAGGACGACCGTATCGACATCCGTACGACGGTGGACTGGAACAGCCGCAATACGCTGCTCAAAGCCGAATTCCCGATGTCGGTGAGCAATGCGAAGGCCGCTTACGACCTCGGCATCGGCTTTATTGAGCGCGGCAACAACACCGCCACGGCATACGAAGTGCCCGCTCTGAAATGGGCCGACCTGACCGACGCCGACGGCTCGTACGGCGTTTCGGTACTCAACGACTGCAAATACGGCTGGGACAAGCCTGCCGACAATACGATCCGCCTGACGCTGATCCATACCCCCTCGACCGAGAAACGCTATACGCATCAGAACGATCTCGATCTGGGCGTCAATCACTTCACCTATTCGATCGTGGGGCATAAGGGAACCGACCGCAGTGCTGCGGTGGCAGCTTCGGAGCAGCTCAATATGCCGCTCGTGGCTTATGTGGCTCCCAAGCATGCGGGATCGCTGGGCCGCACCTTCTCGATGCTGGAGACTTCGACACCGCAGATCGGTGTGCGTGCGCTGAAGAAGGCCGAGGACGGCGACGGTTATATCGTGCGCTGCTACGAGCTGACCGGCAAGCCCGTCGAGAACGCCCGCATCACCTTCCCGGCGCAGATTCTCTCGGCCGAGGAGTGCAACGGCATCGAGGAGAAGATCGGCGCAGCCGAGACCGACGGCCGCTCGCTGCTCGTTTCGGCCGGCAAATTCGCTCCCAAGACCTACCGTGTACGGCTGGCCGCTCCTGCGCAGAAGTCTGCGTTCGAGGTGAACAGCGCACCTGTGACGCTGCCTTACAATACGGTGGCCTTTACGACCGACGAATTCTACACCTATTATCGTTTCGACAATCAGCGCGGCAGTTTCGCCGCCGAGCTGATTCCCGCCGAGCTGACCTGCAACGGCGTACGGTTCATGATGGGTGAGGAGAACGTCAAGGATGCCGTGACGTGCCGCAATCAGGAGATCGAGCTGCCCGAGGGCGATTACAAGAAGCTCTATATGCTGGTGGCCGCTTTGGACAAGGAGTGCGAGGCCGTCTTCAAGGTGGGCGATTCCGAGCAGGCCGTCTATGTGCCGCTCTGGAAGGGCTTCTACGGACAGTGGGGCTGGCGCGGTCACAGCGAAGCGCTGCTCAAGGATGCGACGATCGCCCATGTCGGCACGCACCGTCATCAGGGCGACGTGGGTAACCTGCCTTACGACTTCTCCTATATGTATATGGTTTCTCTCGATATTCCCGAAGGTGCGCGGACGGTGACGCTGCCCGAAAACAAGAACGTGGCGGTATTCGCCATGACGGCTTCGGACAACCGCATCGACGACGTGCTTCCGGCGAGCAGTACTTTCATCCGTCCGGATGCGAAGTAACAAGTTTTTTAAGTGGTGTAATTAGGCGCTCCGGCCCGGCTGAAAAGCCGGGCCGGAGTTTTTTTTTCTCAGGACGGTGTCGTGACGCGGTTTGTATGGTTTTGTGCCCGAATTGTCATAAAACGTCGTGAAAACCGCTGATTCGGGGGAACGGGCGGCGTATAGAGTACGTTTGCGTCCCTGACCGAAAAATACAATTTTGTGACAAAATAGTACCGGATCATGTACGGCGGATAAATTTGCCGCCCGTATATTTTTCGGTCCGCATCTTATTTCTCAACTTTGTTTTCACGAAAAACCGACCGCTTAACCTAAAACTTAAAACCAGATTAGCCTATGGAAAAAAACTCCTGTCTGATCCTTTCCGCCGATTTTTTTGCGGAATTCCGTAATTTATCCTGTTATTTTTCCGTTTTCTGAATCCATGAACCGCCTCCAGCGTCATCGGGTGCGGGGAGTATATTTTAACTAAACCAAAAAACAATATCTATGACCAATTTTGGGCACAAAATCATGCTGACGGTTTTGGTGCTGCTGATTACCCCCCCCTTGGGTTTGCAGCCGCAACCGTTTATGCCAGCCCCCAGACCCAGACATCCAAGGTCACCGTCAAGGGAGTGGTGAAGGACGCCGAGGGAGCGCCGCTGCTCGGCGTTACCGTCATTGTCAAAGGTACTTCGGTCGGAACTTCGACCAGTATCGACGGTGAATACCAGATCCAGTGCGATGCCGATGCCGAACTCGACTTCTCGTTCATCGGCTACGAGACGCAGACGCTTCCGGTGGCAAACCGCACGCTGCTGAACGTGACACTGAAGGAGGATGCGCAACTGATGGACGAAGTGATCGTCATCGGCTACGGCACCACCACCCGCCGCCGTGCGGTGGGCGCCGTGGACCAGATCAAATCCGAAGCCATCACCGAACGTTCCGTCGCCAACCTGACGCAGGCCCTGCAGGGTACTTCGCCCAGCCTCGTCATCCAGCAGCGAAGCAACGATCCTGCCGACAACCAGCTCAACATCAACATCCGCGGTATCGGTACGATGAACAACAACGAACCGCTGATCGTCATCGACGGTCTGGTGTCGGACAACGCCAGCTTCAACAAGCTCAATCCGTCGGACATCGAGAATGTCTCGGTACTGAAGGATGCCGGTACGGCCGCCATTTACGGATCGCGCGCCGCCAACGGCGTTCTGCTCGTCACGACCAAGAAGGGTAAGCTGAATCAGGCTCCGACCGTCGAACTCTCGGCCATGGTCGGCTGGCAGCAGCCCGAAGTGCTCTACACCCCCGTTCAGGGCTGGCAGAACGCTACATTGCTCAATATCTCCAAAGCCAATTCGGGTCTTACGCCCGCGTTTACCGCCGAGCAGATCCGCGACCTCAAAGCGCACGGCAACGGTACGTTCTACATGGACGAGATTCTCAGGACGGCCATGCAGCAGAACTACAACGTCAGCGTATCGGGCGGCGGCGCCAATACGACCTATATGATTTCGGCCGGCTATTACGATCAGGAGAGCAACTTCGAAGGTCCCGATTACGGCCGCCAGCGTTACAACTTCCGTACGAACGTCACCACCGAATATAAGCGCGTGAAGGTGACGGCCCTGCTCTCTTATTCGCACGAAAACAGCAAGACGACGACCGACGCTTCGACGATCGCCAACGCGATGCGTATTCCCACCTATTATTATTACCGCCAGTACGATCCCGTGACGGGCAAATACCTGCTCAATGACAAACTGACCGACCGCAACTCGCTGGGTCTGCTCGAAGAGGGCGGTTACAACAAGTACCGCAACGACTACGTGAACGCCAACCTGTCGGCCGAGGTGAAGATCATCGACGGGCTGAAACTGCGCGGCGTGCTGGGTGCCGACATCTTCGCCGACCATCGCTATACGCGTACGCACGAAGTGATGTTCTACAATACCGACGCTGCGGGCAATCCGGTCGGCGAAGGCCGTTCGGCCAACAACGACAACAAGTCGGAGGACTGGAACAAACGCGCCTACCTGATCAATTCGCAGCTGATGCTCGACTTCGACCGTACGTTCGGCAAGCACCATGTGGCCGCTCTGCTCGGCGCTTCGAACGAATCTTACACCGCCGAGGAAAATCAGGTGTCGCTCAAGTGGGCCGATCCCGATCTGGGTATCAAGGGCGACGGTACCGAGGTCGTCCCCGGCGATTCGAAAGTGACGCCCGAAAATACGACCCGCACCAGCCTCACTTCCGTTTTCGGCCGCGCCGCCTATGACTACGACAACCGTTACTACGCCGAGTTCTCGTTCCGTTACGACGGCTCCTCGAAATTCCGCTCCGACCTGCGCTGGGGTTTCTTCCCCTCCGTATCGCTGGGATGGCGTCTTTCGCAGGAGGCTTTCATGGAGAGCTACCGCGACAATGTCGGCGATCTGAAGATCCGCGGTTCCTACGGTACGCTGGGTAACCAGTCGGTGGGCGACTACCAGTATTTCACGACCTACAACGTCTATTCGAACACCTATGCCTTCAATAACGTGGGTGTCGGCGGTGCCGGCTTCCAGCTCGGTACCGACAACCTGCAGTGGGAGGTGTCCAAGACCTTCAACATCGGTTTCGACGCTTCGTTCTTCCGGGGCAAACTCAATCTCGGCTTCGACTACTTCAACAAGCATACGACCGACATTCTGGTCAAGCCCCAGACCCCGCTGATTCTGGGTACCGAGCTGCAGAACTACAACGCCGGTGAGATGCGTACGCAGGGCTGGGAGCTGACGCTCAGCTATGCGCTCAAGAAACGCGACTGGTCGCACTTCTTCCAGTTCAACATCGGCGACTCGTGGAACGAGGTGCTCAAGTACGAGGGCTTCGAGGAGATTTCCGGACAGGAGGAGTTCTGGCGCATTACCCGCGAGGGCCTGCCGTTCAACTCCTACTACGGATATAAGACCGACGGTTTCTTCCAGAGCTACGACGAAATCGCCAACTCGGCCATCCCGACGGGCAAGACCGTCAAGCCGGGCGACGTGAAATTCAAGGACCGCAACGGCGACGGCACCATCGACGAGAACGACCGCTATTATCTGGGTAACGCTTTCCCGCGCTACACGCTGGGCTTCACCTACAACGTCGCTTGGAAGGGCATCGACCTCTCGATCTTCCTGCAGGGCGTTCTCAAGCGCGACATGATGGTCCGCGGCGAGCTGATCGAGCCGTTCCACTCCAACTACGGTTATACGATGTACGAACACCAGCTCGATTTCTGGACCCCGACCAATACCGACGCCCGCTGGCCGCGCCTGACCGACATTTCGGACCCGTCGAACCAGAACAACTACCGCATGGGTTCGGACCTCTACATGTTCGACGGCAGCTACCTGCGTCTGAAGAACCTTCAGCTGGGCTATACGCTTCCCGAGCGGATTTCGATGAAGTTCGGCGTGAAGAAATTCAAGATCTACTTCAACGCCCAGAACCTGCTTACCTTCAGCAACTGTTCGTTCATCGACCCCGAATCTTCGGAGTTCGGCTCGAACATGAATTCGGGCGGCGCCAACTCGGGCCGCAACTACCCGAACC
>JAJPZH010000119.1 GCA_021204515.1 Alistipes sp. | reverse complement strand
GCTCTCATCTGTTACTATTTTATTTCGATATTTTCCGAATGAAAATTACTGTAATACCTGCCTTCCACGGCCGTAAACCGCAGTACGCTGTAGTCCGGATCATCCACGCCCTGCGGATAATACTCCGTATCGCCCTCGCGCCAGATCAGCCGCCGGCTCGCGGCGTCCTCCAGCACCTCCATCGTCCCGCGGAGCATCAGCCCCTCGAAAGAAGCCCCGTCGCAGAAATAGACGGCCGCCTTGGGATCGCGGCGGTACTGCGCCGCACGCATCGACGAGGTGTTGGTCGTAAAGTAGAAGACCTCCAGCCCCTCCCGTACGCGCGGTGCGAGCATGGCCTTCATATTGGGAAAACCCTCGGCATCGACCGAGCCGATAAAGGCGACGGCCTGCCGGTCGACGAGCGATTCGAGCGTATTCAATACGGCACTCATGGATCGAGCAGTTTTTTTATCGTTTCTACATAAAGCGGATATTCCACCGCATGAATCCGGGCTTCCAGCTCTTCGATGTCGTCACCGTCGTACTCGAACGCCCGCTGGGCGATGATCCGTCCGCCGTCGAGCGCCGCATCGACATAGTGGATCGTCACCCCGAACACCTTGACGCCGTATTCCATCGCCTGTTCGATGGCATGCGCCCCGCGGAACGCCGGCAGCAGCGAAGGATGGATATTGATGATCCGTCCTCCGTAAGCCTCCAGCAGCACGTCGCCGATGATGCGCATATACCCCGCCAGACAAACCAGTTCCACGCCCGCGGCATCGAGCAGCCGCACGATTTCACGTTCGTAATCGGCCTTCGAAGCATACTCCTTCGGTGCGAAGACAAACGTTTCGACACCGTGCGCGGCGGCGCGTTCGATAACCCGCGCTCCGGGCTTGTCGCAAACCATGAGCACCACTTCGCCCCCGGTCACGCCCTGCTCGCAGGCCGAAACGATGGCTTCGAAGTTGGTGCCGCTGCCACTGGCGAAAACTGCTAGGCGTCGCACGGCCTCAGCGGATTACGACACCTTCGGCGTCGGTTACTCGTCCTATTACCGTAGCCTTTTCGCCCTGCGCGATCAGGATTTCGATGGCTTTGTCCGCCTCCGACGCATCGAGGGCGATGACCATGCCGATACCCATGTTGAAGATGTTGAACATCTCGCGGTGCGCCACCTTGCCGTACTTTTCGAGGAAGCGGAACACGGGCAGAATCTCCCATGCGCCCTCTTCGATTTCGAGTCCCTGTCCGTCGTGCAGAATGCGGGGAATGTTCTCGTCGAACCCGCCGCCCGTGATGTGGCTGATGCCGTGTACATCGCAGTTGCGGATCACCTCCAGCACCTGCTTGACATAGATTTTGGTCGGGGTCAGCAGCACCTCGCCCAGCAGTTTGTTCGACAGTTCGGGATATACCTTGTGCAGGTCGAAGCAGTTGTCGGCGACGATCTTGCGCACAAGGCTGAAACCGTTGGAGTGCACACCGCTCGACGCGATGCCGACCAGTACGTCTCCCGCCTTGACTTTCGAACCGTCGATCAGCTTCGATTTCTCGACCACGCCTACCGTAAAACCGGCGATGTCGTACTCGCCGCCGCCGTACATGCCCGGCATCTCGGCCGTCTCGCCGCCCACGAGCGCGCAACCCGCCTGCCGGCAGCCCTCGGCTACGCCGGCCACGATGGCCTCGATTTTCTGGGGTTCGCTGCGGCCCTGCGCCAAATAGTCGAGGAACACCAGCGGTTCGGCGCCCTGCGCCAGCACGTCGTTCACGCACATGGCCACGGCATCGACGCCGATCGTGTCGTGCTTGTCCATCTCGAACGCCAGCTTGAGCTTGGTGCCCACGCCGTCGGTGCCGCTCACCAGCACCGGCTCCTTCACGTTCAGCGCCGAAAGGTCGAACATGCCGCCGAAAGCGCCGATATTGCCCATCACGCCCAAACGCGAGGTCGACGCGACGTGCTTCTTAATGCGCCGCACCACTTCGTATCCGGCTTCGAGGTTTACGCCGGCCTTCTCATAACTCTGTGCCATTATAGTCTACTTGAATGGTTTACTTAACATTTTACATCTTTGTTCGCCTCATCGACCGACTGGTACAGCGCCGTAGGATACTCGCCCGTGAAGCAGGCCATGCAAAGCTCCTTGCGGTTGCCGGCCTTGAGCAGCGCGCCGGGCGTCAGGAACGCCAGCGAATCGGCGCAAATCTCCTCGCGTACGCCTTCGAGATCCTTGCGGGCCGAAATCAGCTCGTCGCGCGTCGAAGTGTCCACGCCGTAAAAACACGGATGGGTCATCTGCGGACTGGCGATGCGCACATGCACCTCGGTCGCCCCGGCCTCCTTGAGCATCGTGACGATGCGGCGCGAAGTGGTGCCGCGCACGATCGAGTCGTCCACCAGCACGACGCGCTTGCCCTTGACGATGCTGCGCACAGCCGAAAGCTTCATCCGCACACCCTTCTCGCGCAGCTCCTGCGAGGGCTGAATAAACGTACGGCCGATATACTTGTTCTTGATGAGTCCCATTTCGTACGGCAGGCCGCTCGCTTCGGCGTAGCCCATCGCCGCGCTGAGGCTCGAATCGGGAACACCGACCACGATATCCGCATCGGCCGGCGACTCCTTGAAGAGCAGACGGCCCGACTCCTTGCGGTAGGCGTGGACGTTGCAGCCGTCGATGTCGCTGTCCGGACGGGCGAAGTAGATATACTCCATCGAGCACATCTCGCAGCGTTTGTACATCGAGTAGTCGCGGCTGCGGATACCCTGCCTGTCGATCGTCACGATCTCGCCCGGCTCGACATCGCGCACGAACTCGGCACCCAGCACGTCGAACGCGCAGGTTTCGCTCGACACGACATAGCCGTCGCCCAGCCGGCCGATGGCCAGCGGACGCAGGCCGTATTTGTCCCGGCAGGCGTAAATGCGGTTGGCGGTCATGATCAAGAACGCGAACGCCCCCTCCAGCATGTTCAGCGCATCGATGATCGAAAAGATGCGCGGCCTGTCGTGGTAGCGGGTCTCCTTCTTGATCAGGTGGGCCAGAATCTCGCTGTCCGACGTGGACTGGAACAGACTGCCCTTGTTCTCGAGATACTCGCGCAACAGAGCCGAATTGACGATGTTGCCGTTGTGGGCCAGCGCGAAATCGCCCGTGTTGTGACGGAACAGAAACGGCTGCACGTTCTCGATGCCGCCGCCTCCGGCGGTCGTATAGCGCACATGGCCGATGGCCGTATTTCCCTTGAGCGTCGCCAGTTTCGCCTCGTCGAACACCTCGGTCACCAGTCCGCTGCCCTTGATGCGGCGGAAAATTCCCCCTTCGTCGACGGCCACGATACCCGCGCCCTCCTGTCCGCGGTGCTGCAGCGCATGCAGGCCGTAATAGCTCAGCGATGCAGCGTCGGGCACCCCGAAGACGCCGAACACACCACACTCCTCATGCAACTCCCGGTCGCTAATCTGCCGCATCGCCATTACTCCACGATTTTCTGCAGACGGGCAAGAATCTCCTCGTAAGCCTCGCGCACCTTGCCCAGATCGCGGCGGAAACGGTCCTTATCGAGTTTCTCGTTGGTGGACATGTCCCACAGACGGCAGGTGTCGGGCGACACCTCGTCGGCGAGGACGATCTCGCCGTCCGACGTGCGGCCGAACTCGATCTTGAAGTCCACGAGGTTGATGTTCATCTTGGCGAACATGTTCCGCAGCACTTCGTTGATGCGCGAAGTCATGGCGTAAATCAGGTCCAGCTCGTCGTAAGTCACGGCGCCCAGCGCTACGGCGTGGTGGTCGTTGATCAGCGGGTCGCCCAGTTCGTCCTTCTTGTAGCAGATGTCGTAAATGGTGTTCGACGGCTGCGTGCCCTCCTCGATGCCCAGACGCTGGGCCATCGAGCCGGCGATGATGTTGCGCACGATCACCTCCAGCGGAATGATCGTCACCTTGCGGCATATCTGGTCGCGGTCGTTGATCGTCTCGATGTAGTGCGTCTTAATGCCCGCCTTCTGAAGCTCTTTGAAAATCAGGGTCGAGATGGCGTTGTTCAGCACGCCCTTGTTCTCGATCGTGGCCTTCTTGATGTTGTTGAAAGCCGTCGCCGCATCCTTGTAGTGAATGATGATCTTTTCGGGATCGTCGGTGCGGAAAACCTGTTTTGCCTTGCCCTCGTAGAGCATTTCGAGCTGTTTCATGATGTTTGTGTTTTTTAAGTTTATTTGTTGATTCGTTCTATTTCATATCAAAGTCCACCAGAATCGGACGGTGGTCCGAGGGGTGGTAGAAGTTCGACAACTTGCCCGGATCGCGCACCGGCTCGGTGAAGTCGTCCACGATCACCTCGGCACGGGTGATCCGCTCGCAGAGCGGCTGCGTGCAGTAAACGAAGTCGATGCGGCTCTGCCCGTGGGTCGTGGTGTGGAATTCGCCGGGGTGCTTCTCCGCGATCACGTCGACATAGGGCGTATGCTCCGCGATATAATCATGCACCAGCAGGCGCGTGTCGTCGTCGGGATAGTTGTAAACCCGGTTGTCGAGGCGCGAGCGCGAATTGAAGTCGCCCATCATCATCCACAACTGCTGTCCGGCGTCGGACTGCGTAGCGATCGTATGCGAGCAGATATACTCGATCTCCATGCGCCGGTAGCGGTCGCCGCCATGTTCGGCCTTGCTGGCGTCGCGGTCCACGGCCTGAAAGGCATACGCCTGCGGCCACGTATGGAGCGTCACGATATTGACCGGCCGGCCGTTCTTCACGATCCGGGCCCAGCCCGCGCCGTGCGAAACGATGCTGTCGGGAGCTTGGCCGACGATCCGCCGCACGTTCTCGATCGGATACTTCGACGTAACGACCTGCGGGAAATTGTCGCAGCGGCCGCCGACATACCAGTATTTATGACCGTAACGGGCCGCCAGTTCGCCCCAGTTAGCCGTCAGGTAGCGATCGACGGAATCCATCCTCTCCGCCGTACCCGACTTATAGATCGACTGGGCCTCGCACCACACGCATACGTCGGGATCGTAGCCTTTGACCCACGCCACGAAATTGTCGTAGCCATTGCTCTGGTCCGACCACATGCCGTTCTGAATATTCCAATAGAGCAGACGCATGTCGTCCGTCCGCTCGCCGCATCCTGCGGTCAGCGCCGCCGCAAAAAGCAGAAGCGCCGCAAAACGATAAAAAGAGGTCTTCATAGGCATATGGTTTCGGTTTACACTATTTCGATTTGCGGAAATACTCGACGGCATTGCGGAACAGCGCCTGCTCCTTGTTGCCGGCGATATTCTTGAAAAGGTTCTTCCCGTAACGCTCCGTATGGCCCATCTTGCCCAGAATCCGGCCGTCGCGCGATACGATGCCTTCGATGGCGTACGACGAGCCGTTGGGGTTGTAGGGCGCCTCGGCCGTCACGCGGCCTTCGGCATCGACATACTGGAAGGCCACCTGTCCGTTGGCGAAAAGCTCCTTGGCCAGCTCCTCGCTGACGACGAACTTGCCCTCGCCGTGGCTGACGGCGATCGAGTGCACCTCGCCCAGTTCGAAGCCCGCGAGCCACGGGGAGTTGAGCGTCGAGACGCGCGTCGAGACGATCTGCGAGATATGCCGGTTGACGTCGTTGCGGAACAGCGTCGGGGAATCCTTCGTCACCATGCCCAGACGGCCGTACGGCAGCAGTCCCGACTTGACCAGCGCCTGAAAACCGTTGCAGATGCCGAGGATAAGGCCGCCGCGGTCAAGCAACGCATGAATTTCCTCGCGTATATCCTTGTTGTTAAGTACGTTTACGATAAACTTGGCGCTTCCGTCCGGCTCGTCGCCCGACGAGAAGCCGCCGCAAAGCACGAAAATATGGGCGCGGCGGATATGCTCCTTCATCTGGGCGATCGAGCGCAGGATGTCGTCGCCGCCCAGATTGCACAGCACGCTGGTCGTCACCTCGGCTCCCGCGTTGCGGAACGCCTTGGCCGTATCGTAATCGCAGTTCGTGCCGGGGAATACGGGCAGGTAGGCCACCGGACGCTCGACGGCTTCGCCCCCATAGGCAAAGGTGCGGCGTTCGGGTTCGGCGCTCATCACGTCGGCACGGTTCTCGCCCTTGTCGGGGTAAACCGTCGTGAATTTCACGGTATTGGCTTCGTACAACCCGTCGAGCGGCATCCGTACGCCGTTCACGGTCAGGGCTTCGTCGGCGACGGTCGCACCCAGCAGTTCGGCCGCCGGGAAATCCAGTTCGCCGTCGCTCTCCACGAGAATCGAGCCGTAGGCGTATTCGTAAAGCCTGCTTTCGTCCGTCGTCACCTCGGCGCCGATCCGGTTGCCGAAAGCCATCTTCGCAAGGCCCTCGGCCACGCCGCCGAAGCCGACGGACCATGCGGAAAGGATCTTCCCCTGCTCGATCTGCCCGCTCACGAAACCGAAGTTGGCCTTCAGCTGCGCCGTGTCGGGCATATAGTTCTCCTTGGGAGTATGGCGCACGAGGTAGATGCGGCTGCCGGCCTTTTTGAAGTCGGTCGAGATGACCGTTCCGGCATCGACCGTCGTGATGCCGAAAGCCATCAGCATCGGCGGGACGTTGATATGCTGGAACGTGCCGCTCATCGAGTCCTTGCCGCCGATCGACGGGAGTCCCAGCTCGACCTGCATCTTCAGCGCGCCGAGCAGTGCGCCGAGAGGCTTGCCCCACGATTCGGGATTCTTGGTCATGCGCTCGAAATACTCCTGATACGAGTAACGCATCCTGTCGTAGCGCGCACCCGCCGCCACGACCTTTGCCGCGGCTTCCACCACGGCATAGGCCGCGCCGTGGTAGGGACTCCACGAAGCGATGAAGGGATTGTAACCGAAGGCCATGATGCTGGCCGTGTCGGTGTAGCCGTCGGTCGGAAGCTTCTGCACCGAGACCTGCGTCTCACTGCCCTGCGTACGGCCGCCGAAGGGCATCAGTACGGTCGAGGCGCCGATCGTCGAGTCGAACATCTCGACGAGTCCCCGCTGCGAAACGACGTTGTTGTCCCTGAGGTTATTCTCAAAACGCGCGGCAAGCGTATCGCCGGCGATTTCACGTACGAACGGATTGCGGTTTTCCACCTCGCCGACCTTCGCTTCGGCATAATGCCGGGCGCCGGCGCTGTCGATGAACTCGCGCGAGAGGTCCACGACCTTGCGATCCTTGTTGAACATCCGCATGCGGGCCGTGCCGGTCACGTCGGCCACCTCGACGGCTTCGATATTCTCTTCGAGACAGTAGCGCATGAACGTCTCGACGTCTTTCGCTTCGACGACTACCGCCATGCGTTCCTGCGACTCGCTGATGGCCAGCTCCGTGGAGTTCAGGCCGCTGTACTTGGTCTTCACGCGGTCGAGGTAAATGTCCAGCCCGTCGGCCAGCTCGCCGATGGCGACGCTGACGCCGCCTGCGCCGAAGTCGTTCGATTTCTTGATGAGCCGCGTCACCTCCGGACGGCGGAACAGGCGTTCGAGCTTGCGCTCCTCCGGAGCGTTGCCCTTCTGCACCTCGCTGCCGCAGGTCTCCAGCGACTTGGTGTTGTGCTCTTTCGACGATCCGGTAGCTCCGCCGATGCCGTCGCGGCCCGTACGGCCGCCCAGCATGATGATCTTGTCGCCCGGAGCGGGTTTCTCGCGGCGGACGTTCTCCGCCTTCACGGCGCCCACCACGGCGCCCACTTCGAGACGCTTGGCCACATAGCCGTCGTGGTACACCTCGCGTACGTGGGTCGTGGCCAGACCGATCTGGTTGCCGTAGCTCGAATAACCGGCCGCGGCCTTTTTCGAAATCACGCTCTGCGGGAGTTTGCCTTCGAGCGTGTCGCTTACCTTCTGGTAGATATTGCCCGCACCCGTCACGCGCATCGCCTGATAGACGTAGCTGCGGCCTGACAGCGGGTCGCGGATAGCGCCGCCCAGACAGGTCGAAGCGCCGCCGAACGGCTCGATCTCGGTCGGATGGTTGTGGGTTTCGTTCTTGAACTGCAGCAGCCACTTCTCGGTCCGGCCGTCCACGTCGACATCGACATAGACCGAGCAGGCGTTGTTCTCGTCGCTCACCTCCATATCGTCCAGCAGCCCCTTCTTGCGCAGGTAGCGGGCGCCGATCGTCGCCATGTCCATCAGGCAGATGCTCTTGTGCTCGCGGCCCAGCTCACGGCGGATACGGAGGTAGAGGGCCAGCGAATCTTCGATCTCGTCCTTGACGAACGACTCCTCGACGGTAATTCCCTCCAGCTCGGTCGTGAAGGTCGTATGGCGGCAATGGTCGCTCCAATAGGTATCGAGGATGCGCAGTTCGGTTTCATAAGGATCGCGGCCCTCGGCGCGGAAATACTTCACCACCTCGCGCAGATCGTCGGCGTTCATCGCCAGTCCGTACTGCGCGCAGTAGGGCGCCAGCTCGGCATCGGTCATCTTCGTGAAGCCTTCGAGTACGGCGACGGGCTTCACCTCGGCCTGCTCCATGTCGCTGAGCACGCTCAGGTCCTTTTCGCGCGACTCGACGGCATTGATATAGTAGCGTTTGATCCGCGCGATCTCCTCGTCGGTCACCGCGCCGTCGAACAGCAGCAATTTCGACGAACGGATGCGCACCTCGGCCGACGGGTCGATCAGCCGCACGCAGTCCACGGCCGATGCGGCGCGCTGGTCGAACTGGCCGGGAAGATACTCCACGGCGATATACTTCTGTCCCGCGAGGTCGCACGCATCGGTCACGCTGTCGGTCACCACTTCGCCGAAGACGCTGTAACGGGTCTTTTCAAGCAGTTCCTCCGAAAAGCCGAACAGATCGTAAACGTTCAGCAGCCGCAGTTCGCGGATATCGAGGTTCAGATTGGTGTTCAGTTCCCGGCGCAGGCTTTCGGCCTCGACCCGGAAACGGGGATGTTTTTCAACAAAAATCCGGTAGTTTTTCATCCTATGTCGTTTAATATTTTCATTCGTTTCTGCGGTCCGCCCCGGTCCGCCGGTCTTCGTCTTCGCCGCCGCTTCCGGAAACTCCTCCCGTCCGCCTGCGGCGACGGCTCATGCGGAAACCGGCCCCGTTACTTCACAAACCGCTCGGCCCAGTCGGCCCCGTACTCCGCCGGAGTCATGCCCACGAAGGTAATGTGTCCCATCTTGCGCTTGGGCCGGCTCTCGGTCTTGCCGTAGAGACGGACATGCACGCCCGGACGGTTTTCGGCGGCGATCGCTTCGGCCGCTTCGAGGTCCTGTCCCAAGATATTCTTCATCACGGTCGGCGCCACCAGCCGCGGCTCCTGCAGCGGCTCTCCCAAAAGGAAACGCACCAGCTCGCGGAACTGGTTGGTCGTACAGCCTTCGATCGTATAGTGTCCCGAATTGTGGGGGCGCGGCGCCATTTCGTTGAAGAAGAATTCGCGGCCCTTCACGAAAAATTCGATCGCCAGAATTCCCCGGTAACCGCACGTCAGCATAAACCGCTCGCCGGCGGCGGTCATCCGTCCGCGCAGCTCGTCGTCCATCTCCCCGGCGGGCACGAAGCACAGATCGAGGATGCCGTCGCGGTGAACGTTACGGCCGATCGGGAACGTAACGACACGGCTGCCGTCGGAGACCATCACGACGCTGGCTTCGAAGTCGAAGGGCACGAACTGCTCCAGAATGCAGGGCACGGCGAGCATCGGCAAAGCCTTCTCGATGTCGGCTTCGGTCTTCATCACCAACTGACCGTGACCGTCGTACCCCAGCGTCCGGGTCTTCAGCACGGCGGGCAGGCCGATCTTCGCCACGGCTGCGCGCAGCGACGCTTCGTCGTCCGCAGCGGCATATTCGGGCGTCGCCAGTCCGCCTGCACGGGCGTTGTCCTTCTCGCGCAAACGGTCCTGCGAATCGTAGAGCGGACGGAAGCCCTGCGGGATGTTGTATTTTTTTTCGAGCGAAATCAGCACGTTGCCCGGAACGTTCTCGAACTCGTAGGTCACCGCGTCGCTGCGTCGGCAAAGTTCCTCCAGCGCCGCAGGGTCGTCGTACGCCGCCACGATCCGCTCGTCGCTGAGCGCAAAGGCCGGAGCATCCGCCGCCGGATCGAGACACACCGTGCGCGCACCGAGCAGGTGCGCCTGTTCGATAATCATCAGCCCCAGCTGGCCGCCGCCTATGATGCCGATCGTCTTCATCTAAAGTTCCGCTTTAAGTACATCGGCGGTCTGCTTGGCGCGGAACGCTTCGAGCCGGGCCGCGAGTTCCGCGTCCTGCAGCGCGAGGATCGACACGGCGATCAGCGCCGCGTTCTTCGAACCGTTGATCGCCGCGGTGGCCACGGGAACGCCCGCGGGCATCTGCACGATCGACAGCAGCGAGTCCAGTCCGTTCAGGGTGCGCGACTTGACCGGAACCCCCACCACGGGCAGCGTGGTCATCGAAGCCACCATGCCGGGCAGGTGCGCGGCACCGCCCGCACCGGCGATGATCACGCCGATACCGCGCGCCTTGGCCGTTTTGGCATACTCGCACAACAAGTCGGGCGTCCGGTGGGCGCTTACGACGCGCTTTTCGAAATCGACACCGAATTGTTCGAGCATGGCGACGGCATCGGCCATCACCTCGTAATCGCTCACCGAGCCCATAATCACACCGACCTTCATATCCTTTGGTTTTAAGTTTTTTCAAAAAACAAACCGCCACGACATCGCATGTCATGGCGGTCTGGTATCTATCCGCGCATCCCGCTGCCGGACATCTGCTGCCCCTGCGACTGCGCGCTCTGACCCTGCTGTCGGCGCGACGAATAGAATGCAGCGGCTTGGCCCTGCTGTTTCTTTCGTTCGCGTTGATCGATTTTGCCTGTGGAGGTCATGAGATGTGTCCGGATTAACCTAACAATTGTAAAAACAACGCTACAAAAGTAGTGCTTTCCGGCCAATTTTCAAAACCGAAAGTCAGATTCTATTGACAAATTATCGACATTCTTCGCAGCTGAGCGAATAGGGAGCGTCCTGCGGATCGACACCCCGTTTGTACGCCGGATCAGGCTGCATCGCGAAATCTATTTTCGCGCCTTTTACGAGGTCCGACCAGCAGATGAAGTTGCGGTCGTATCGCTTTCCGTCGAGCTTCATGGTTCCGATATAGCGGTTTTCGGGAGCGTTGTCCGGAGCCTCGATCACGATCTTCTTTCCGTTCTCCAGTTTCACGGTCGCCTTGCGGAACAGGGGCGACCCTATGACATACTGGTCCGAAGCGGGGCATACGGGATAGAATCCCATCGCCGAAAAGACGTACCACGCCGAAGTCTGGCCGTTGTCCTCGTCGCCGCAGTAGCCGTCGGGCTTGGCAGAATAGAGGCGATCCATCACTTCGCGCGTCCAATACTGCGCCTTCCACGGCTGGCCCGCGTAATTGTACAGGTAGATCATGTGCTGCGCAGGCTGGTTACCGTGGGCGTAGTTGCCCATGTCAGCCACCTGCATCTCGGTAATCTCGTGGATGCGAGTCCCGTAATAGCTGTCGTCGTAGATCGGCGGCACGACGAACACCGAGTCGAGCATTTCGGCGAATCCGTCCCGGCCTCCCATCAGATCGGCAAGTCCCTGCACGTCGTGAAACACCGACCATGTGTAGTGCCATGCGTTGCCCTCGGTGAAGGCGTCGCCCCACTTGTAAGGGCTGAACGGCGACTGGAATTCTCCGTTCTCGTTACGGCCGCGCATCAGCTTGGTCGTCTTGTCGAATACGTTGCGGTAGTTGCGCGAAGCCTTCTCAAGCGCCGCGGCATCCTCCGTCTTACCCAGTTTGCGGGCCACCTGCGCGATACACCAGTCGTCGTAAGCGTATTCGAGCGTGCGGGCGACATTCTCGTTGATCTTCACGTCGTAGGGAATGTATCCCAGCCGGTTGTAATACTCGTGTCCCAGACGTCCGGTCGAGGAGACGCCGGGGTGGACGTTCGTGCGTGCGTGCATCATGGCGTCGTAGAGCGTCTGCCACTCTTTTTCAGGCGTGATGCCCTTGAGGAGCGCATCGGCCACCACCGACGCGGAGTTGTTGCCCACCATGCAGCCGCGGTGGCCCGGCGAGGCCCACTCGGGCAGGAACCCGCTTTCGCGGGCCGTGTTGGCCAGTCCCTGCTGGATTTCGGCGTTCACCGAAGGATAGACCAGATTGAGCAGCGGGAACAGACTGCGGAACGTGTCCCAGAATCCGGTGTCGGTATACATATAGCCGGGCAGCACTTCGCCGTTGTAGGGGCTGTAGTGCATGATGTCTCCCGAGGCAGTCACTTCGTAGAATTTGCGCGGGAAAAGTACCGAACGGTACAGGCACGAATAGAAGGTGCGCATCTGCTCTTCCGTGCCGCCCTCGACCTCGATACGGCCCAGCACCTCGTCCCAGCGCTCCTGTGCCTTGGACTTGACGGTCTCGAAATCGTCGGCCCCCAGTTCCTTGAGGTTCTGCACGGCCTGTTCGGGCGAGATGAACGACGAAGCCACGCTGGCGCAGACCTGCTGGCCGCGGCGGGTGGTGAAGTGCACCTTCGCCACGGCGTGTCCGCCCGTCACCGACTTGCTGCCGTCGGGATAAAGCTTGCCGCTGCCGGGTTTGTACTCACCGGGAGCATCGGTCAGCTCGACGGCGGTGAACGGCGTATCGAAGCGCACGACGAAATAATTGCGGAAATTCTCCGGCACGCCGCCGCTGTTGCGCGTGGTGTAACCTACGATCGTGCGGCTGTCGAGCATGCCGATCTGCGAACCGCGGTCGAAAGCGTCGATCACCACGCCCGACTCGTCGCTCTCGGGAAAGGTGAAGCGCATCATCGCGGCACGTTCGGTCGGCGCGATCTCGGCACGGATATCGTGGTCGGCCAGATATACTTTATAGTAATAAGGCTTTGCGACTTCGGCTTGGTGCGAATACCAGCTCGCGCGGGACTCCTCGTCCAGTTTTTCGTCTCCGCGTACGGGCATCAGCGAGAACTGGCCGTAATCGTTGATCCACGGCGAAGGCTGATGGGTCTGCTTGAAGCCCCGGATCCGGTGCGCCCCGTAGGTATAGGCCCAGCCGTCGCCCATCGTTCCGGTCTGAGGCGTCCAAAAGTTCATGCCCCACGGCAAGGCGACTGCGGGATAAGTGTTGCCCGTCGAAAGCGTAAAGTCCGATTGAGTGCCGACCAGCGTCGAGACGTATTCCGAGGGACGCAGGGACTGCCGCTCGACCGAAGGGCACGAACAGCCGGTTAAAACGGCGGCGCAAAGGGCCGCAAAAACGAGATTTTTGCTCTTCATTTCTGTCATTTCTGTTTAAAGTTCATACCACACGGCGGGTTCGGATCCCATTTCGAATTCGAGCGTGCCGCCCGCGGCGATGTCTTCGAAACCGATATAGGGTTTGGCGTACGGCTCGCCGTTGAGCTTCACGCGCTGGATGTATTTGTTAGCCGCCGAATTGTTGTGCGCGGTCACGGTGAACACCCCGTCGCGCACGCGCAATTCGGCCTTGTCGAAGAGCGGCGAACCGAAGAAGTAACGTCCTCCGGCCGGCTCGACCTGATAGAATCCCAGTGACGAAAGCACGTACCACGCCGACATCTGACCGACGTCCTCGTTGCCCGACAATCCGTCGGGCTGGTCGTGGTAGAGCGTAGTCAGTATCTCGCGCACCTTGTCGGCAGTCTTCGCGGGCTGACCGATCATCGTATAGAGGTAAACGACATGGTGGCTGGGTTCGTTGCCGTGGGCGTACTGACCGATCAGACCCGAAATGTCGGGCGAAGCGGCGCCCTCCAGCACGGAGCTGACCGTGAAGAGCGAATCGAGTTTTTCGACGAAAGCCTCCTTGCCTCCGAAGCAGCCGATCAGCCCCTCGACATCGTGCGGCACGAGCCACGTATACTGCCATGCGTTGCCCTCGCAGTAGTCGTCCTCACGATGAGTCGAAGCGAACGGATTGAAGGGCGTGCGGAATTTGCCTTTCGAATCCAGCCCGCGCATGAAGCGGGTTTCGGGATCGAAGAAATGGCGGTAGGATTTGCTGCGATCGAGGAAATAGTCGTAATCGGCCGTATCGCCGCGCTGTGCAGCGACCTGAGCCACGGCCCAGTCGGCCAGCGCGTACTCCATGTCGTAGGCCACCGCTTCGTTGAAGAGGTTGCAGGGAATATAGCCGTATTTCATGCGCAGGTCCATACCCCGCTCGCCGAGCATGGCGGACTTCTTCAGCGCCTCGTAGGCCAGCTCCTTGTCGAAGCCGCCGTAACCTTTCAGCACGATGTCGGCCATGGCCGGAATACCGGGATTGCCGACCATGCAATCGGTCTCGTTGCCCACGAGGTGCCAGACGGGAAGCTTACCCTGCTGCCGGTAGATATGGAGCATCGTATTGGCGATGTCGGATATCTTCTCGGGATGAAGAATCGTCATCAGCGGCTGTGCGGCGCGATAGGTGTCCCACAGCGAGAAAGTCGTATAGTTCACGAACGGCGCGGCGCGGTAAATCTCGCCGTCCGAACCCCGGTAGTCGCCGTTCACGTCGCAGAACTCCGACGGAGCGATCATCGTATGGTAGAGCGCCGTATAGAAGATGCGGCGGGCGACTTCGTCCGAAGTTTCGATATGCACCTTCTGCAGTTCGGCGTTCCACGCCTTGTCGGCGGCTGCGGCCGTAGCTTCGAAATCCCAGCCGGGAAGTTCCGCCTGCATGTTGAGCTTAGCATTCTCGATGCTCACGGGCGAAATCGCCACTTTCATATAGAGCGGCTCGCCGTCGGTCGTATCGAACTCCACGCGGGCGTAACGGCCCTTGACCGTAACGTCGCCGTCCTCCGGAACTGTTTCCGACGCATCGGGATAGGAGATATTCTTCACCGGCTTCGAGAATTCGGCCGTAAAGTAAACGCGCTGATCCTTGGCCCAGCCCGTCGAATAGCGGTAGCCGCTGAGCCGAAGTCCGTCGGAAACGAATGCGGTCTCGGTGGCCTTGTCCCAGCAGCCGCCGTTTTCGAGGTCGAAGACCACGGCGGCTTCCTGCGATGCGGGGAAGGTGTATTTGTGCAGTCCTACACGCTTGGTGGCGGTCAGCTCCACATCGACGCCGTAACGGTCGAGCCGCGTGGCGTAATAGCCCGGACGGGCTTTTTCGTTCTTACGGCTGAAATAGGACCAGAGTCCCGACTGCGGATCGTCCTCCGTGCCGCGGGCATAGGTCACTCCGCCCACGACGGGCATCACCGTGACGTCGAACAGGTCGCCGATACCCGTTCCGTTGAGGTGGGTATGGCTGAAACCGATGACGGTCGTATCGGAGATATGGTATCCCGACACCCAGTCCCACGACTGCGGGATGCTGGTGGGGCCGAGCTGCACGGCGCCGAACGGAACGTTGGCCCCCATGAAGACATGGCCGTGGCCGCCCGTGCCGATGTGCATATCGACATACTGCGTCAGCGGCTTCTGCTCAGGCTGCGAACAGGCGGCCGAGAACAGCAGAACGGATAGGAAAAGAAGATGCTTGGGTTTCATTATGCAATCGTTTAAAATTTTTCGCAACGTTTTATTTCACGGTCACTTCGTCGAGGAAGAACCAGCAGGGGCAGCCTACGCCGTAATGCCACGGCGGACAGATTTTGACACCCTCGATTTCGACTTTGACATAGCGGGCCTGCACGGGCTTTCCGGCCGTGACGGCGGCCGGAACGAACTTAACGGGTACCGACTGGTCCTCGGGGAATTCCACCTGCCCGAACGGGGTCCAGTCCGCATTGTCGGACGAGGTGGAGTAAAGCACCGAACGGGGCAGGAGAATCCACTGGCCCAGCTGGTGCAGGAAATCGGTTTCGACCGTCGTGAAGGCCACGTCGCGGCCCAGATCGACGACGAAGGCGCCGTCCTTGCCTTCCCAGCCCGTCCAGCTCTCGACGAACGACGCGCCGCCGAACAGACCGTCGGTCAGGGTCTTTTCGCCCGACGCCCGGTATTTCTCCGCAGGAGCGTCGATCCAGATGATCCGCGCACCCAGCGCCAGATTGGGAGTCTCCGCAGGAAGATAACGTTTGCGGTAAAGCCGGCAGTATTCCTGCGGGCTGTTATTGCGTTCGTTGAGCGTCTTCACGCCGAATTCGGTCACGTATTTCTCGAACGTATTCAGCTCGTTCACCACGGCGCCGAAGTCCTTGTCGGCCATCGTGCGGGCGATTTCGAGGTTGGAGTACATCAGCGGCAGACGTGTCAGGCGTACACGGCGCAGCAGGACGGAATCCCCCGCCACGGCCCGCTCGGCGCTGTCGAACAGTTCTCCGTAGCGTTTGCGGCAGGCGGCGTTGAGCATGCCGTCCTTGTGCGAAACGGGAGAATCGTAGATCCGCAACCGCTGGCCGCCCGCCAGCAGCGCACCTTCGAGCAGTTTCTCGTACTGATAGATATAAGGCGCAGCGGGTCCGTAATAGCCGCGCATGAAACGCAGCATGAGCGAGTCGGTATCCTGCTCCGGATTCCACATCAGCTTGGAGACCACATAGGTCCGCATCTCCGAAAAATCGCCGCCGTACGAGCCGCCGATCTGCGAGAAGTGCATCGTGGCGTGATTGCGCCGGAAAAGTTCGATATTGGGTTTCAGGATCGGAAAGTTGGGGAACGGAG
>JAJPZH010000268.1 GCA_021204515.1 Alistipes sp. | reverse complement strand
GTGACGCTGCCCGACGTGAAGATCGGGGTCGAACTGACCGCCGCGCCCCGCACGGGCGTACACCGCTATACCTTTTTTGCGGGCAAAGGTCCCCGGCAGGTGATCGTCGATCTGCTGCATACGGTCGCCGAGGAGAAGATCGACCTGCGCGAACTCCGCCGGACGGCTCCCGCCGAGCTGGCCGGCATGCGCCGTACGCAGGGGTGGGTGCCCGACCAGTATGTATTCTTCGCAGCCCGCTTTTCGGAGCCGTTCGCCGACGTGCAGCTGTTGGGGGACAAGCAGGCCGTGCTGACCTTCGCGCCCGACGTGCGGACGCTCACGATCGCCGTGGGATTGTCGTCCGTCAGCGTCGAAAACGCCCGTATGAATTCGCTTGCGGAGGTTCCCGAACTGGATTTCGACGCCGTGCATGCCCGCGCCGTCGGGCAGTGGCGCGAAGCGCTGGGCGACATCACGGTCGAAGGCGGCTCGCGCGACGAGATGACCAACTTCTATACGGCGCAGTACCATACGAAACTGACGCCCAACCTGATGAGCGACGTGAACGGCGAATATCGCCGCCACGACCAGACCGTCGCGCGGATGCCTGAAGGGAAGTCCTACTACTCGACGTTCTCGCTGTGGGATACTTTCCGGGCGTGGAATCCGCTCCAGACGCTGGTCGATACCGCGCTGGTGAACGACATGATCCGCAGCATGCTCGACATGTACGATGCGACGGGCGAACTCCCGATCTGGCCGCTGGCTTCGGGCGAGACGGGGACGATGATCGGCTATCACGCCGTATCGGTCATCGCCGACGCCTATCTGAAGGGAATTCGCGGCTATGACGCCGACAAGGCGCTGGAGGCGATGATCCGTTCGTCGAACATCAATAAGAAAGGTTCGGATTATTATACGGCGCAGGGGTATATCCCCTCCAATATCAAGCGCGAATCGGTCTCCTGTACGCTGGAATACGCCTACGACGACTGGGCGATCGCCCGCATGGCGCAGGCCATGGGCCGCGACGACGTGTTCGGGGAATACGCGCAGCGGGCGCTCAACTATGTGCATGTTTTCGACGGTTCGACCTGCTTTTTCCGGGGCCGCCGCTCCGACGGCAACTGGTCCGCGCCGTTCGAGGAGTTCGCCACGGGACGCGACTATACCGAGGCCACGCCGTGGCACTACCGCTTTTTCGTGCCGCACGACGTGAACGGCCTGATTCAGCTCTTCGGCAGCCGCGAGGCGTTCATCCGCGAAGTGGACCGGCTCTTCACGCTCGAATCGGATGAAATGCAGCTCGACATGAGCGACGTGACGGGCCTGATGGGGCAGTACGCCCACGGCAACGAGCCGAGTCACCATATGGCTTACCTTTATAATTATGTGGGACAGCCGTGGAAGACGCAGGAGCTGACGCGCCGCCTGCTGCACGAAATGTACGCCCCGACGCCCGAAGGCATCATCGGCAACGAGGACTGCGGCCAGATGTCGGCATGGTACGTCTTCTCCAGTCTGGGATTCTATCCCGTATGTCCCGGTTCGAACGAATTCGCCCTGACCGCACCCCAGTTCCCGAAAGCCGTCGTGCGGCTGGCCAACGGCCGCACGCTGACCGTTACTGCCGACAATCCGCGCCGCAGCGTCTATATCGCTTCGGTGACGCTCGACGGGAAACCGATCGACCGGAACTACATCACCTACGACGAGCTGATGCAGGGCGGCGAATTGCACTTCGTGCTGCAGCCGCGTCCCGATTACGAACGCGGGACGGACGATGCGGCCGCACCCCATTCGCTGACCCGCGGCGAGGCGGTTTCGATCCCGTATGCCACGCAGAACGTGAGCCTGTTCACCGAGCCGATCGCCGTCGCTCTGGCGACGACGACCGCCGGAGCGGAAATCCGCTATACGCTCGACGGCTCGGAACCCACGGAAGCTTCGGCGCTCTACGCCGTTCCGGTGCCGGTGGACCGTTCGCTGACGCTCAAGGCCAAAGGATTCAAACCCGGCGCCGCGCCCAGCCGTACGCTGACGCTCGAAGCCGAGAAGGCGGTGTTCCGCAAAGGCGTCCCCGCAGGGGAGACCGCCACGCATCCGGGCATCGCCTACAGCTATTACGAAGGCGTTTTTTCGTGTGTGGACGATATCCGGAAGGGAAAATACGTGTCGTCCGGCACGATGCCCGCGCCTTCGATCGCCGAAGCTCCGCAGGAGGATCACTTCGGTTATGTTTTCACGGGATTGATCCTCGTTCCGGAACGGGGCGTGTGGGAGTTCATGACCAAGAGCGACGACGGCAGCGTGCTGATGAGCGGCGACCGCAGGGTGGTGGACAACGACGGGTCTCACGCTTCGGTCATGGCGACCGGGCGCGTGGCGCTCGAAGCGGGGCTGCACCCTTACACGCTGCTGTATTTCGAGGATTATGAGGGGCAGGACCTCTCGTGGGGCTGGAAAGCGCCCGGAGCGGAGGGCTTCGAAGCGATCCCCGAAGCGAATCTGCGGCTGATGAATTGACGGAAATAATGTTTTTTACATAAAAAATAGGAGACTATGAAACGATTGATCTATCTTCTCGCGGCGGTTGCGTTCACCGCCTGCGGCTCGGCGACTTCGTTCAGCGTGATGACCTTCAACATGCGTTACGACAATCCCGAAGACGGAGAGAACAACTGGCGTTTCCGCCGCGAGCGGGTCGCCGAAGTGATTAAGGCGCAGGACGTCGATGTATTGGGCACGCAGGAACTGCTCTCCAACCAGTTCGACGACCTGAGCGGTCTGCTGACCGGATACCAAGGAGTGGGCGTCGGACGGCTGGACGGCGCCGAGTCGGGCGAATACTGCGCCGTGTTCTTCAAAAAGGAGCGCTTCACGCTGCTCGATTCGGGGACGTTCTGGCTGAGCGAGACCCCCGAAGTAGTGGGTTCGCTGGGATGGGACGGCGCCTGCGAGCGGATCGCCACGTGGGTCGTGCTGCGCGACAGAGACGGCCGGGAACTCTTCTTCATCGACACCCATCTCGACCATGTGGGGCAGGTGGCGCGCGACGAGGGCGTGAGCCTCTTGATGAAACGCATCGAAATCCTGAGCGGAGGGCGTCCCGTGATCCTGACGGGCGACTTCAACTCGGAACCCGAATCGTCGGTGGTGGCCCATGTGCAGAAGGACGGCGTACTGCGCGACGCGAAGGCGATCGCGGCGCAGCGGTCGGGGACAGACTGGAGCTTCTCCGATTTCGGACGGATTCCCGAAGCCGAGCGTCCCCTGCTGGATTATATTTTCGTGAGCGGCGACATCGAAGCCGTTCGTTATGAAGTGCTGCCCGACACCTTCGACGGCGGCTATGTTTCCGACCATGCTCCGGTGATGGCCGTTGTCAAAATAGCAAAATAATTCCGACGATGAAAAAAATACTGAAAAGCTGGCTGCTGATAGCGGCAATGTGCTTCTGCGTGACGGCTGCGGCCGAACGGCCCGTGCTGATCCATTCGCACAACGATTATTGCCGCCGTGCTCCTTTCTGGCAGGCGTACGCTCAGGGAGTCTATTCGATCGAAGCCGACGTGTTTCTGCACGACGGTAAACTGCTGGTCGGACACGATGTCGAGGACCTTTCGCCCGATATGACTTTCGAGTCGCTCTATGTCGAGCCGATCGTGACGCTTTTTAAGCGTAACGGCGGCCGTGCATGGAAAGATTCGGACGAGCAGCTGCAACTGATGGTCGAACTCAAATCGGCGACAGAGCCGACTCTGCAGGCCGTTACGGCGCTGCTGGGGCGTTATCCGGAGGTCTTCGACCCGGCCGTGAATCCCGAAGCCGTGCGTATCGCCGTTACGGGACGGGTTCCTGCGCCTGCGGATTTCGGCAAATATCCCGCCTATGTCCGTTTCGACGGCAACTGGGAGGTCGATTACACTCCGGCCCAGCTGGAACGTATCGCTCTTGTAAGCGCCGATTTCAAGGATTATTCGCAGTGGAACGGCAAAGGCTCGATCATTCCCGCCGAGCGTGTGAAACTGGAAAAGATCATCGACCGCGCCCACGGCTGGGGCAAGCCCGTACGATTCTGGGGCGCTCCCGAGGGAACGACGGTTTACTATACGTTCTACGATATGGGGATCGACTACATCAACACCGACCGTCCGGAGGTCTGCGCCGGATTCTTCGATGATTTCGGCAACAAGAATTTCCAGATCGGCCAGCGCCGTACGGCCGCCGAAGGCGTGACCGGCACGAAGCGTCTGGACAAGACCACGCGCGATTTCAGGGGATTTCAGAACGATAAACTGCAGCTCACCGAGGGAATCGACGTTTACACGCCGACCTACAGGAACGACGGCGGCAAGGGAAAAGTCAAAAACGTGATCTACCTGATCGGCGACGGCATGGGTCTTTCGCAGATCGTGGCCGCGTTCTATGCCAACAAGGGCCTTACGACGCTGCAGATGAAGTATATGGGCCTGCAGCAGAACAATGCGCTGGATGCTTTCACGACCGACTCGGCCGCAGGCGGCAGTGCGCTGGCGACGGGCGAACGCCATGAGAACCGCCATATTTCGATGAGTCCCGACGGCAGGCCGTATCCCTCGCTGAGCGACTTTTTCCATGACAGGGGGATGCCGGTGGGCGTGCTGACGCTCGGCAATATCGCCGACGCCACGCCGACGGCCTTCTACGGCCATTCGGTCGAACGCGACAACGCCGACGAACTGACCCGTTACCTGACCGACGGCCGCGTGGACCTGCTCTGCGGCAGCGGCATCCGTGAATTCACCCGCCGCAGCGACGGCGTGGACCTGATCGGCGAGCTGGAGAAACAGTATAACTTCGTGCGTTCGGTCGACGAGATCAACGCCCGGAAAGGCAAGGTGATCTGCATCGACGAGACGATGGACGATGCGGCCGAGGAGGCCAACCTCACACTGCTGGCCGACGCTACGAAGGCTTCGATCGCAAAACTGCAGGAGCGGGGCGGCAAAGGCTTCTTCCTGATGGTCGAGGGCGCCAAGATCGACTATGCCGGCCATTCGCGCTGTCTGCCCGGCTCGATTATCGAGATGCTGAGCTTCGACCTCGCCGTGGCCGAAGCGCTGAAATTCGCCGACCGGAACGGCGAGACGCTCGTCGTGGTGACGGCCGACCACGAGACGGGCGGACTGGTGCTGGTGGACGGCGACGAGCGGACGGGCCGCGTGATGGGCGTCTATGTCTCCGACGATCATACGCCCGTGATGCTTCCCGTATTCGCATACGGTCCCGGAGCCGACGAATTCTGCGGGACGTATATGAATACGGAGATCGCCCGCAAAATCAAATTGCTGATAAAATAAACCGCATATTATGACGCTACGCAAACAATTCGCGGCACTCCTGCCGCTAGTCTTCGCAGCGGGAGGAGCCGGAGCGCAGGGCCTGAAATCGGGTCCTTACGAACTGCCTTACAAGAACACGTACGTAAAGGAGGTCTTTGTGGCCGAAAACGAGTTCCGGACCGCCAAACCCGAATACATCAAGCCCCGTTCGTTCGCCGAGGCCCGCAGGATACTGCCTGCGCCCGTGTGGGAGGGCCACGACAAGGAGATCGAGATGTACTGGCACGCATGGCAGATCGCCGTGGGCAATATCCGTCAGCCGCAGGAGGGTTCGGGATTCGTGTCGCCGTATCTGGATATCGCCTACAACGGCAATATCTTCATGTGGGACGCATCGTTTATGATGATGTTCGCCCGTTACGGCTACCGTTTCTTTCCCTTCCAGCGTTCGCTGGACAACTTCTATGCGAAGCAGCATCCCGACGGCTTCATCTGCCGCGAAATCCGGGCCGACGGCTCCGACTGTTTCGAGCGTTACGATCCGACTTCGACCGGTCCGAACCTGCTGCCGTGGGTAGAGCTGATGTATTACCGTCAGTTCGGCGACATCGACCGTTTGCACAAAATATTCCCCGCGCTGTGCGCCTATGCCAAATGGTGGCGGCTCAACCGCACGTGGCCCGACGGCACTTACTGGTCGAGCGGCTGGGGAACGGGCATGGACAACATGCCCCGCGTGAAGCCCGAGTACAATCCGATCTTCTCGCACGGACATATGGTCTGGCTCGACACCAACCTGCAGCAGATGCTGGTGGACGAATCGCTGCTGAACATCGGTTTCTATATCGAGCGCTGGCAGGAAATCGAGGAGATGGAGGACGAGATGAAGCGGCTGCGCGCCTATGTGAACGAACACCTATGGGACGAGCAGACGGCTTTCCTGTACGACCGCTACGGCGACGGATTGCTCTGCACGACCAAGGGGATCGGCGCATTCTGGGCTTTGCAGGCCGATGTGCTGGACCGGGAGCGGCTCGACCGCATGGTGGCGCATCTGAAGGATACGTCCGAATTCGACCGTCCGCACCGCGTGCTGTCGCTCTCGGCCGACCATCCGAAATACAATCCGCTGGGCCGCTACTGGCAGGGCGGCGTATGGCCCGGCACGAATTACATGGTTATCGACGGTCTTTACCGCAAAGGTTACCATGATCTCGCGTGCGAGATCGCCGCGAACCATTACGCCGCGGTCTTCGAAGTGTGGAAGAACACCGGGACCTTCTGGGAGTACTATGCTCCGGAGAAGATCGAACCCGGATTCATGGCCCGCAAGGACTTCGTGGGCTGGGCCGGGCTTCCGCCCGTCGCCGTCTTCATCGAGTATATCCTCGGCGTGAAGTCGGACTATTCGGAAGGCCGCATCGTGTGGGATATCGACCATACCGAGGCCCACGGCATCGAACGCTATCCCTACGGGCCGGAAGGCGTCGTGGGACTGAAAGTCAAACGGCGCGCTTCGGCCGGCGAGACGCCCGCCGTGAGCGTTGAGACCAACGTGCCGTTCGACCTGACGGTGACGTGGGGCGACGGCGAGAGCCGCACGGTCCGCGTGGAGAAGAGCGGCAGCGTGAAACTGAACTAAGGAACTTAACCTGCTTATGAAAAAGATAACGATACTTATGTGCGCCGTTGCCCTGTGGTGCTCGGCGCAGTCGCAGACTCCCGCCCTCGGATTCGACCGGGAGGGAAAATTCAAGATCGCACAGTTCACCGACGTACACCTCGATCTGGGGAATCCCTACCGGCAGGCTCAGGCGGAGAAGACAATCGCCCAGATGCGTTACATACTCGATACGGAACGGCCCGATCTGGTCGTCTTCACGGGCGACGTGGTGACGGGCAAACCTGCTGCCGAAGGGTGGAGGCGCGTGCTGGCGCCCGTCGCAGAGCGGAAACTGCCGTTCTGCGTGGTGCTGGGCAACCACGACGCCGAACAGGATATTTCGCGCGCCGAGATCGGCCGCATCGTCACTTCGTATGCCGGGACGCTCAACACGCTGAACGCCGGCGGCGAACTGGACGACGTGGTGCTGGAGATCGCCGGGAAGAAATCGCCTGCGGCGTTGCTTTACTGTCTCGATTCGCACGACTACTCGACCGTCGAGGGTATCGACGGCTACGGCTGGTTCACGCAGGATCAGGTGTGCTGGTACCGCGGCCGGAGCGCCGCTTATACGAAGGCCAACGGCGGGGAACCGCTGCCGGCGCTGGCCTTTTTCCATATCGCCCTGCCCGAATACGTCGCGGCGTGGCGCAATCCCGACAATACGCATATCGGCCGTGCTGCCGAGGACGAGTGCCCGGGCGAACTGAATCCCGGCATGTTCGCGGCGATGGTCGAGGGCGGCGACGTGATGGGGATGTTCGTGGGGCACGACCACGACATCGACTATGTCGTGGCCGAGAAGGGGATAGCGCTCGGATACGGCCGTTTTTCGGGTGACGATACGACTTATAACAACCTGCGTCCCGGCGTGCGTCTGCTGGTGCTGACCGAGGGCGAGCGGGGTTTCGAGACGTGGATTCACGAGCGCGACGGCCGTATCGTCGATCACGTGGAGTTCCGCGACGGCAGGATCAGCAAAGTAAAGAACAGCAATTAACAGACGCAGAGATGAGAATAGGCGTGGATTTGGGCGGCACAAGCGTGCGCGCCGGCCTTGTGAAAGACGGACATATCGTGCGGCTGCTTTCCGAACCCTGCAAAGCCGACCGTCCCGAAGGGGAGGTGGTGGATCATATCGCATCGCTTATCGGGTCGCTTATGCGGCCCGAGGTGTCGCGGATCGGTATCGGCGTGCCGTCGGTGGTGGACGCCGAGCGGGGAATCGTATATAATGTGGTGGGAATCCCTTCGTGGCGAGAGGTTTACCTCAAGGACCAGCTCGAAAAGCGTTTCAGCGTGCCCGTGCATGTCAACAACGACTGCAACTGTTTTGCGCTGGGCGTCTGCCGTTTCGGCGAAGCCAGCGCGTTCAGCGACGTGGTGTGCGTGGCGCTGGGCACGGGCGTCGGTGCTGGAATCGTGATCGGCGGAAAGCTTTACTGCGGCCGGGACACCGGAGCGGGGGAGATCGGAAGCGTTCCGTATCTGGACCGGGATTACGAATACTATTGCAGCAGCCGTTTCTTCGTAGGCCGCGGCACGACGGGCAAGGAGGCGTACGAACGCGCCGCAGCGGGCGATCCCGAAGCTTTGGCGCTGTGGCACGAGTTCGGCGGGCATGTGGGCCAGCTGGTGATGCTGGTGCTCTATACGTACGACCCCGAAGCGATCGTCTTCGGCGGAAGTATCGCCCATGCGTTCGGCTTTTTCCGCGACGCGATGTACGAACAACTGAAGCGGTTCCCCTACGCGAAGACCGTCGAAGGATTGCATATCTGCTGTTCGAATATCGACCACGTAGGGCTGCTGGGGGCGTCGGCCTGCGAATAAATGCCGCGGTGCTTTGGTGAAATCCGTTTTTTACGTTATATTTACCAATGAGTTGCACCGAAACCCACGAAAACGACCCGATATGAAGAAACTTTTACCTTTTTTTTGCATTGTGCGCCGCATTGTGCGGCTGCTGCGGCTGCGGCAGGGTGATCCCGACCGACGGCGAAATCGCCGTCGTGCCGCTTCCCGAACGTGTCGTGGAGGGGCAGGGAACTTTCAGCCTGACTTCCGACGCCGAGGTGGTTCTGCTGTTCGACGACGAGCGGCTGTCCGACGTGACGACCGCGCTGAACGAAGTGCTGATGCCGGTGTTCGGCCGCGGCCCGCGGGTGAGGCATGCCGACAAGGCGGCGGATCACGCGGTGAACGTTACCCGCGACGAGACGATGCCTGCAGAGGCCTACCGGCTTTTCGTAACTCCCTGCCGGATCGACATCGTCGCCGGCGGAGCGCAGGGTGCGTTCTATGCCGTGCAGACCCTTCGACAGCTGATCCCGGTGGCCGCGTACGAAGCCGACGACGTGCGGGCCGTCGAACTGCCCGTCGTCACGATCGAGGACAAGCCGTGTCTGGGCTACCGGGGCATGATGCTCGATGTCGGCCGCCATTTCTTTACGGTAGACGAAGTGAAGGAGGCGCTCGATATCATGGCCCTGCATAAACTCAACGTCTTCCACTGGCACCTGACCGACGATCAGGGCTGGCGTATCGAAATCAAGAAATATCCGAAACTCACCGAAATCGGTTCCGTACGCAGCCGTACGCTGATCGGACGCGATCCGGGAGGCACGTACGACGAGAACTGCAAATTCGACGAAACGCCTTACGGCGGCTACTACACGCAGGATGAGATCCGTGACGTGGTGAATTACGCTGCGGAGCGTTTTATCACGGTGATTCCCGAAATCGAATTTCCGGGGCATGCCGTGGGGGCGCTGGCCTCCTATCCGTGGCTGGGCTGTACGGGCGAGCAGTACGAAGTGCGCCAGACGTGGGACATCGACGACCGGGTTTTCTGCATCGGCAAAGAGACGACGTTCGAATTCATAGAGGGAGTGCTCGAAGAGGTGCTCGGGCTGTTTCCGTCGGAGTATATTCATATCGGCGGTGACGAGTGTCCGACGGTGATGTGGAAGAAGTGTCCGCACTGCAAGGCGCGCATGAAGGCCGAGCGGATGAGGCGTCCGCGCCAGCTGCAGAACTATGCCACGGCGCGCGTCGAGAAGTTTCTCAACGCCCACGGACGCAGGCTGATCGGCTGGGACGAGATACTGGAGGGCGACGTGACGCCGACGGCTACGATCATGTCGTGGCGGGGCGCCGAAGGCGGCATCAAGGCCGCGAAGATGGGCAACCACGCCATCATGGCTCCGACGACGCACTGCTATCTGGATTATTACCAGACCCGCGACACGGCCGGGGAGCCGCTGGCTATCGGCGGTTATGTGCCTGTCGAAAAGGTTTATGCGCTCGATCCCTACGATATGCTGACGGCCGACGAACAGCGCTGTATACTGGGTGTGCAGGCCAACCTCTGGACCGAGTACATCGCCACGTGGCCCCATGCGGAATACATGCTGCTGCCGCGCCTGAGCGCGCTGGCCGAAGTGGGATGGAGTCTCGACCGGAAGGATTACGGCGATTATCTGCGCCGCGTACGCCGGCTGGCGAAAATTTACGACGCTTGCGGATATAATTATGCGAAACATATCTTCGGGAAGTGACAGGCTTTCCGCATACGGGATAAAGGGGGCGATACTTGTAAATCGTCCTCTTTTTCGTTTCCGTACGGCGGTGGGGAGGACCTGCGATATTATATGGGCGATTCCGCTGCGCAGTTCGTAAATTTTTCCTATCTTTGAGGGCAAAAAGTGTACGGACCATGGATTTGAAATACGTGCGGAGCGAATTGCAGAAGCTCTCTGAAATAATAGACAGTTGGAATACCCCGCAGGAGGCTACGGCCCTCGAACGGGATCTGGTGCTCGAAAAACTGCGGAAGTTGTACGATGCCGTGCGTTTCGGGGCGGATGCGGATTTGGCGGCGGGCCGCGGGGATGCCGTGGCGGAGCCTGCTCCGACCGAAATTCCGGTCAGCATCGACCTCGGAGAAATACTTCCGCTCGGTTCGCTTCCGGCAGAGGAACTGGCCCAAGCGGGTGCTGTCTCCGGACCGGAACTTGGTGCCGAAGCGGGAGCAGTCTCCGGATCGGGATTTGGCGCAGGACCGGGATCGGGTTCCGGACCGGAACTTGAAACGACCTCCGAAGCGACTTTAGAAGCGGCGGAACCGTCGGTTTCGGAGGTTGCTTCGCCGGCTGATTTTGCCGCGGAGCCGGGAACGGGAATCGAGCCGGAGCCGGCTTTCGAATCTGCTGTGCCGGCGAATGAAGCCATGTCCGAATCGGGGCCGACCGCTTCTGCGGATAAATCCGAAGTTCCCGCCGAGGAGGGGGCCCGCTCCGAATCCGTTGTCGAAAATGCCGCGGAACCAGCCGCAGAGCAGGCTGTGCCGGCTCCGGAAACTGTCACAGAGTCGGATGAAACGCCCGAAAAGTCAGAATCCATTGCTGAACCTGCAGCCGAATCCGTTATTGATTCCGCTGCCGGATCGTCTATTGAGCCCGCTGCCGATCGCGCTGCCGAATCTGTACCGGCGGCCGGTGCGGAACAGGTTTCGGTGCAGAAAGCTCCTGCCAAAGCCGAAGGGCACGCCGCGGCTGCGGTGCCGGTAGCTCCGACGTTGTTCGAACTGGAGGAGGAGACTGTTCGTCACCGTCATAAACAGCGCGTCATCATGTCGCTCTATAATACGGAGCCTGCTGCGCCAGCTCCGAAACCCGCATCTGTTCCGGTCCCTGAGCTTACCGCGAAACCTGTTTCGGCAGGGAAGCCTGCGGCCGAAGCGGCGTTTGTACCGTCGGCGGCGTCCGATTCCGTGTCTGTCGGAGCTTCCGATTCCACTGCCGGAGTTGCTGTCTCCACCGCCGGAACGGCCGAGTCCGCTGTATCTGGAACCGCATTCGCGGCAACTGCCGCGGAACCCGCATCATTCGCGGCAGAATCTGCCGCATCCCAGACCGGGCAGGGACCTTCGGCACCGCACACTCCTTTTGCCGGACCGCAGCCGAAAGTGTCCGAAACGACGGTGACCGACAATGCGGGGGATAACGGGGATGAGGACGAACCCGATTTCGAAGAGATTACGCTCGATGAGAAAAATACCTCCGGCGCCGTGTTGGGCGAGGTGATCAACCACAATGTGCAGACGCTGGCCGACACGATCGCGCCGCCGCGCGACGTGGCGTCCGAGCTGCGTCGCAGCGAACAGGTTACCGACCTGCGCCGCGCCATCGGCATCAACGACAAGTTCCTGATGATCCGCGACTTGTTCGGCGGCGATGCAGCGGCTTACGAGGCGGCGATCGGAACGCTCAACGGTTTCGACGATTTCGACGAGTGCATGATTTATATCGCCGAGAATTATGCGTGGAACGCCAATTCCGACGGGGCCAAATTCCTGATGGAACTGCTGGAACGTAAATTCGCATAGCTGCATGGCAAAGCTTTATATCGTTCCCACCCCGATCGGCAATCTCGACGACATTACGCTGCGTGCGGTCAATGTCCTGCGCGACGTGGATTTCATACTCGCCGAGGATACGCGGACGACTTCGTTCCTGCTGAAACATCTCGGCATCGAGAAGAAACTCTATTCCCATCATAAATTCAACGAACACGCCACGGTGAAGATGGTCGCCGAGTCGATCGCGGCCGGACGCAATGCGGCGCTGGTGTCGGATGCGGGCACGCCCGGCATCTCCGATCCCGGTTTTCTGCTGGTGCGGACCTGCGTCGAAGCGGGGATCGAGGTCGAGACCCTGCCCGGAGCCACGGCGCTGATTCCGGCGCTGGTGCAGAGTGGGTTTCCGTGCGACCGGTTCTGTTTCGAGGGTTTCCTGCCCCAGAAGAAGGGCCGGGCCAAACAGTTGCAGTCGCTCGCCGAAGAGGAACGCACGATGATCTTCTACGAGTCTCCCTACCGCGTGGTGAAGTGTCTCGAACAGTTTGCCGAGGTGTTCGGCCCGGAGCGCAGGGTTTCGGTATCGCGCGAACTGACCAAGAAATTCGAACAGACCGTGCGCGGTACGGTCGCCGAGGTGCTGGAACACTTCCGCCGGACCGATCCCAAAGGGGAGTTCGTGATCGTGCTGGCCGGAAAACCCAAACCCAAGCGGGAGACGGCGGCGGACGAGGAGGAATAAATGAAAAGGTACTGAATCTTGTTATGGAAAATACGAACGATACGCATAATGTAAAACGCTCCTTCTCGCTCTGGGTGGGGGAGATGCGTGAATTCCTGCGGGGGCGCTTCAGTCTCGACGAGGATAAGGCGCAGCGCGACGAGGTCGTGGCGGCCATCAGCAAGGGCGTGGTGTTCCGCGGGGTGAATCTTTGGGTGCTGATTTTTGCGACGATGATCGCGTCGCTCGGCCTGAATGTCAATTCGGCGGCCGTAATTATCGGCGCCATGCTCATTTCGCCGATCATGGGTCCTATTATGGGCATCGGCCTTTCGCTGGGCATCAACGATTTCGAGCTGCTCAAAAAGGCGCTGCGCAACTATGCGCTGATGTTCATCGTGGCGATTATCACTTCGACGATCTATTTCCTCGTCTCGCCCCTCTCGTCGAACAGCAGCGAGCTGCTGGCCCGTACGGTGCCGACGACCTACGACGTGCTGATCGCCCTGTTCGGCGGTCTGGCCGGTATCGTGGCGCAGACGCGGCAGGACCGCACTTCGACCGTTATCCCCGGCGTGGCGATCGCCACGGCCCTGATCCCGTCCCTCTGTACGGCGGGATTCGGTCTGGCGACGGGGCAGATAAAATTCTTCGTCGGGGCGTTCTACCTCTTTTTCATCAACTCGGTCTTCATCGCGCTGGCGACTTACCTCATGGTCCGTTTTCTGAAGTACGAGAAGAATGCCTTCATCGACAAGGTCCGCGAACGCAACGTCAAGCGGCTGATGATGGTTATCACGCTCGTGACTTTCATTCCGAGCGTCGTCATCGGTTTCCATATGGTCCGCGTCTCGCTGTTCGAAGCCGTGGCCGACAAATACGTCGCGCAGGTCTTCAAGTTTCCGCATACGCGCGTGATCGAGTGCAACAAGCATTATGCGCACGGTAAAAATCCGTCGCAGATCGAGCTGCTGCTCGTGGGAGAACCCATCGGCGAAGAAGTCATCGAGAACGCCCGGGCGCAGATGCGCAATTTCGGATTGGAAAAAGCCGAACTGGTGGTGCGTCAGGCCAATAAGACGGATGAGATAAACGTGGCGTCGCTGCAGCAGAGTTACCTCGAGCTGCTGGAGGAGAAGAACCGTCGCATCGGCGAAATGGCGGCCCAGTTGAAACGCTACCGGGTTACGAACGTCGAAGTGGACGACATTTCGCGCGAAGTGGGCGTCATGATGGAGAATATCAAGGCCATATCGCTGATGAAGGGCATTACCTTCGATGTCGCGGGCACGCCGCTCGATACGACCCTCGTATGCGTCGTCACGCCGAAGATTCCCGCCGATTCGATCGACCGGACGACGCTGGCCAGTTGGCTGAGGATACGTACCAAGGTGGATAACGTGAAACTTTTTGTCGAACCCTAACCTGCCGCCGGATGAAACGAGCTGAGCTGAATTTTGCACAGAAGGTATGGCTGGAGTCCCTGTGGCTCGGTGCCCGTTTCTTTGCCGTGCTGCCGTACTGGTTCAAATATTACGTCGTCAAGAATGTGCTCTTTTTCGTACTCTATTATTGCCTGCGCTATCGCATGAAGGTTGTGAACAGCAACCTGTACAATTCGTTTCCGGAAAAGAGCGGAGAGGAATTGGCCGTCATCCGCCGGAATTTCTATCGGACGCTGGCCGAGATATTCGTCAATACGGTCAATATGGCCCATATGGGCGAGGAGAAGGCCCGCACGGTGCTGACGGTGAAAGGTCTCGACGAACATTACAAGGCCGTGCACGGCCGCGACTGGATCGCCATGACGGCCCATTTCGGCTGTTGGGAGTATTGTTCCTACTGGGGGCTTTACGAACGCTCGCAGATGCTGGTGGCGGTGTATCATCCCCTGCGCAGCAAAGTCATGGAGCGGCTTTACCAGCGTTTGCGCAACTACGAAAATTCGATGACCGTGGCCATGAAGGATTCGCTGCGCTTCTACCTGCGCAACCGCGAACGCGGCGTGGACGGCAAAAACCTCGTCATGGGACTTATCGCCGATCAGAATCCGCCGCGCCGCCCCGACAGCCGCTGGTTCCGCTTCCTCAATCAGGATACGATCTTTTTCGACGGCGGGGAGAAGCTGGCGCTGCGCTGCAACCTGCCGGTCTATTTCGTCAGGATGGACCGTCTGCAGCGGGGGCGCTACCAGATGTCGTTCGAGCCGATTTACGACGGCAAGGAGCAGGTCGCCGAATACGAAATTACGGAACGTTACGTTAGGAAGCTGGAAGCGATGATCAGCGAACACCCGGAACTTTGGATGTGGTCGCACCGCCGCTGGAAACACAAACGTACAAATGCCGGTCGCTAAGATAGTCATACTAAACTGGAACGGCGCGGAACATCTGCGCCGTTTCCTGCCCAGTGTCGTCGCTGCGGCTCCCGCCGGTGTGGAGATAGTGGTCGCCGACAACGGCTCGACGGACGATTCGCTGGGGGTGCTGGCAACGGAATTTCCTTCCGTCAGGGTATTACGCTTCGATGCCAACTACGGTTTTGCCGGGGGATATAACCGGGCCTTGGAGCAGGTCGAAGCGGACTATTATCTGCTGCTCAATTCAGACGTCGAGACGCCCGAAGGGTGGCTCGCTCCGATCCTCGACGAGCTGGAACGTGAGCCTGATGTGGCAGTCGTTTCCCCGAAGCTGATCTCGTGGACGGACCGCACGAAATTCGAATATGCCGGAGCTTCGGGCGGATTTATCGATTTTTTCGGTTATCCTTTCTGCCGGGGCCGCATTCTGAAGCAGGTCGAATCCGACGGGGGGCAATACGACGACGCCCGCGACGTTTTCTGGGTCAGCGGCGCCGCGTTCTGCTGCCGGGCCGATGTTTTCCATGCGCTGGGAGGCTTCGACGCCGATTTTTTCGCCCACATGGAGGAGATCGACCTCTGCTGGCGCATGCAGCTGGCCGGTTACCGGGTGCGGGTCGTGCCACAGAGCCGGGTCTACCACCTCGGCGGCGGCACGCTCACGACCGATTCGCCGACCAAAGTCTTCTACAACCACCGCAATAATCTGGCGATGCTCTACAAGTGCTCTTCGTCCGTGCAGCGGGTCGCAGTCGCCGTCGTGCGTCCTGCGTTGGACCTGCTGGCGGCCCTGTCTTATCTGGTGCAGGGGCGGAGCGACAATTTCCGGGCGGTGTTCCGCGCATACCGCGACTTCCTGCGGTGGCACCGCGGTTTGTCCCGCAAGCGAAAGGCGATCCGGAAGAACTGCAAAGGTTCGGCGGCGGACAAGATTTACCGGGGTTCGGTGGTGCTGCGTTACCTTTTCGGTCGGAGGACCTTCGGGCGGATGATGTAGGGAGGTAAATTCGCAAAATCGGAAAAGACCGTAACAAAATATATGCACAGCGACGCCGAAATCCGGCTGTCGAAACCCAATCGGAGTCCGGGGGACCTGCGGTGCGACGTATGCCTGACGAGTTCCGGAGGCTCTGTACTCGTATGTCCCGTGGGTGTTAAGACGGTTGTCGGAGGCCGTTATGCGGTATTCGTGCATACGGGACCCTGTGTCGGAGTGGGCGGCGTCTATCATAAGTTTTCCGCGAGTAGCTACTCCGAAGCGGCTGCGAACACAGAAGTCTGTCCGGATTGGAAACCGGTCCGGATGCAATGAACAGACCGCCCTTACCGGGCGGGCGGTCCGTTGTACGAAAAAGCGGCCCGCAGAGCGGGCCGCTTTTTCGCAGGGATCGAATCCCCCATTCGGC
>JAJPZH010000060.1 GCA_021204515.1 Alistipes sp. | reverse complement strand
GCGCCATGGAGAGCGAGAAGATGAAAACGGCCTTCATCAACTCCATGTGCCACGAAATCCGCACGCCGCTCAACGCCATCAACGGCTTTTCGGACCTGCTGCTCGAAGGCGGCCACGACGCCGAAGCCCGGCGCGAATTCCGCAAACAGATATGGAGCAGCACGACCGCGCTGACCACCCTGCTGGAAAACATGCTCGAACTGTCGAGTCTGGTCAGCTCCGAAGCGCCCCTGCCGCAGACCGACACCGACATCGGCCTGCTGTGCGCCGAACGGCTGGAATACCAGAAACAGCAGGCGAATAACCCGCAGGTGGAGTATATCTTCAAGGGGGGGGTGACAGGCCGTGCGTCATTCCGACCAACGTCTTCTACATGACCCGCGTGATCGACAACCTGCTGCAGAACGCCGCCAAATTCACCGCCGCAGGCTCCGTCACACTCTCCTGCGAAAAGGACGACCTCAACGGCAAACTCCGCATCCGCATAGCCGACACGGGCATCGGCATCGCTCCCGACAAACGGGAGTGGGTATTCGAACGCTTTACCAAAGGGGACCCCTTCAAACCGGGTTCGGGCATCGGACTCTACCTCTGCCGCCTGATCGTCACCCGGCTCGGCGGCGAAATCTACGTATGCCCCGAATACGGCGAGGGCTGCTGTATCGAGCTACTCCTCCCCTGCTGAAACTGAAAATCCGTCCCTTCCGGGCGGATTTTTCGCACCGGGACAGGACAGAAATTGCAATCCGGACAGAAATAGCTATCTTTGCATCCTAAATCCGGAATGCAATGTATCGTTTTTCGACCTATAAAGATCAATACAAATCCAATCTGAAACTGGCCCTGCCCGTCGTGCTGACGCAGCTGGGCCAGATTCTCACGCAGGTAGCCGACAACCTGATGGTCGGCCGCTACGGCGGCGACGACCCCGTGCCGCTGGCCGCCGTATCGTTCGGCGGAGCGGTATTCTTCATCCTTTTCATCGCCGCCATCGGCATCGCGCTGGGCATGACGCCCCTCGTAGGCGAACTCTATGCTCAGGGCGACCGCGAGAAATCGGCAGGACTGCTGCAGAACGGCATCCTGTTCTACACGCTGCTGGGATTCGCAATGGCGGCCGTCCAATATGCGGTCATCCCGCTCATGTACCACCTCGGCCAACCGGCCGACGTGGTCGACATAGCCGTCCCCTACTACCGGATGCTGGTCTTCAGCATGCCGTTCGTGATGCTTTTCTTCGCCTTCAAGCAATTCCTCGAAGGCGTGGGCAACACCAAGGTCGAAATGGTCGTGACGATCGTCGCCAATCTGGCCAACATCGGATTCAACTGGGTCTTCATCTACGGACGCTTCGGACTTCCCGAAATGGGCGCCGAGGGCGCGGGTCTGGGCACACTGCTGTCACGTATCATCGCTCCGATCCTGATGATCGGCTATTTCTACAGCCGGGACCGCTACCGCGGTTATCTCGACGGATTCTCGCCCCGCAATTACTCGTGGGGCACCGTCAAAAAACTGCTGCACATGGGACTTCCGATCTCGATGCAGATGTTCCTCGAAGCGTCGGCGTTCGTCGGCACCGGAATTATGATGGGGTGGTTCAACAAGGAGACCATGAGCGCCAACCAGATCGCCGTCACCATCGGCAACTGCGCCTTCATGATCGTCATGTCGATCGGCGCCGCCACCACGATCCGCGTGTCGCACTGCTACGGCGCCCGCAACATCGGCGAACTGTCGCTGGCGGCCAAGGCGTCGTATCATCTGGTACTGGCGTGGAACGCCTTCGCGGCGCTGATTTTTATCACCATGCGCAACGTCATTCCGACCTTCTTCACCACCAATGCCGAGGTGATCGCCATCGCTTCGCAGCTGATGGTCTTCGCTGCGCTGTACCAGCTTTCGGACGGCATTCAGAACGTTTCGGTAGGCATCCTGCGCGGCATTCAGGACGTGAAGATCATCATGCCGATCGCCTTCGTCTCCTACTGGCTGCTCAACCTGCCCGTGGGCTACCTGTTCGGCTTCACGCTCGGCATGGGTCCGTCGGGACTTTTCCTCGGCTTCTCGTTCGGTTTGTCGGCCGCCGCCGTGATGATGATCCTCCGCATACGCCGCAGCGTACGCCGCCTGTACCTCAGCGGCAATTAAAAATTAAAAAATTCAGAATTTTTGCGTATCTTTACGCAAATTATACCCTTCATGGATACCGAAAAACAACATACGAAAGCATTCAAACCCGAAGTAGGCCGCGGCTGCTCCTTCTGCAACTGCGGCTCGGAGTGCGAAGCCAAACTCTGCGACGGATGTTTCAAACTCCACGAGACCGCATGGCTCGAAGAATATCCCGAAAACCTTCCGACCGACATCGTCGAGGTGCGTTTCAAGAACACCCGCCGCGCATTCTACCAGAACGTCAATAACCTGCCGCTCAAACGGGGCGACATCGTGGCGGTCGAAGCTTCGCCCGGCCACGACATCGGCATCGTCTCGCTCACGGGCGATCTGGTGGCGCGCCAGATGCGCCGCACGGGATTCAACCCCTTCAACGGCGAATTCAAGAAGATTTACCGCAAAGCCAAGCCCTACGACATCGAGAAGTGGCAGGAGGCCATCGAACTGGAACACGAAACGATGATCGCGTCGCGCCAGATCGCGGCAGACATGGGACTCAACATGAAGATCGGCGACGTGGAGTATCAGGGCGACAAGATCAAGGCCATTTTCTACTATATCGCCGACGAGCGCGTGGACTTCCGCGAACTGATCAAGGTCTTCGCCGAACGGTTCCACATACGTATCGAGATGAAGCAGATCGGCGCACGGCAGGAAGCGGGACGCATCGGCGGTCTGGGTGCCTGCGGACGCGAGTTGTGCTGCGCATCGTGGATGTCGAGTTTTTCGAGCGTCACGACCGGAGCCGCCCGCGTACAGGAGATTTCGCTCAACCCGCAGAAGCTGGCCGGACAGTGCTCGAAACTCAAGTGCTGCATGATGTACGAGTACGACACCTACGTCGATGCCCGCAAGGAGTTCCCGCGCCTGCGCGAACCGCTTCAGGCCATGGACGGCGAATATTATCTGGTCAAGAACGACATTCTGGCAGGCACGATGACCTTCTCGTCGAGCAAGGACGCCATGGTCAACGTCACCACGCTCTCCATCGCGCGCGTCAAGGAGATCGTCTCACTGAACCGCGCCGGCAAGAAAGTCGATCGGCTGCAACTTGCCGACGACATCGCCCCGGCGGCCGAAGAGCCGACCTATCGTTCGGAAGAGGACAGCATCACCCGCTTCGATCAGGCCAAACGCCGCAGCAAGCGGGGCCGCGGCAAAGGCGGCAGACAGAACGGAACGGATTCGCAGGAATCCGGCCGGCAGGCTGCGGGCCAGCAGGAACAGCCCGATCAGCAGGGCCGCCCTCAGGACCGCCGCCCGCGGCGCAACGACCGTTCCCGCAACAGCGAAGGCCGCAACAACGAGGGCCGCAACGGAAATCCGGACCGCCGCAGCAACGGCGAACGCCGTGACGGAGAGAACCGCGAAAACCGCAACGCCAACAACGGAGGCCGCAGAGGCAGCGCCGGCAGCGAAAACCGGAACGGCGAAAACGGCGACACCCGCAACGGCAACAACAACGAAGCCCGCAACGGAAATGCGAACAACGGCAACGACGCCGAACGCCGCGAAGGCAACAGCCGCGGCCGGAACAACAACCGCAACCGCCGCCGGCCGAACAACGACCGTCCGCGCGGCGAAGGCGGCAACAACGGCAACAACGGCGGCAATAGCAACGGCAACAACAGCAACAACGGCGGCGCAAACGAATAACGGTGAAACGGACGGCAGGTGACATAACGGCACGCTGCGAAGCCGTAAACCCATATGGGACAGACGCCGGCAGGCAGAATCGCACGGAGGTAAATCCGTGCGGGACAAAACACGGCCCGCAGGAGTACGACGCCGCAAACCAATCCCGGGCTGAACACTGCCCGCAGGGTTGTGCCACTGCGAATCCGGCCCGGAGAAAATCCGGCACACACAACTGCACCACCGCTCCGACTCCGGGACAGCAACGCCCCGCAGCCGATACGGGGATCTTAAAACTCTCCGGAACGGCACTGCGTCCATTCGGTTCCGCATCCGCAATAATGCTTCGCGCAATATCCGCCCTGATCGGTCCGGGAACGATACGGCCGGTGCGTGCGGTATGCCGCACGGCGACCGCCGCCGCGGTATTTCTCGCCGCAGGCTGCGTTTCGCCCCACGGAGCCGTTGCGACCGACGTCAGTTCGGCGTCGTGGAGCGATCCCGCCCCGATCACCCTCGCCAATGCCGACACGACGACGCTCCGCGACATCGCTCTGTTCCTGCGCTGTAACGACCGGTTCGCGGAAGATACGCTGACCGTCCGCATCCGGGTACGCACGCCGGACTCGCTCCAGCACGAAGAGCCGTTCATGCTGGTCATACCTCCGGCACATACTCCGGCCGCAATCTCGCGCGAAGCCGACATCTCCTACCGCCGCCGCGTACTTTTCGGCCGGACGGGCGACTACCACCTGACAATCACCCCCTGCCGCCCCGTTGAAGGCGTCGAAGCGGTAGGTATCCATATCGTAAAAAGCCAATAAGAGACAATGGGCAAAGACAAGCTCCGCAGGTTCCGCGAAAACCTGACTTTCGACTGTTTCGTACAACCCGAATTCGACGAGGTATTCCGCAACGACCATCCCCTCAAGGGGCACTGGCGCAGCGACTTTTTCCGCAACGACAACCCCATCGTACTGGAACTGGGCTGCGGCAAGGGCGAATATACCGTGGCGCTGGCCGAACACGACCCGTCGCGCAACTATATCGGCATCGACATCAAGGGCGCCCGCATGTGGCGCGGCGCGAAGAGCGTCACCGAGCGGAAAATCCCGAATGCGGGATTCCTCCGCACGCGCATCGAGTTCATCAACGGCCTGTTCGCCGAAAACGAAGTGGACGAAATCTGGATCACTTTCCCCGATCCGCAGCTCAAGAGCCGCCGGGCCAAGAAGCGTCTCACCTCGCCGCTGTTCCTCGAATACTACGCCCGGCTGTTGAAGCCCGATGGATGGATCAACCTCAAAACCGACTCGAAACACCTGTTCGGCTATACGAACGAGGTCGTCCGCCGCTACTCCCTTCCCTGCGAGGTTTCGAATCCCGACATCTACGGTTCGGGGTATGCCGACGAAGTGCTTTCGGTCAAAACGGCCTATGAGAAACGATTCCTCGAAATGGGCCTTCCGATCACCTACACCCGCTTTTCGCTGGCCGGACGGCACGAATTTCCGTGGTTCGACTGGGAGGAGGACGAAAAGGAGGAAAAGGACAACGAGCGGGAACGGCAGCTCCTCTGAGCCGTTACCCGCCCGTGGGTCCGCTTTTCCTTCACACACCTGTTCCTTTCATATAAACATAGGTAAAAAACTTTTCCGCCCTTATCTACTAATTTTTTAGAAGTAATCCTTGCATATCTAAAAAATTAGTAGTAAACTTGCACAGGAACCTGAAAAAAGCGCTTTTTACCATGGAGAAAAAATCAACGGAACTCACCCGCGGCGAAGAGGAGATCATGCAGATACTCTGGCGTCTGGGAGATGCGGTGGTCAACGAGATCATCGCCCAGACCGAGGAACCCCGGCCCAAGTACACGACCGTCGCCACCTTCCTCAAGATTCTGGAGAACAAAGGCTTCGTGGGGCACACACCCGAAGGCAAAAGCCACCGCTACTACCCGCTCGTCGGCCGCGAGCAGTACGCCCGCGGAGTCATGTCGTCGGTGCTTACCTCCTATTTCGACGGCTCGCTGGCCCGGATGGTGTCGTTTTTCTCGCGCAACGAAGAGATTTCGGTCAAGGAGATGGACGAGATTCTCGAAATCATGCGGAACGCAAAAAAATAACGCGCCATGAAACGGCTTCTGCCCATCCTCCTGCCGGACCGCGCGGCCCGCGGCAAGGGGCAGGTCCCCGGTCCGCCGCAGGACGGCATGCGGCCGGCTGCCGAAACACAAGCACACGATCAGTCAAGTCCCTTAAAATGAAACCCGTAATCATCTATATACTCGAAGTGCTCGCCTGCAGCGGAGTCCTGCTGGCGGCCTACGCTATCCTGCTCGAACGCCGGGTGAAGTTCCGCTGGTGCCGGCTCTACCTGCTCCTGACGACCTTCGCCGCGGCCCTGATTCCGCTGCTGCGGATTCCCGTATGGCCGGGCCGGATCGTCATAGCCGCAGTCACGGCTCCCGCCGTCCCCGGCCGGATGGGCGAAGTACTTCCCGACGAGGGCGGCGGATTCGCCGTAACGCCCGAAAGTCTCTGTCTGGGGCTTTATCTGCTGGGAGCCGCGCTAATCGCCGGCGTCATGGTATGGCAGGTCATCCGCATCCGCCGCCTGCGCCGCGGAGCCGAAGTCTCCCGGGCAGACGGCTACACGCTCGTCCGCACGCGGCAGGAAATCGCTTCGTTCTCCTTCCTGCGCACCATTTACATCTGGGACAAAACGCCCGCCGGGGAGCTGGCGGCCATTCTGGCCCACGAGTCGAGCCATATCGCCCACCGCCACTCCATCGAACGTATCCTGATGGAGCTGATGAAGGCCCTTCTGTGGTGGAATCCCTTCGTGTGGATCGCCGCGCGGCGGCTGACCGAGACCGAAGAGTTCGAAGCCGACAACGACGTGCTGAGCAGCGGTTACGACCGCGCCGAATATATGCAAACCATTTTCAGGCAGCTTTTCGGTTATAGTCCGGAAATAGCCAACGGGCTGCGCAACTCCCTGACTAAAAAACGCTTCAAAATGATGACCATGCAGACAAAGAGCAGGCACGGCCTACTGCGGCTGGCGGGTACGCTGCCCGCCGTGATAGGACTATTGTGCGCATTCGGTTTCACCGCGCGCGCAGCGGCGACCGTCGCTCCGGCGACCGCAACCGCAGCGACCCAAGAGCCGACCGACATACGGGCCGCGGCCGACGCAACGGAGAATCAGGACAAGACCTGCAAGAGGGCGCTCACAGTGCCGGACGAAAACGAACAGCCCGTCGAAGAAGCGCCCGTGCAGGCGCTCGGCGCCCCAAAAGGCACCGCAACCGGACAGGAGGGCCGTGCCGTGCCAACGTTCCCCGCAGGAGCTGAGGATATCGAACCGGCGACGCCCGCAAAGCACGAAGCGACGGATATTGCCGAACAAACCGGCGAAAACGCCATCACGGTCAGAGGCGGCAATCCCGAAAGGGAGGAGGCGTTCCTTGTCACCGAAACGATGCCCCTCTTCCCGACCGACGATCCCGCCGTCCCGTACGGCGATCTCGGCAACTTCCGGGCATGGGTGCAGAAAAACGTGAAATACCCGGTCGAAGCGCTGAACAAGGGGATCGGAGGGCGCGTCGTGCTGACGTTCGTCGTCGAGAAGGACGGCTCGGTGAGCGACATCGAAAAACTCCAATCGCCCGACGCATCGCTCTGGGAGGAGGCCCGCCGCGTCATCGCCTCTTCGCCCAAATGGAAGCCCGGCGAACAGCGCGGACAGGTCGTGCGCGTGAAATATACGCTTCCCGTAGACTTCCGGCTCACGAAAGCGTCCGACACACCGGCCCCGGAGTCCGGAAAGTAGTTTTTCAACCGGCTGCGACCAAGCAGACCGCGCGACGCCATACCCCGGATTCCCCAAACCGACCGCACGGATTTCCCGAATCAACCGGCCCTACGGATCGGCCGCCCGGCCTGCTTTTCCCAAGCCAAGCTCCGGCGGACCGGCATCCGCTTCGGATCTTCAAGGCCCTCTCCGGCAGCCTCAGCATCTGCCCCGGATTCCCAAAACAACAGAACCGACCATAAGCGGAAACGGCGTCCACCCTGAGTTCAGTGGACGCCGTTTTTATCGGGCCGGGAGGGGGGGGGCAGTCAGATACCGCCTGACCGCCCCACTGCTGCCGTTTCAGTCTCATCCCGAAACGCCCGCGCTTCCGCCGCTCCGGATTACTCCCTGCAACAACGGACGTTATAGCCGTATGCCGCATCGGATTTCGAAGAAGACTGCGGCTGGAGCAGTTTGCCCGAACTGAGCTTTTTCGAAATATAGAAACAGGAGATCGTGTTTCCCGAACGATAGTTGGACCAGTAATGCCCCGTACGGGTCGTAGCGAGGCCGGCGAGATTGCCCTTGTCGCGGTTACGGTAACCCGACGTCGGGTACCAGTCCCTCAGATCGCCGAAAATGTAGGTCATGCCGTACTTCTCTCCATCCCATTCCGAGGTTCCGTCCACATAGCGGTCCTGCTCGTCCGCAAAATCGTCCCACGTATCGCGGTCGGGCACCTTATACCCCACGGGACACGGATCGTAGCAGGTTTTCGCGGTATTCCACAAATCGGTGCGGGGCTTGGCCAGCCAGTCGTAAACTCCGGTCGTACCCTTGTTCGAAAGGAACGAAAGCGGATGCGCCGCGGCGTATTCCAGCGTCGAAACGGCCGCCCCGCTCTCCTGCTTCCACGCATGCGTATCGGCAAAGGCCGGATTGACGACCGAATTTTCCGCCGCCTGCTCAAAGGCAGTCGCCAAGGTCTCGGTGGCCGTACCGCCGCAGAAGGGGTCCTTGCGGCCCCACTGGTAATAGAGTCCGTAAGCCTCGGCCGATCCGGGCGTCGTGCCGACGGCTCCCAGCGAACGGTCCAGCAACACGCGCCCGTTGGCATAGGCCACCATCCGAGGCTCCGGCGTGAACCAGAGGTGCCAGCTCCACACGATTTCACCCGCAGCATCCGTCAGTGCGATCACGGCATTGCCCTTCGCGGCGCCTGCCGCCGTAAAGAAGATGCGGCCTTTTCCGGCGTCGAGCGAAACGGCCGAAATCTCCTGCTCCAGTCCTTTGGTCACCCAAAGCCAGTCGGCCTTCATGCCGTCGGCAAGCGTGATCGCGGCTTCGTCGCCGCTGCCGTTGCCGCGCACCGTAGCGTCGAACATATAATCGCCGGCCTCGCTGACGATATAGCAGTTGGCGGTTCCGTCCCGGCTCAGGTCGATGGCCGTCACAGGCGCTTCATCAGCCGTCAATGTCGGCGTGGCCGCACTCCACGGCTTGCCGTTGCGGTCGGTGACGGTAAGCGTCACGACCGTTTCCGAGGGTACTGCGGGCGCCGTCACATCGAGCGCACCCTCATAAGCGTCTCCCTCGCGCCCGGCGGAGACAGTAACCGTCCAGCCCGTGAGGGGGGGGGTAGTCGGTTCGGCGGCGAAGGTCAGCCCTTCCAGATCGTTGCCCGTCACCGTAAAGGCGAGCCGCTTCTGCTCCCCGACCGTAAATCGGGCGGGATTGTCCTCGGCGAACGAGATTTTCAGTTCGACCGGCTGCTGTTCCGGTTCGTTGTCGTTACAGCCCGATGCAAACAGGGCCAGCAAACATCCTAAGATCAGTTTTTTCATCTTTTATCCATTTTTGGTTTAACCGTGTTCCGTTCCGGCGGACCGCAAAGATGAAAGGCATACTCCCGACGCGCACGCACCAAAGCGCACGCAGTCCGGCATCCGAGGTTGTTTTCGACACACTGAATCCGTTACGTTGAAAATGACCCGGGACCTGCTCAATTCACCGTAGAAGCGAAATCCGTATAATCGCAGCGGCAGGTCTTCTGACTCGCCCTTCTCTCCGGCGCCTTCCCGGTCCGCGGAGGACCAGTGGCCAAGAATGCCGGAAACAACTTTCAGCCAAGAAAGCCGGGCACACAGCAACGGGAATTGTTACCGATTCTCACGGTATTCCCTTTTAATTCCCGGCGACCGCAAAGGGACCGGGAAACCGCAGCGAAGACAAAGGTAGTACAATCCCGCAAATAAACAAAAGCCGCAGCCGGAATTCCGGCTGCGGCACGACTCCCCCTCCCGGGCCGTCAGCCGCCGAGTCCGAGCAGCGCCATGATCCGCCGGGCCAGTTCGGTATTGTCCATCACGCCGCCGATGCGGTCGGCGCCCGTGCCGTAAAAATAGGCCGGAACGAGCGTCGCACTGTGGGTCGTGGTGCTGAAATCGTAATGCAGGCCGCTCTCGGCGCGCGTGAAATCCTCTTCGTCGCCCGGAATCGAAAGTCCGCCCGTCTCATGGTCGGCGACCACGACGACCAAAGTTCCCGGCGTCCGGTCGGCAAAATCCATCGCCGCAGCCACGGCCCGTTCGAAGTCGCGCATTTCGTCGAGCATCCACTGCCGGTCGTTGGCATGTCCCGCCTTGTCGATCAGCGAACCCTCGACCAGAAGCATGAATCCCGTATCGCCCGCAGCGGCATCGTTCGCAAGGATTTCCAGCGCCTTGCAGGTCGCCCGGGGCAGGAAATCGCCCCGCACGCCGGCAGGCGGCAGATGTTCGTCGGCCACAGCGCACAGCAGCCGCCCCGCACAGAGCGTATCGGTCCCGCAGAGCGCATCGGCAAGAAAATACCCGCGCCGGCGAAAGGCGTCGAAATAGGTACCGCCCTCGGAGCACTCCTCCGCAAGCCATTTGCGGCCGCCCCCGAACAGCACATCGACGCCGCTTGCCAGCAGGTCACGGGTAATCGTCTCATTATCGTCACGGTCTGCGGCATGGGCATAGAACGCCGCAGGCGTGGCATGCTGGAGATAGCAGGTCACGGCGATCCCGGTAGGCATTCCCCGCTCCGAAGCCCGTGTCATCATCGACACCAGCGGACGTCCATCGGGAGTCTGCCCCAGCGTTCCGTTATCGGTCCTGACACCCGTCGCAAGCGCCGTGGAAGCCGCGGCGGAGTCCGTCACCCGGTTGTTGGCCGAGCGGGTCTGAATCAGCGCCACGCCCTGCGCCCGGTCGAATGCCGTCGGAGCGTAACCGCCCTCGATCATCAGCATCGAAACCTGCGCCAGCCCCATGCCGTCGCCGATCATATAAATCAAGTTGCGGATCCCTTCGGCGGGTTTTTCCGCATCCGCGCGCACCGCAGTCAGCAGGCAAAGCGCGAAAAACAAAAATCCTTTCTTCATATCGGGAGCAAAAATAGCGGGAATTTGCCGACTTTTTACTACATTTACACCACTTTAACGACCTTGTAACATGGATGTAAAGATCGCCCCCGACTGGAAAGAGCTGCTCGCTCCCGAATTCGAAAAACCCTACTTCGCCGACCTCACGCAGTTCGTACGGCAGGAATACGCCACGCGGCGTATCTACCCGCGCGGCAGCAACATCTTCCGCGCCTTCGACAAATGCCCGTTCGACAAGCTGAAAGTCGTCGTCATCGGTCAGGACCCCTACCACGGTCCCGGACAGGCCAACGGACTCTGCTTCTCGGTAGGCGACGGAGTACCTTTCCCGCCTTCGCTGCAGAACATCTTCAAGGAGGTCTCCGACGACACCGGGACGCCCATCCCTGCGACGGGCAATCTCGACCGCTGGGCCGAGCAGGGCGTACTGCTGCTGAACGCCGTGCTGACCGTACGCGCGCACGAAGCGGCGTCGCATGCGGGCCGCGGCTGGGAGACCTTCACCGACGCCGTGGTACGCGCGATCTCCGAACACAAACAGGGCATCGTCTACATGCTCTGGGGCAGCTATGCCCAGAAGAAAGGCGCCATCGCCGATCCGCAGCGGAATCTCATTCTCAAGATCGTACACCCCTCGCCGCTCTCGGTCTACCGCGGGTTCTTCGGCTGCCGCCACTTCTCGCGCGCCAACGAATACCTGCGCAGCATCGGCAAGGAGCCGATCGTGTGGTAAAACCGGCCCGCCAGAGGGAGGAAGGGAGGAAATCGCCGATCAGCAATTCCGCAATGGAGAGAAGCGCTATGAAAACACAGGTACGCACCGACTCGCTGCGGGCATGGGTGCTCGCGGCACGCCCCAAGACGCTGACGGGAGCCGCCGTGCCGGTGATGCTGGGCGGCGCCTTAGCCGCTTCGGACGGCAGTTTCAGTCTGCTGCCTGCAGTGCTGTGCCTGCTGTTCGCCTTCCTGATGCAGATCGACGCCAACCTCATCAACGACCTCTGGGATTACCTCAAAGGCTCCGACGGCAAAGACCGGCTGGGACCCGAACGGGCCTGCGCGCAGGGCTGGATCACGCCCCGCGCCATGCGGCGGGGGATCGCCGCGACGACCGCGGCCGCCTGCATCACGGGCTGCGGACTGCTCTTTTACGGCGGCTGGTGGCTGATCGCCGTCGGCGCGCTGTGCGTCGTGTTCGCATTCCTCTACACGGCGGGACCCTATCCGCTGGCCTACCACGGCTGGGGCGACCTGCTGGTGCTGGTCTTCTTCGGATTCGTCCCCGTCGGCTGTACCTATTACGTCCTCAGCGGCGGCTGGACATGGCAGGCGGGCGTCGTATCGGCGGCCTGCGGAGTGACGATCGACACGCTGCTGATGGTAAACAACTACCGCGACCGCGAGCAGGACGCCCGCAACGGCAAGCGCACGCTCGTCGTCCGGCTGGGCGCACGGGCCGGCAGCGGGCTTTACCTTACATTGGGATTCGCGGCCGCCCTGCTCTGTCTTGCATTACTTTACGACGGCCGCATAGGAGCGGCGCTGCTTCCCCTGCTCTACCTCGCGCCGCACGCTGCGACCTGGCGGCGCATGGTGCGCATCCACCGCGGCCGGGAGCTGAACGCCATCCTCGGCGCCACATCGCGCAACATTCTGCTCTTCGGAATACTGCTCTCGATCGGGCTGCTGCTGTAAAGACGGACCCGAAGCGCACACCGCCGCACCGACATTCGCCTCGAAACCGAAGCACACACCGCCACACCGATACCACCGCCGCAACCGAAGCGCAGACGGCAGGCAGCGCCGCTAAACCGCACAAAAAAAAGCCGTCATTTCTGACGGCTTTTCCATGCACGCGACCCGACCGGGCCGAGTATGTCGTCCGGGCGTGTCAGCCCAGATACGATTTCAGCAGTTTGCTGCGCGACGAGTGGCGCAGGCGGCGGATCGCCTTCTCCTTGATCTGGCGCACGCGCTCGCGCGTCAGGTCGAACTTCTCACCGATCTCTTCGAGGGTCATCTCCGAAATGCCGATGCCGAAGAAGTACTTGATGATGTCGCGTTCGCGGTCCGTGAGGGTTTCCAATGCGCGGTCCACCTCGGTCGAGAGCGACTCGTTGATAAGTCCGCGGTCGGCGTTGGGCGAATCGGGATTGACCAGCACGTCCAGCAGCGAGTTGTCCTCGCCGTCGGCGAACGGGGCGTCCACCGAGACGTGGCGGCCTGCCACGCGCAGCGTGTCGGTGACCTTCTCCTTGGGGAGTTCCAGCTCCGTGGCCAGCTCCTCGGGCGACGGGGTCCGCTCGTGCTCCTGCTCGAAGCGGGCGAACGCCTTGTTGATCTTGTTGAGCGAGCCGACCTGATTGAGCGGCAGACGCACGATGCGCGACTGTTCGGCCAATGCCTGCAGGATCGACTGACGGATCCACCACACGGCGTACGAGATGAACTTGAAACCGCGGGTCTCGTCGAACTTCTCGGCGGCCTTGATCAGACCGAGGTTGCCTTCGTTGATCAGGTCGGGGAGGCTGAGTCCCTGATTCTGGTATTGCTTGGCGACGGAAACCACGAAACGCAGGTTGGCTTTGGTCAGCTTTTCGAGGGCTTCCTGATCACCTTTCTTGATTCGTTGGGCGAGTTCCACCTCCTCTTCGACCGTGATAAGCTCCTCCTTGCCGATTTCCTGCAGGTATTTGTCCAGCGAAGCGCTCTCGCGGTTGGTGATGGATTTTGTAATCTTTAATTGACGCATATATCTATTAACCTTCCTAAAAAAATTTCTACATTACAACCCGCCCGGGCCGCACTACTCCACGAGCATATAGCTTGCAGCGCGGCCGTTGGGATAAATCCCGTCGATCGAACGGACCTTCTCGTCCATACGCTGCATGTCCGCAACCGAATAGACCGGACGGTCGTTGATGTGGGTAATCACAAATCCCTGTTTGACACGGGCACGGGCCAGAATTCCGTCGGCCTTGATGCCGACCACCTGCACGCCGCCCTTGATATCGAGCTCACGGCAGAGTTTGGTGCCCGCATCGGCGAACTTACCGCCGAGAACCTCGACGACATCGACATCCTCTTTGGTCATTAATTCCGTTTTACCTGCTTTATTACGCAAAGTAACCTCGATTTGTTTCACTGCGCCGTCTCTTTTTACCGATAATTTGACCTTATCGTTGGGTCGGCGGCGTCCGATCTGCTCGGAAAGGGTCGCATTGTCGTTGATTTTCACCCCGTCGATGTCCAGAATAATGTCTCCCTTGCGGACGCCGGCCTCCGAAGCCGAACCGCCCTCGACGACGCTGGCGACATAGGCGCCGCCCAGCTCGGTGATGCCCAGATCCTTGCCTTCACGGTCGATAAAATCCTGATCGACAATCGCAAAACGGATGCCGAGCAGTGCGCGCTGCACGATGCCGAACTCCTTGAGGTCCACGACCACCTTGCGCACGATCGACTCGGGAATGGCGAACGAATAACCGATATAGCTGCCCGTCTGCGACTTGATGAGGGTGTTGATGCCCACCAGCTCGCCGTGCGTGTTGACCAGCGCGCCGCCCGAATTGCCGGGGTTCACGGCCGCGTCGGTCTGAATGAACGCCTCGATGCGGAAATCGTTGGGAATGACCCCCAGATTACGCGCCTTGGCGCTCACGATACCCGCCGTAATGGTCGATTGCAGGTCGAAGGGCGAACCGATCGCCAGCACCCACTCGCCCAGACGCAGCGCATCGGACGATCCGAAAGCCAGCGTCGGCAGGTCCGAAGCCTCGATCTTCAGCAGCGCGAGGTCCGTGGCCGAGTCCTTGCCGATCAGCTTGGCGTCGAACGAACGGCCGTCGTTGAGTTTCACGCGGAGTTTCGAAGCCCCGTCCACGACGTGATTGTTGGTCACCACGTAACCGTCGGCCGAGATGATGACGCCCGAACCTCCGGCGCGCTGTTCGCGGAACTGCGGTCCCTCGTCATACCCCTGCGGGATGCCGAAGAACTCCAGAAAGGGATCGTACCCCCGGCGGCGCGGCATCTCGACCTGCTGCACGGCTTCGATATTGACCACGGCCTTCACCGCATTCTCGGCGGCATACGTCAGGTCGGGGTACTGCTCGGCCTGATACGAGGTGAACTGCGTCCCCAGCGCGGGCGTGCGTTCCACCTCGCGCTCGATATATTGTACGGAACCTTCGCGGTTCCCGGCTACTGCCCATGCCGTAAGTCCGCCCGCGGCGGCAGATACGGCGACTGCTCCTAAAATCAAAAATGCCTTTTTCATAATTCGATAACAAGTGTTTAAGTTCAATTAATCGGAGGCAATTTATACCATAAGTTTCCTAAGTTTTATCATAATTTGTAGGACAAACGAACGAAGACGTCCGGTTAGTATGCCCGTACACACAAAAATCGGGATACCCGCGACGGACATCCCGATTTCGAACGACCCGGACCGTTACAATCCGAACTCTTTGCGAATCAGCTCCACGGCGTCGAGCTTCTCCCAGCCGAAGAACTCGATCTCGCGCTCGGTTTCGCGGCCGTTCTCCCAGACCTTCACCCGCTCCGTATAGGGACGGTTGCCGAAGTGTCCGTAGGAAGCCGTGGCCTCGAAGATCGGGTTCTTCAGTCCGAAACGGCGGACGATGGCGGCGGGACGCAGGTCGAAAAGCTTGCCGATGCGGCGTGCGATCTCGCCGTCGGTCATGCCCTCCAGCGCTGCGGGGCGCGGCGAGCGGTAGGTATCGACATAGATCGACAGCGGCTGCGCGATGCCGATGGCGTACGACAGCTCGACCAGCACTTCGTCGGCGACGCCCGCGGCGACCAGATTCTTGGCGATATGGCGGGCGGCGTAGGCCGCCGAGCGGTCCACCTTCGAGGAGTCCTTGCCCGAAAAGGCGCCGCCGCCGTGCGCGCCGCGGCCGCCGTAGGTATCGACGATGATCTTGCGGCCCGTAAGCCCGGTGTCCCCGTGAGGGCCGCCGATCACGAACTTGCCCGTAGGATTGACATGCAGGATATAGTCGTCGCCGATCAGCCCGGCCAGCTTGTCGCCGGCGCGCTCCAGACGCGCCTTGACGCGCGGAATGAGGATCGTGCGCACGTCCTCGCGGATCGCGGCCTGCATCCGCTCCTCGGCCTCCTTCTCCGTCAGCCCGTCGCCCGGCAGGATGAATTCATCGTGCTGGGTCGAAACCACGATGGTATGCACGCGCAGCGGGCGGTTGGTCTTCTCGTCGTACTCGACGGTCACCTGCGACTTGGAATCGGGACGCAGGTAGGTCATCACCTTCCCTTCGCGGCGGATGACGGCCAGCTCCTTGAGGATCACGTGCGAGAGGATCAGCGTCGCCGGCATCATCTCGCGGGTCTCGTTGCAGGCATAGCCGAACATGATGCCCTGATCGCCCGCGCCCTGTTCGTCCTCCTCGGCGCGCACGACGCCCTGATTGATGTCGGGCGACTGCTCGTGGATGGCCGACAGAATGCCGCACGAGTTGCAGTCGAACCGGTATTCGCTCTTGGTATAGCCGATGCGGTCGATCACGCGGCGCGCCACGCCCTGTACATCGACGTAGGCTTCGGAGCGCACCTCGCCCGCCACGACCACCAGTCCCGTGGTGCAAAGCGTCTCGCAGGCGACCTTCGAGTTGGCGTCACGGCGCAGGAATTCGTCGAGAATGGCGTCCGAAATCTGATCTGAAACTTTATCGGGGTGTCCTTCGGACACCGATTCCGATGTAAACAAAAAACCCATGTTATACATTTAATTATGAGACCGCGCCTCCGGCCGGAGTGCCGGCATGCGGAAAGCCGCTCTCGGTTAATAAAAAATAAAACGTATAAAATGGGAAAAATTGGCTGTTGGAATAAAAAATAAGCTGTTTTAGCGATTTTTTATTGTGGTTGCAATCAGTCAAATCTTTCCACATTTTCCCGCGTTACAGACGGGAGTGCAAAGATACGAAGGAATTTCAGAATATGCAAGAAATATCCCGTTTTTGCACGAAAACGCCCCTACGCACACCCGGCGGGGATGCGGGG
>JAJPZH010000037.1 GCA_021204515.1 Alistipes sp. | reverse complement strand
GTCCGCTGCCGCAGGGTGGCATTTTTTTTGACGCATTGCCGCGCGATGGCAAACGTGCGCGAACTCATACGACGGTGCAGCGGCTACATATGGTGGATTCTGGGCATGATCATGCTCGGAACGTTCATGGCCGTACTGGACGTGACGGTGGTGAACGTCGGACTGCCGGCGATCATGTCGGCGTTCGGCATCGGCATCTCGTCGGCCGAGTGGGTCATCACGGCCTACATGATTACGATGACGATCATGCTCCCTTCGGCGGGGTGGTTTGCGGACCGGTTCGGCAACAAACGTGTCTATATCCTCGGACTGGTGCTGTTCACGCTCGGCTCGTGGCTCTGCGGCAAGGCTTCGAGCGACCCGTTCCTGATCGGGGCGCGGGCCTTGCAGGGCGTAGGAAGCGGCATTATCCAAGCGCTGGGACTGGCGATCGTGACACGCGAATTCAAACCCGAAGAGCGTGGTCTGGCGCTGGGTCTGTGGTCGATGGCCGCGGCGGCTTCGATCTCGTTCGGGCCGCTGCTGGGCGGCTATCTGGTCGATGCGTACAGCTGGCACAGGATATTCGACGTAAACGTGCCGGTGGGGCTGCTGGCCATCCTGCTCGCGGCATTCGTCCAGAAGGAGTGGAAGGACCAGACGCGCAGCCCGTTCGACTGGCAGGGGTTCGCGGCCATCGTGCTCTTCATGCCGCTGGCGATCTACGCGCTGGCGCGGGGCAATTCGCCGTCGAATCCCGGCGGCTGGAGCGCGCCCGAGGTGATCGGCTGTTTCATCGTCGCGGGGGCAGCGCTGGCGTGGTTCATCGCCGCGGAACTGCGCAATCCCGCGCCGCTGCTGCAAATCCGGCTGCTCGCGGAGCGCAATTTCGGAATTTCGATGGCCGTGCTGACGCTCTTCGCCGTCGGCATGCTCGGCGGCACCTACCTGCTGCCGCTCTACATGCAGCGGGGGCTGGGGTATACGGCGCTGGCGGCGGGAAGCATGTTTCTGCCCGTGGGTGTGATTCAGGGCGTGCTCTCGGCCGTTTCGGGCTATCTGACCCGCTACGTCAGACCGCTGCTGCTGAGCGCGGCGGGCATTCTGGTCATGGCGCTGAGTTTCTGGCTCGCCAGCCGGTTCACCCTCCACACCACGCACGGGCACATTCTCTTCATACTCTATCTGCGCGGCTTCGGCATGGGACTCACGTTCGCGCCGCTCAACCTCTTCTCGCTCAAGAATCTCACCCAGCAGGACATGGCCGCGGCGGCCGGCATTTCGAACAGCATCAAACAGCTGGCCGGGAGCATCGGAATCGCCCTCCTGACGGTGATCTTCTCGGCACGGACCTCCTACCACGCCGCACACGAGACCATCTCCGCGGCGCAGACCTACGTCGAAGGGGTCACGGACGCCCTGCGCGTGGTGGCGGTCATCACGCTGGCGGCGCTGCTGCTGCTGGGGGTATTCCGGAAAAAACGGCCGGAAAAAAGCGGACTGAAAGGCACGGCAACCCCTTCGCCGGATGAGGCCGTCTCCGGAAAAACCGATAAGACGACCACTTACCGGACAAAACCCGAATAGGGCGGCGTCCGCCGGACACAAATAAGCCTGCACCCGGAGAAGGATGCAGGCGTATTCGTATGCCGGGCAGGGTTATTCCAGCCCCATGCGTTTGCGGGCGAAGGGCATGACCCACGCCGGAGCCTGCTGTTTCGAAAGCAGGTCGCGCATGTATTCCATGTAGGGTTCCACGTGGCGGAAGTAGATTTTCAGCCCTTCGCAGAGCGAGTTTTTGGGACTTCCGTCGGCGCCGCGGTCGAAGCGGTGCTTGGGACATTCGCCCCGGCAGGCGAAGTAGAATTTGCAGCGCAGGCATTCCGAGGGCAGCGTGTTGCGCTTGTTGAGTCCGAATTCGCGGCGTTTGGCCGTACGGTAAATCTTATCCAACGGCGTCTGGGCGATATTGCCCAGTTTGTATTCGGGATAGACGAAGTGGTCGCAGGAGTAGACGTCGCCGTTGTGCTCGACGACCAGCGCATCGCCGCACGTCTCGCCCATCGAGCAGACGCCCGGCTGCACGCCGCACCACTGGGCCAGCGAGGCGTCGAACATCTGGACGTAATAGCGTCCCACGTCGCCCACGACCCACTGGTCGAAAACGTCGCACAGGAAACGCCCGTAGCCTTCGGCCGTGACGGACCATTCGGCCAGCCGCGCACCTTCGCGGTCGGGGGAGACGATTAGCGGACGGTGGAAGCCCGGTTTATCGACGACATGCTCCACGGCGGGCAGGAACTGCATGTATTTGCTGTGGACCGTGTCGCGGAAGAAGCGGTAGATCTCGGCGCCGCGGCCTTCGCAGCGGCGGTTCACCACGCTCAGCGTATTGAATTCCACGCCGCTGCGCTCGAACATCCGCACGGTCTCCATGACGCGCGCGAAGGTCGGCTTGCCGCCTTTGGTAAGGCGGAAAGCGTCGTGGATGTCTTCGGGACCGTCGAGCGAGACGCCCACCAGAAAATTGTTGGATGCAAACAGGTCGCACCACGCTTCATCGACCAGCGTGCCGTTGGTCTGAAGGATATTTTCGATGCGTTTGCCGTCGGCGTATTTCTGCTGCAGCTCCATGGCCCGGCGGTAGAAGCCGACGCCCAGCAGCAGCGGTTCGCCGCCGTGCCAGCAGAACTGGACGGTATCGACCTCGTTGGCCTCGATATATTGTTTGACGTAAAGTTCCAGCAGTTCGTCGCTCATCACGGCCTGCCGTCCGCCGTACTGCACCGCCTTGTCGAGGTAGTAGCAGTAGTGGCAGTCGAGCTTACAGGCCGAACCGGCCGGTTTGAGCATCGTCGAAAAAGCCACGGGGCCGGCCTGTTTCTCGGCGTCGCGGAAGGTAAAGATATCTTTTGATTTCATAGGTCAGCAGGAAAGTCCGGACAAAAGTAATAAAAATATGGAATAAAACCAGACCGCATTGAACCGGTTCGTTGCAGAAAAAAGCTGCGAACCGCCCCGGAGGACAATTCGCAGACGGGAATGCAGAGACGGAAAATTCCGTTCAGTCGAATTGCTGCACTTCGTCGGGTCCCGGAGTGCCGTAACGCGGATCGACGGCCCGGATACGGACGTCGCCGTCGTCGAGCACTTTCACTTCGAGCGGAACGATGGTTACGCCCTGCGGATTGATGGTCTGGGCGTCTTCGCTCAGATCGCGGGTCTGGATGCCGCGGCTGTCCAGCGGCGGCACGTTGCCGTTGAAGAACGCCGTACACCACCAGTTGCCCGCCTTGTCCTGAAACGGAGTGCCGTGACCGAGGAAACGCCCCGCGAAACGGCGCTCGGAGTAGGGACCGGTCGATTTGTCGGAAGTACAGTAATAAAGGTTGTAGGAGCCGTGGCGGCCTTTGTCGGTGGACCACGCCGTGCCGAAATGCACGTATTTGTTCCCGATTTTACGCATCGTGGCCCCCTCGTGGCCGATCACCCGGTTCGACGGATCGATCCGCACCGGTTCGGCGGCCAGTCCGCTGAAATCGGACTTGACGGGAGCGATTTTCGTGTTGGCGAAGAGGAAGTACCAAGTGCCGTCGTCGTCGCGGAAGAGCGAGGGATCGTGTTTCTGGTAGAAGGCTTTGGGAGCGGGATGCGTCCACGGACCGCGGATGTCGGCTCCTCGGGTCACGGCCAGACAGCTCACGTTGCGGGGACAGTGCACCAGCATCCAGCGCCCGTTATCGGCGTCCCAGTGCAGTTCCGGCGCCCAGATCAGCCGCATCGGGGATTTGTTGCGCTCCTTGGCCCAAGACGAAGCGTCGTCGAGCGTATAGGGCGTTCCGAGGTACTCCCAGTCCACCAGATCGGGACTGCGCCACAACTGAACCGCAGGGCCGACGATCGAAGCGTCGCCCAGACCGGTGTTGTATTTGTCGGACTTCTCCCGCGGGTCGCCCGGACGGGGCGTGGTGCCGGTCAGGTAGTACATGCCGTCGGGTCCGAGAATGATGTAGGGATCGCGGATCCAGCCGTCGGTCTTGATATGGACGGCCTGCCGGTGGGCTTCGACAGCCGCCAGTTTCGCCTTGCGGCTCTGGGCTGCGGCGCGGGGCGCGGGAAACAGCATAAAGGCGGCCGCGGCGCAGAGAATGAATTTTTTCATATCGGTTCTGTTTTTAAGATCAGGGTTTGGTTACGCGCCACTCCTTGGGCGCCTTGAATCCCTCCTTGCCATAGCCGTAGGGCAGTTCTTCGTGGGCAGGACGGATCGTGTCGTAACAGCGGATGAAACTGCGCAGGCGTTCGGCCTCGACGGCGTGTTCGGCGATCCGGTTGGTCGTCTCATAGGCGTCTTCGGGATAATAGACCAGAAAATCGGAGTCGATCTTCATCTTCGGATTGCGCCCTTCGAGCACCAGTTTGTAATCGTCGCAGACCGCAGCGCCGCAGCCGAGATAGAGATCGCGGGGGAAAACCGGCTCCCGGCCCGTAAGCACCGGCAGCAGGCTCACACCGTCGTACGGGCGGGCGGGTTCCCCGGCGCCGATCAGCGCGGCGACGGTCGGCGCCAGATCGACGAACGCAGCGACCTGCGGAAGCCGGACGCCGCTCAGGAAACGGCCTTTCCAGCAAAGGAGGGCCGGAACACGCACGCCGCCGTCCCACTCCTGAAACTTATGGCCGCGCAGCGGACTGCAGGTCGAACCGCCGGGCAGGTTGGGGACTCCGCCGTTGTCGCTCATAAAGAGAATCAGCGTGTTTTCCAGTTCGCCGCTGCGGTCCAGCGCTTCGAGAATCCGACCGATGCCCTTGTCCATGCGCGACACCATCGCGCGGTAGGTATACGCCGCTTTCTGGCGGGGTTTGAGTTTTGCGAACTGTTCGAGCGAGATATGTTCGGCGATCTCCTCTTCGGGAGCCTGACAGGGTCCATGCGGAGCGTTGAACGCCACGTAGAGGAAATAAGGTTCGTCCGCGTGCGCGTATTCCCCGATGCAGCGAACCGCCTCGTCGGCGATCAGGTCGGTCGAATAGCCTTTGTCGTAGCACGGCTCCCAGTCGCGGTGCCAGTCGAGTTCGTTTTCGCGCTCGTGCGAAAAATAGTCGATCGCCCCGTTCAGGCAGCCGTAGAAATGGTTGAATCCGCGGTTGAGCGGGTGATAGGCCAGCCGGCCGTGGCCCAGATGCCATTTGCCGACCATCGCGCGGTTGGCGTAGCCGTTGGCCGCCAGCAGGTCGGCAAGCGTCTGCTCGGCAGGGTCGAGTCCGTAATCGCGCCACGGAGGAATCACCGTCTCGCGGATGCCGAAACGGCTGGGATAACGGCCGGTCAGCAAACCCGCGCGGGCGGGAGAACTGACGGGAGCCGAATAGAAGCGGTCCATTTCAACGCCCCGGCGGGCGAGCGAATCGATATTGGGCGTGGGGATCACGCTGCCGTGGTAGCCGACATCGCCCCAGCCCAGATCGTCGGCGACGATAAAAAGGATGTTGGGCCGCCCGGAATCTCCCGCAGCGGCGGCCGGCAGGGCGGCGGCCAGACAGACGCCCGTTCCCAGAAGACCTTTACAAAGGGGTTTGCAGTTCATTGTCGTTGTTTTAAGTTTGGCAGGTGCAAGGTATTCGTTCCCGGATGAAAACGCTTTCGTTTTTCGTCCAAAATGTATGATTTTTTAAAATTGGCTATTTTTTAATGGTTTTGAACATAAATAACAAACACGGAGCGGACATTTTTTGGAATTTTGTTTCAACCGAAAACCCACAAACCGAAAAAATCCGAAACCGTGAACCGATCGTCTATACTCCGGCTCGTAATCCCCGTCCTGTGCATGTGGGGGGGGGAATCCTGCCGGTTCGCACCCGCTAAGAAAACCGCGCCGGACGCCGTTTACACAAATCCGGTCTACACCCAGAACAGCAACACCTCGATCACCTATCACGAGGGACTCTACTATTATCTGCAGGACACCCGCGACAAACTGCTGCTCTACGTCTCGGAGGATCCGACCGATTTCGACGGCAAGGAACGCCACGTGATCTGCGACGTGCCGAAGGATTACAACCTCCACCACCACTGGCACCCGCAGATCGTGCCCATCGACGGTACGTGGTACATTTACTTCGCGGCCGACGACGGCAATACCGACAATCATCAGCTCTACGTACTGGAGAATCCATCGCCGGACCCCACGCGCGGAAAATTCCGCATGAAGGGCCGTATCAGCACCGATCCGGAGAACAACTGGGCCATCCATGCGCACGTATTTCCCTACGAAGGGGCGTGGTACATGGCATGGTCGGGGTGGGAGACCCGGCGCATCTTCGCCGAGACGCAGTGTCTCTACATCGCGCGCATGAAGAACCCGTGGACGCTCGACACGCCGCGGATGCTGATCTCGAAACCCGAATACGAGTGGGAATGCCAGTGGATCAACCCCGACGGCAGCACCCGCATCGCCTATCCGCTGATGGTGAACGAGTCGCCGTTCTTCTTCTGCAACGACAGCACGGACAAAGCCTATCTCTATTATTCGGCCAGCGCCAGCTGGACTCCCTACTACTCCATCGGGCAGCTCTCGGCCCCCAAGGGGAGCGATCTGCTCGACCCGGCGTCGTGGACCAAGCGGCCCAAGCCGGTGCTGGCGCAGAACCGCGAGGAGGACATTTACGGCCCGGGGTATCCCTTCATCATTCCGTCGCCCGACAGCACGGAGTATTACCTTGTATATATGGCCCGGAGCAATGAAATCAACATGCACGGCAACACCTCCTTCGGGATTTACATGCAAAAAATCGCTTTCGGCGACGACGGCGCGCCCGAAATCGGCGAAGCCGTCGCCCGCGGCGTTCCGCTGCCCAAACCCTCGGGACTACGGACGGCAGACAAATAACCTAACTACTTTAATTCCATAATTCCATGACAAAAATCTACGTAAGACTTTTGTTGCCGGCGCTCTTCGCCCTGTTCTCGATCGCGGCGTACGCCCAGCCCACGAAAGTCACCGGAACGGTCATCGCGGCCTCCGACTCCCAACCCATCGCCGGCGCGACCGTACTGGTGGACGGCACGCAGCGCGGCACGACCACCGACAGCAAGGGACAGTTCTCGCTCGACGTACCCAAAGGAAGAAACCTGCTGTACGTCTCATTTCTGGGCTACAAGGCCCAGACAGTAGAAATCCGCAGCAAAACGCGGATCGAAATCAAACTCGTCGAGGATTCGCAGATGATCGACGAGGTGGTCGTGAACATCGGTTACGGACACGCCAAACGCAGCGACGTCACGGGATCGGTGCAGAGCCTTTCGGGCGAGGATGTCGAGGGACGCGCCGGAACCACGGTCGAGGACCTGCTCAAAGGCCGTATCGCGGGCGTGCAGGTGATGACGCAGGACGGCGCCCCGGGCGCTGCGGCCAGCATCCGCATCCGCGGCGGAAGCTCGATCAACGCCAGCTCGGAACCGCTTTATGTCATCGACGGATTCCCCATGATCGCAGACGCGACGGAAATGAACATCGGTTCGCTGTCGGGAAGCAATCAGGGTATCTACACCAGTCCGCTGGCCGAACTCAACCCCGAGGACATCGAGTCGATCGAAGTGCTCAAAGACGCTTCGGCAACGGCCATCTACGGTTCGCGCGGCGCCAACGGCGTGGTGCTCATCACCACCAAGCAGGCTCAGAAGGGCGCCATGAAGGTCTCCTATTCGGGGTATGTGACGGTTGCGGTCCGCCCCACCGAATACGAGGTGATGTCGAACAAGGAGCTGCAGCTCTTCAACAACGAGAAGAAACGCTACCCCGCTACGGTCGTGGGCAACAACCTGTACGACGAAACCCGCTGGAACAATTACATGAAGGGACTCGACAGCCTGACCAACCGGGTGGACTGGCGCAAACAGAACAACACCAACTGGCAGGACGAAATCACGCGCATCGGTCTGACGCACAACCATCAGGTCACCCTTACGGGCGGCTCGGAGAAGTCGAAGTACATCGCCACGCTCAACTATTACAAGATGTGGGGCGTGGTGGAGAACACCGACCTGTCGCGCATCACCGGGCGTATCAACATGGATCACGAAATCAAGAAGTGGCTCAGCATCAACGTCAATGCCTCGGCCAACTGGAACGAACACAACGGCCTGACGCAGGCGTCGGGCGTGGGCAACGACACCGGTCTGTTTATCAAAACGCTCTCGTACAGCCCCAATAAATCGCGGTACGACAACAGCGACGACGAAGACCTCGACGCCGAGGAGGTGGTACAGATCAGCAATCCGCTCTCGCTGATCGAGAACTCGGTGCTGGAGAAGATCAGCAAAGGCCTCAATGTGATGACGGCGCTGACCATCCGTCCGATGAAATACCTGACGCTCCGCTCATCGTTCGCCGCCAAGGTGAACAACGTCAAGCAGAGCCAGTTTTACGGCTACAATTCCGGTCCCGGCCGCCAGAGCCACGGACGCGCCCGGGTGGGAAGTATCGACATGGTGGACCTGCTGAACGAGAACACACTGACCTACGACCGCAAATTCGGCAAACACAGCCTCAACGTCATGGCGGGTCTCACGTTCGAAAACAACAAAATGGAACGCGTGGTGGCCAACGCCCGCTACTTCCCCTACGAAGGTCTGGGACTGGGCAACATCGGCGCAGGAACCGACCTGCAGGCTCCGAGTTCCTACATGCAGGAGTGGAGCATCATGTCGGCGCTGGCGCGTATCAACTACAACTACAAAGGCAAGTACCTCGTGACGGCGTCGCTCCGCGCCGACGGTTCGTCGCGCTTCGCCAAAGGCGCCAAGTGGGGCTATTTTCCCTCGGGAGCGCTGGCATGGCGCGTGTCGGAGGAGAAGTTCCTCAAAAACAGCCGCGTGATTTCGAACCTCAAAGTCCGCACCAGCTGGGGCCAGACCGGTAATCAGGCCATCGGTCTCTACAAGTCGATGCAGACGTACGGAATCGGATCGGTCAATTTCGGCGACGCCGTGGACAAGGGTTTCTACCTCACCAATATCGCCAATGAGAACCTCTCGTGGGAGACGACCACGCAATTCGACGCAGGTATTGAAATATCGTTCCTGAAAAACAGAATCTCGCTGGTGCTGGATTACTACTACAAAATCTCCAAGGACCTGCTGCTCAATGTCCCCGTAGCCCCGTCGGGCAGCGGCAACACCTCGCAGCTGATGAATCTGGGCCGCATACGCAACCGGGGATTCGAAGCGAGCGTCTACGCCGAAATCCTCCGCAGCGGAAGCCGTAAAGTGGGCTGGACCATGGACTTCAATATCGCCACCAACGCCAACAAAGTGCTTTCGCTCGGCACGACCAACAACTTCTATCGCACGGTGAATTACCGCAACTCGGCAAAGGACCAGATCATCGTACAGGTGGGAGAACCGCTGGGCACGTGGTACGGATACAAGACCGACGGATTCTTCCAGTACGGGGACGAGGACCTGAACCACATCAAGTCGGTCATGGGCAACACCCCGGCGGCCGGAGACTGGAAATACATCGACCAAAACGGCGACAACGTCATCAACGAAGACGACCGCGTGATTCTGGGCAACGCCAATCCCGACTTCTACGGCGGCTTCGGCACCACGCTCTCCTACGGCCCGCTGAGTCTGCGGCTGCTGTTCCAGTACAGTTACGGCGGCAAGCTGCTCAACGCCACGCGCGTTTTCTGCGAAAACATGAGTACGTCCACCAACGGCATGCGCACGATGACCAACCGCTGGGTGGGTCCCGACTGGGAGACCGACGGCGCCGGAAACGTGATTCTCGAAAACGGCCAGCCGATCGCCGTGCCGGGGACGGGCAACCCCGACGCCCAGCTTCCGCGCGCCGGATACACGAGCACCTACAACCTGCAGGACACCTACTTGGAAGACGGTTCGTTCCTGCGTCTGAGCAATATCAAGCTCACGTACCAGCTGCCCGCCAAATTCTGCAAGAAGATCGGCATCCGCAATGCCAGTGTCTATCTTTCGGGACAGAACCTCTGGCTCTGGACCGACTATACGGGAAGCGACCCCGAAGTGAGCATGAGCTCGCAGGGAGCAGGCTCCATCGTCGCCGGATACGACTTCGACGCTTATCCGCGCAGCAAAATGATTACCTGCGGCCTTAACTTCAACTTTTAATCCGACAACCCTATGAAAAGCAAGATACTGATTTTGTTGTTCACGGCAATTACAGCCATGCCGCTCGTCTCGTGCGAAAAATTCCTCGAGGAGAAGATGTATTCCGAAGTGAATACGGAAAAGATATTCAAGAACTACAGCGAAGCCGAAATGTCCGTCAAGAACTGCTATTCGGTACTTCACGACGACCTCTACGGCTGGCTGCTGCAGACGCTCAACTCGGTCGGAACGGACGAAATGATCGACCGCGCGCCGCAGTCCTCGCGCACACGCCTGAGCAACTATTCGCTTACGGCCGGCGACAAGAACATCCAGTCCGTCTGGACCAACCTCTACAAAGGCATTTACCGCTGCAACGACACCTACCACAAGATCGGCAAAATGGCCGGCGACGCCATTTCCGAAGAGGGAAAGCTAAAGCTTCAGGCCGAAACGACGTTCCTGCGGTCGCTGTTCTACTTCAACCTCGTGCAGATGTGGGGCGGCGTGCGTCTGAACATCGTGGAGCCGTCGTTCAACGAGGTCGTGCGCACCGACGTCAAGCGGGCTTCGGTAGCCGAAGTCTACGAACAGATCGTCGAGGACATCGAATTCGCAAAGAGCTATCTGGCGGAAACGGCACCCCAGCAGGGGCGCGCCAGTCTCTATGCCGCATACGGACTGGCCGCGAAAATCTACCTGACGATGGCGTCGGGATCGCAGTTCGGAGTGGCCGGATACGAAAGTTTCGACCCGGCGACCTATTACCGGCTGGCGAAAGAGAACGCCAAGGCGGTGATGGATTACGCCGATCAGACGGGTCTGGTCGGGCTGATGGAGAACTACCGCGACATTTTCTCGGTCGATCACAAATACAACAAGGAGAACCTCTTCGAGGTATCGTTCGTCGTGGGAGGAACCGGATCTACCTATCCCCAGAAAGGCGGCCCGATGGCCGGCGGCAACAACAATCCGTGGTACTTCATGAAATCCGCGCTCACGGGCGGAGGCGACCTGCGTCCCACGGCGTATCTGGCGCTGCATATCTACGGGCATACCGACGAAACGACATTCGACCAGACGAACGGAAACGTCACGAAAATCCGCTCGGAAGACACGCGCTTCATACACAACATCGCGCACTGGAAGATCGGCGCCAAATACGTTTACAGCGGCAATATCGACGCCGACATCCCGGAGCTGATGAACGCCACCAACAGCACCATAGAGTGGACGATCGCCAAGTTCGCCATGAAGACGCCCGACCAATCGACGTTCGGCCGTTTCAACCGTCCGGTCAATTTCCCGCTGATCCGTTATGCGGACATCCTGCTTATCTACGGCGAAGCGGCCGGCATGCTCAATCTGGGCGATGCAACGGCTTACGACGCGATCAACAAGGTGCGTGCACGGGCCAGACTGGACAACGCGCAGGTGCCGGAATACCTCGCGGACTGGTCCGCGGCGAATTTCGCTTCGGTCGATGATTTCGTCGATGCGGTTCTCGACGAACGCATGCGCGAACTCTGCTTCGAGGGACACCGCCGGCCCGACCTGCTGCGCACGGGCCGTCTGTTCAGCACGATCAACCGCATGGCCTATACGGACCGCAATTACAGCGACCCGGCCAAACCGGACACGGATTTCACCGAAGTACGGGCGCGGATGGTCGAAGGCGACATCACCTATACCATGTACGAGACCAACCTGCTGCCCTACCACGTATTGCTGCCCATCCCGCAGTACGAAATGAACATCATCCACAATGCGGATTACCCGCAGAATCCGGGTTGGAAGACGGCCGACATCGAGGACGACACCCCCACGGAAGAAGAAGAATAAAAAACGCCAACAATGAATATTATGAAACCCAACAGCCTGAAATATCTGCTCCTGTTCCTGCTCGCGGCCCCGCTGACTTCCTGCAACGAGGAACTCGACTGGTTCGAAGAGCCGGACAACACGGTAAAAAATCCCTATGTAGAGATCGTCGATACCGCCGAACAGCCCGTCGAAGAGGTATCGGCCGTCTATCAGGGCGAATACATCACGCTGCGCGTCAATTCCAATACCGCATGGACCGCCACGGTCAATGAGGAGGCGAAGTTGTGGTGCACGGTCAATCCCCCGAGCAACCGCGGCAATTCGCGCATGATGATCCGCGTGATGGCCCATACCACGATCCGCCCGCGCGAAGCGACGATCACCGTCGCATGCAGCGATAAAATCAGCCGAACGATAACCATTGCGCAGGAGGGCACGCCCCTGCTGAGCATGAATTCGACGGTAATGGCCATGGTGCGCTCCACGCAGCAGCTGACGGTCAACGCTCCCGAAGGAGAGGATTGGATCGCCGAAATCACCGAAGGCGGAGAGTGGTTCTACCTCTCCGAAACCGAAGGAACGGGACCTTCGACCGTTTCGATCGGCTGCTCCACGAACGGAACCGGCGCAGAACGGCCCGCGACGGTCATTTTCAAAACCGGGCTGGATGAAACCGGCGAATATACGATTTCGGACGAGCTGACCGTAACGCAGAAGAGCGCGATGGACGAATTCGTCGTACGGGTCGAGGATGCCGACACGCTCAGCCTGAAATGGAAGAAACTGCTCGGAGCCACGAGTTACAGGGTCATCGCCCTCGAAGCGGGCGGCTCGACTCCGGTAGGCGAAGTTACGCTTCAGGAGCAGGACACCGCCTATCTGTTCCTGCCCGCCAGCAGCGACGGCATCAGCAACAGCACCAAGCTGCTGGATATTTATGTCAAAGCCCTGACGGCAGAAGAGGCCTACGATACGCAAAGCGAAACGATCCGGCTCCATCCGATGTTCGACAACGAAAGCGGCGACGGATCGGATGCAGCGTCTCCGTTCAGGATCAGCTCGCCGCGTCATCTGGGCAACGTCCGCTACATGCTTTCCGGTTACTTCGTGCAAACGGCCGACATAGACCTCGCAGGCCGGGACGACGACCAGCTCGAAACCAACGGCAACTTCACGCCGATCGCCGATTTCGCCGGAACGTACGACGGCGGCGGACACTCGATCAGCGGACTGCGGATCATCAACAGCGCTACGCTCGGGGCGCAGACCGTGGGACTCTTCTCGCAGACGGCGATCGGAACCGAGGCAAAACAGGTCTCGCTGCAGAATATCCGGATCGTATCGCCCTACGTCGAACGCGCATCGACCGAAGTCGGCGGCTGCGGAGCGCTGCTCGGCCTGCTGAACCAGTACGGCTCGGTCACCGGCTGCGTCGTATCGGGCGGCGAAGTCCGCAATGCGGGCGCCCGCGTGGGCAGTCTGCTCGGCGATGCGGAGTCCTATACCTACATCGCCCGCTGCGGCAACGAAGGCTGCAGCGTATTCGGATCGAACAACAACACGGGCGGTATTCTGGGGCAGGCGACCAACGGCATAGAGACCGTTCTCGAATACTGCTACAACACCGGCACGGTGACAGGCGCCAACTGGGCGGGAGGTATTTGCGGCACGCTCGCAGTAGGCATGACCATCCGCTACTCCTACAACCTCGGAACGGTAACGGGCACCAAAGAGTGCGGCGGCATTTACGGCCGCGGCCTGAGTTCGGCCAAAGCTTCTTCGTACGTCACAGGCTGCTGGAACGCCGGATCGGTAACCACATCGGGCGCATCGGCAGGCGGAATCGGCGGCACGCTGTCCAACCCGCAGGTCTATATTGCGAACTGTTACAACACCGGAGCCGCCAAGGCGGCGAATCAGGCGGGCGGAATAATCGCCTACATCATCCCCAAAGCCGCTTCGCCCCGGATGATCGTGAATTGCTACAACGTCGGTGCGATCACGAACGGCGCGGGACTTATCGGACAGTCGGCCCAAACGCAGAATTACGACACGGTCATCGAAGAATGCTTCTACCTGAACACGACGGCCCAAACGGGCGCGCCCGTCACGATCACGACCGGCTTCGAAGCAAAAGACGATGCGGCGATGAAGGACTTCTCGACCTTCTCGGCATGGCCCGAGGAAGAGTGGCAGGCCGGCGACGCCGGATACCCCTATCCGCAACTGAAGAAAAATCCCTACGTACAGCCGGAATCCGGAGAGCCCGCGCAATAACGGCGGTCATACCGAAACGACAGAGCGGCGTCCTTTGCGGACGCCGCTCTCGTTTTTAGTTTCCGGGAGAAATCAAACACCGGAACGGAATCATTTCCGGGCAGAGTTCCTACGGAGGTAAAGCGCAGAATCACTCCCCTGCAACGGCATCGCCGGAATCCGGACCGGCCGGCTGCGCATGGTCCTCGATATATTTGGTCGGAGCCACGCCGAAGTGTTTCTTGAAACAGGAAGAGAAATAGGAGATCGAACTGAATCCGACGTGCATGTAGATATCGCTGACGGCATATTCGCCGGTGCGGAGCAGCGAAGCGGCCTGTTCGAGCCGGAACGTACGCAGGTATTCGTTGGGAGAGACGCCCAGCAGCGCTTTTACCTTGCGGTAGAAGTTCGAACGGCTCATATACATATTCTCGGCCAGACTCTCGATATAGAAATTCTCGTTGCCGATATTGGCCAGAATCTCGGAATTGAGCTTCTCCATGAATTCGCTGTCCTTGCGCGAAGCGCCCGCGATATGGGAACTTCCCATCTGGGGAAGCGCGCCGTAGGCTGCCCGCAGACGGCGGCGGTTGTCCATAATATTGCGGATCTGGACCAGCAGGTGATCCGACGAGAAGGGTTTCTCAATATAGGCGTCGGCGCCGTTTTCCAGCCCTTTGATACGGTCCTCGACCGATGCCTTCGCCGTCAGCTGGATCACCGGAATATGGCTGTAACGCATATCCGACTTGACGAATTCGCACAGTTCGTAGCCGTCCATTTCGGGCATCATCAAGTCGCTGACGATCAGATCGACCGTCTCGGCGGCGAGCACTTCCAGCGCCTCGCGGCCGGTACGTGCCGTCAGCACGCCGTAGCTGCCCGAAACGATGTCCGCAACGACGCCGCGCAGTTCGTCGTTGTCCTCGACAACGAGCACGACGGTCTGCGCATCCTTCTCCGTCTCCGCAGGAGCGGGCTTCGCAGCGGCCGCGGCAGGAGCGACGGGAGCGGAGGAAACGGCCGCACCCGGGAGAATCGTCCCGGAAAGCGGCGCCGGAACCTGCTCGGCGGCTTCGTTCTGCAGAATCACGATTTCGAACTTCGCACCCCGCTCCGAAGGGAGCAGCCGCAGCGTGCCGCCGTGTTTCTCGGCCAGCAGACGGGCCAGCGGCAGTCCCAGCCCCGTGCCGGTCTTGTGGTCGCCGGCGCGGTAGAAAACCTTGAAAATATCGGACTGCATCTTGCTGTCTACGCCGGGTCCGTCGTCAGCGATCACGATGCGGAAAGTTCCGGGTTCCTGCGTAAGGGAAACGACGACCTGCGACGAAGCGTATTTGACGGCATTGACCAGTACGTTATTGACGATTTTGGTCATCGCATCCCGGTCGATGTTGAAAATCACCGGCCCGTCGGGAAGGTGCGTTTCGAGCTGCAGGCCGCTGGTCTCGACCGCCGCACGGAAGCGGATGCAGATATCCTGCACCAACGCCGTGACGTCGCACGACGCGAGCTGCAGCGAATAGTTGATCTCCTCCATCTTACGGAAATCGAGGAGTTGGTTGATCAGATTGAGCAGATTGACCACATTGCGGTTCATGATCTCCAGATAATTGCGGGTCTGGATATTGCCGTCGCCGGATTTGACGATACTCTCCAGCGGCGCCTTGATAAGCGTCAGCGGCGTACGGATCTCATGCGCGAGGTTGGTAAAGAATTCGATCTTGGCCCGGTAGGTCGCCTTCTCCTGCTCGGCGGCGTACTCCCGCAGACGGCGGTGGTGGCGGCGGTTCTGCATCACGAGAAACTGCACCAGCGCCGCAGCGAACAGCAGGACATAGAAAATATAAGCCGCGGTCGTACGGTAGAACGGCGGAACGATCGTCAGATCGACGGCCGCCGGGAGATCGCTCCAAATGCCGTCGTTGTTCGAACCGGTCACCTCGAAACGGTATTTGCCGGGCGGCAGATTGCTGTAGGACGCCTGCGTCCGGCTGCCGGCCTCGATCCAGTCGGAATCCCAGCCTGCAAGCCGGTAGCGGTAGCGGTTTTTACGCGGCGACTGGTAACTGAAAGCCGCGTAATCGAAGCCCACGGAATTCTGGAAATAGCGGAGCCTCACCCGCTGTGTCTCGTACACCGCGCGTTCGAGCGGCGAATCCTCTCCGCCGACGGTCACTTCGCGGCTGTTGACATAAAGGTTGGTCAGCCGCACTTCGGGACGGCGGTCGTTGTCCTGAAAACGGTCGGGGTTGAAGACGTTGAACCCATTGACCCCGCCGAAAAAGAGTTTGCCGCCCTTCGATTTGAAGCAGGCGCGGGGATTGAACTGGTTGCTTTGCAGACCGTCTACCCGTCCGAAGCGGTTCACCACGCGGCATGCGGGCATGTCGATGCAGCTGATGCCCGTATTGCCCGACACCCACAACCGGCCGCTGCGGTCCTGCTCGATGCCGGCGATCATCTGGCTGTTGGGGCCGAGACCTTCGGGGTCGAACCGCACGAAGGCGTTGGTTTTATAGCTGAAATAGCAGAGTCCGTTCTCGGTGCCGAACCAGATGCGGCCGCGGCGGTCCTCGAACAGCGTCACGACGCTGTTGCTGCGCAGCGACTCGGGCTGCGACGAATTATAGGCGAACTTACGCCAAGCATCCTGCTCGGGCGTATAACGGAAAACCCCGATGTTGCGGGTGGCGATCCAGATATTGCCGCGCCGGTCCTCGATGATGTCCGAGACGTTGGCCTGATTGTTGGCCCGGGCTTCCTGCAGGAAACGCCCGGTCGCCCGGTCATAACGGTTCAGCCCCCACGCCGTGCCGACATAAATACGCCCTTTGCGGTCGCGCAGCAGCGCCGTGACGCAGTTATCGCCGATCGTCGAAGAGTCATAGCGTTTGTGACGGTGATTCTCGACGGCGCCCGTACGGGTATCGACGATGTAAAGGCCGTCGGCCGCCGTACCGACCCAGAGCCGCGGACCGTCGAGCATCAGACACCGGATATTGGCAATATAAGGAATCTTCGGCAGAGGAACCTGCTCTCCGGTCGGAGCGTGGAAACAGAAAAGCCCGCCGTCCACGGTACCGACCCAGACGTTGCGGCCCTTGTCCTCGCAGAAACCGGTGACGATCATGCCGCCGCGCGTTTCGGGCGAATTGACCGAGAGGTATTGTTCGAACGTCTTGAGGTGACGCGGCAGGTAATGCACGCCGCCGTATTCGGTGGCGATCCAGATGCCGCCCTCGCGGTCGCGGCAGATGTCATTGACCGAATGGTGGTAGGTTCCGAAAGGCGTGGAGGCGTCGGCGGCCTGCGTAAAGGTCTTGCCGACGGTGTCGAAGAGGAAAAGCCCGCTGTTGGTGCCGACCAGCAGTTCCCGCTCGGAAAAGGGGTAAAGCGCACGCACGTCGAATGTCCCGGAGGCATCGCCGGGAGCATAGCTCCGGACCGGGCCGCCGGGCGCGAGTTCCCAGAATCCCCGAACCCCCATGCCGAACCAAAGCGCATCGCCACGCACATAAAGCGCCGAAATCTCGGCGTTGCGGATGTCGCCGAAATCGGTGTCGGAGAAAAGAGTGCGGACAAAATCGCCCTGCGCCGTAAACAGAGAAAGGGTCCCGACCTCCGAGCCGATGAGCATGCCGCCGTCGGACATTCGTCTGATCACGGAGACCATCGACGCATGGCGGCTCGACTGGCGCAGGGTTCCGGCCGCGGGATCGCAGACGAAAACGCCCTGCCCCTGCGTGCCGATCCAGATCCGCCCGCCATCGCCGCCGGCGATCGTATTGACACGGCTGCTGACCGGCACGCGATCTTCGGTTTCGAGGGTGAAACGCCGGAAAGCGTCGCGGCCGGGATCGTAAATATAGACGCCGCTGCCGGTTCCGACCCAAACGAAGCCGCCGGCGTCCACGTAGAGCGAATAGACCGCACTGTTACCCAGCGCCGCGGGACCGTCGCCGCCGTAATAGCAGCGGTAATGTCTGCCGTCGAAACGCGTAAGTCCGTCGGCAGTACCGAACCACATAAAGCCGAGACTGTCCTGCACGACGCAGCGCACCGTGTTGTTCGAAAGGCCGTCGTCCACCTCGTATTTCAGAAACGCAAACCGTTCGGCCCGTCCGTATGCCCAGCAGAACAGCATCAGGACAGTCAGCACAATCACCCTTCCCCGTTTCAACATATCGCGGTTCCTTACTTTAAAAGTTATGCAATATACAAAAAATCCGGCGGGAAAACATACAAAAAAGGCCGTTTACACGCAACGGAATTCGGTATCGGCTGCCGGACAGCAGGTTTCGCGCGAAAAAAAATCCCCGCTCCGAAAACCGGAACGGGGATCGTGGCGTTTTATTTCGTTTTTCCGGTCCACTTGCGGAATATTTCGATTTCCCCGGCATCGAAAGGCGTACCGTCGGTGCGGAAAATATCGTGGAACCAGACTTCCGGTTCGGGGAAAGGTTCGCCCGGACGGACCACGTCGCCCGAGGCGCGCCGTTCGGCCAGCGTAGGCCCCGGAATACGGCGGCTGCTCCACGGCCAGTTGGTGCCGCTCTTGCCTGCGACCAAACCCCAGTTGATAGCCGCCACGCGCAGTTTTTTCATCAGCGGAAGACAGTTGGCGACACGGCTGCCGCGCGGACGGGCCAGCCATTCGGTCATGAAGACGGGACGGCCGTCGGCGCCGTAATTTTTGACGATGCGTTCGACCACTTCGGGTTTCTCGTAGGAGTGGACCGACTGCATGTCGCTGTTGGTGCGGCTGATGTAGGTATTGAGTTTTCCCACGGCGCCGTGCGAAGTGGACATCACCGGCTGGGAGGGGTTTACCTCGCGCGCCCATTTCCACGCATCGTACAGCAGGCGGTTCGACAAGTCGCCGATGCTCTGCTTCGAACCTTCGGCGTTGCCCATGTTGCCGTTCTCGCCGGCGCCGCGCCCCGGTTCGTTGTAAAGCTCCCAGCAGAGTACGCGCCCGTCATCCTTGAAACGGGTCATCGTACGCTGTACGTAGCCTTTCAGACGGGCTGCCTCTTCGGGCGTCGCCTTACCCTCGGCATAACGGATCGCCACGTCGCGGGCCGGAGAGTTCACCCACCCCGAATTGTGGTAGTTGCGGACGGGAAGCGGCTGCTCGCCCAGCTGGGGTTTGGGGAAATGGCAGTCGTCGAAGAAGACGAAAAAGGGACGGATGCCGTGGCGGGAACAGATGTCGAGGAACTGATCCATGCGTTTGTAAAGGCCCTGTTCGTCGTCGGCCCACACCAGATCGTGCAGGTAGACGCGGAGCGTATTGAAGCCGATGCCTTCGGCCCAGCCCAGCTCCTTGTCGATGGTCGCAGGGTCCCACGTCGAAGCCTGCCACATCTCGATCTGGTTGATGGCCGTGGCGGGATAGTAGTTGCAGCCCACGAGCCACGGGAGCCGATCGTACCAAGCGTTGATGCGCTCGACGCTCCAGCGGCCGGGAACTTCGGGGAAGTCGGCCTCGGTACGGGCGGGGGTCTGCGCTCCGGCGGTCAGCACGGCGGCGCAAAGAATCAGAAAACTTATCAGTCGTTTCATATCGGTCGGTTTGGTTGCAAAGGTATGAAAATTACTCTTCGGTCATCGACGCGATGACGCTGCGGTTCGCCTCGCGGATACGCTGTTCATCGACTTTAACGACTTTGCGGTCGTAGGTCATCAGGCCGTTCACCTCGACCTCCACGTCGGTAGTCTGGGTATAGACCGCCGCCGAGAATCCGCATTTCACGTAACATTCGAGCAGTTCGGCGTATTTCACATATTCGGCGGTCACCTCTTCGATGCTCTTGAACTGGATATAGCCCCAGTTGCGGTTCTTCACCCACGTATGACCGTCGAGCGGAAGGCCGATGCCGCCGTACTCGCCCAGCACCGTCACGCGCAGCGGGTCGAAAGCCTTGAACCGGGGCGCAGGATAGCTGTGGATGTCAAGCACGTCGCCGCAGGCCCGGTGGTTGCCACCGCTGGCGGGACTCACCAGACGCGAAGGATCGTACTGCTTGGTCCATTCGGCCACGGCCTCGGTATCGAACTGACCCCATGCCTCATTGAACGGAACCCACATCACGACACAGGGATTGGACATGCAGAAATCCATGATCTCACGCCACTCCTTCCGGTAGCAGGCCTTCGATTCGGCCGTGCGGTCGCGGTCCGTTCCGCCGCCGTAAACGTTCGGCTCCCACTTGTTGCCGCCGTCGCCGCTGGGCATATCCTGCCATACGAGCATGCCGAGACGGTCGCAGTGGTAGTACCAGCGCGCAGGCTCCACCTTCACGTGTTTGCGGATCATGTTGTAGCCTAACTCCTTGGTCTTGACGATGTCGTACGCCAGCGCTTCGTCGGTCGGAGCCGTATAAAGACCGTCGGGCCACCAGCCCTGATCCAGCGGACCGAAGTGGAACAGCGGTTCGTCGTTCAGGTACATGCGCTGGATGCCGCGGGCGTCCTCCGCAAAGGAAATCTTGCGCATCGCCGTATAGGACGCCACTTCGTCGGAGACTTTGCCGTTACGCTTCAGCACGACCTTCATATCGTAGAGGAACGGAGAATCGGGACTCCACAGTTTGGCGTTTTCCAGCCGCACGTAAACCGGGACGTCCGGCGCGCCTGCGGCCTGAGCGACCGCCTTCCCGCCGTCGAGCAGAGTGATCTCCACCCGGTCGCCGGCCTGCGCCGCGGGCGCGGCGACCGTCACGGCGACAGCATGAGCATCGAGATCGGGCACGGACTTCACTGCGGCGATATAATTCGCGGCCACCGGTTCCATCCACACGGTCTGCCAGATACCGCTCACGGCCGTATACCAGATACCGCGGGGCTTACGCACCTGTTTGCCGATCGGCTGATAGCCCTTGTCGGTGGGATCCCAGACGCGGACGACGAGTTTCTGCGCGCCTTTGCCCGTCAGGTAAGGCGTGATATTGAACGAGAAAGGGGTGAATCCGCCTTCGTGACGGCCGACCAGCCGGTCATTGACGTAAACGTCGGTCCGCCAGTCCACGGCGCCGAAATGCAGCAGCACGTCGCGGCCCTTCCAGTCGGCGGGAACTTCGAACGTGCGCTTATACCACATCAGGTCGTTTTCGGTGACCGTACGCTGGATGCCCGAAAGCGAAGATTCGACGGCGAACGGCACCAAAATCCGTTCGGCGTATTCGGCGGGTTCGGCGGCGCCGGCCGGGGTCATGGCGAAATCCCACAGACCGTTCAGGCTGCACCATGCGTCGCGCACCAGCTGCGGGCGCGGGTATTCGGGCAGCACGCAGGCGGGATCGACCTCGGCGGCCCATTTGGTTTTGATCTTGTCGCCTGCGGGACGCCACTGGGCACGAACCGCCGTGCCGCACACGGCGAGCAGGAGGGAAAAGGCAAGAAAGAGTTTTTTCATTGTCGGAATTATAGTAGTTAAAATTTGTCTGCGGAAAGAATCGCGGTCCGAAGGAACCGGAAACACCTATAAATAAAAGCGGCGCACGTTCGTCCGGGAAACGGGACCGATACAAATGTAGGCAAATACTCCGGGGCGGATTTTTACAATATAACCAACGACTATAAAAATTTAACCAAACGGCTTTTGTATGTTTTTGAATATTTTCTCCGGCTTTTTTGGGTAAAATTTTAAACCCCGTACGCGGCTTAATGCGTACCTTGCAGTCAGAACCCAACCCAAAAACCGACTTATGAAAAACGCGATCATCCTGACCGTTCTCGGCGGAGCGGCGAGTGCGGCTCCGGCTGCGGCGCAGCAGCGGCCCAACATCCTCGTCATACTGGCCGACGACATGGGCTATTCCGATATCGGCTGTTACGGAGGAGTAATCCGCACGCCCAATCTGGACAGTCTCGCCGCAAACGGACTTCGTTACACCCAATTCTATAATACAGCACGCAGCTGTCCTTCGCGGGCGAGTCTGCTGACGGGACTCCACCCCCACCAAGCGGGCATGGGCCACATGACGCAGGACCGCGGACAGGAGGGATACCGCGGCGAACTGAACGACCGCTGCGTAACGCTGGGCGAAGCGCTCCGCACGGCGGGTTACGAAACCTTCGCCGTCGGCAAATGGCACGTGGCGAAGAACATAGACCCCGCAGGTTCGAAGCACAACTGGCCCCTGCAGCGGGGATTCGACCATTTCTACGGAACCATCATGGGCGGAGGCAGCTATTACGACCCGGCGACGCTCTGCCGCGGCAACGACTACGTCACGCCCGAAAACGACCCCGAATACCGTCCCGAAAAATTCTATTATACCGACGCTATCGCCGACAACGCGGTAAAGTTTCTCGGCGAGCACAAGAAAGCGCAGAACGGCAAGCCGTTCTTTATGTATATGGCCTTCACGGCGGCCCACTGGCCCATGCAGGTTCCCGAAGAGGAGGTCGAACCCTATTACGGCGCCTTCGACAACGGCTGGGACGAACTGCGGCGCGCGAAATATCGGGAGATGATCCGCAGAGGACTTATCGACCCGCGCTGGTCGCTTTCGACCGACGAAACGGTAACGCCGTGGCGGACGGTGGAAAACAAGGAGTTCGAGACCCGCTGCATGGAGGTTTACGCAGGCGTCGTCTCGCGCATGGACCGCAATATCGGCCGGGTGGTCGGGTGGCTGCGGGAGCAGGGAATGCTCGACAATACGGTTATCCTGTTCCTGCAGGACAACGGCGGCTGCGCCGAACCGATGGAGCGCATGAGAAAACCGTTCACGGTCCGCATCCCGGAAGGCGAAACGCTCGCGCCGATGGGTCCCGACGAACTGCAGACCCGCCTGATTCCCTTCAAATCGCGCGACGGACGTCCGATGCGCCGCGGACAGGTCGCGGCGGGAGACGCCGACACATACGTAGCTTACGGAAAAGGCTGGGCGCATCTAAGCGACACCCCCTTCCGCGAATACAAACACTGGGTGCACGAAGGCGGCATCGCCACGCCCCTGATCGTCCACTGGCCGGCGGGAATCGCCGCGCGGGGCGAGATGCGCAAAACGCCGGGACAGCTTCCGGACATCATGGCGACCTGCACCGATCTGGCTGGGGCGCAGTATCCCGAACAACACGACGGCAAGCCGATTCCGGCCTGCGAGGGCGTGAGCCTGACGGGATCGTTCGCCGCCGACCGGGCTCAGCCGGGACGCTGTCTTTACTGGGAGCACGAAGGCAACCGCGCCGTACGTTCGGGCCGCTGGAAACTGGTCTACAAGGCCGCGCCCGGACGCGAACAGGACATTCCGCTGGCGGCATGGGAGCTTTACGACCTCGAAACCGACCGGACGGAGTGCTGCGACGTCGCAGCGAAACACCCCGAGAAGGTCAAGGAACTGGCCGCGAAATGGGACGCGTTCGCCAAACGCTGTCAGGTGAAACCGTGGCCGACGCCGCAGGCGGCCAAAGCACCCGCAAAAAAGCAAACTCCAAAAACTTCGAAACATGAATAACCGCACCATTCTCACCGGACTGCTGGGCGTAAGCACCGCAGCGTCGGCCGCAGCGCAGGCCCCGGCAAAAGCGCAGGCTCCGGCAAAAGCGCAGGCTCCAAAGACCCGCCCCAACATCGTTATCATCTACACCGACGACATGGGCATCGGCGACCTCTCGTGCACCAACACGGGCTGGGTCGAGACCCCCGGCATCGACCGGCTGGCGGCACAGGGACTCGTCATGAACAGCTACTACTCGGCGGCGCCCGTGAGTTCGCCCTCGCGGGTGGGACTGACCACGGGCATATTCCCGATGGAATGGGGCATCAACACCTACCTGCATTCCCGCAAGGGCAACGCCGCATGCGAGCAGGCCGACTTCCTTGCGGGCGACGCTCCGTCGATGGCCCGCATCCTCCGCGACGCAGGCTACGCCACGGGGCATTTCGGCAAATGGCACATGGGCGGCGGACGTGACGTGACGGACGCACCCCAGATCACCGACTACGGATTCGACGAATACTGCTCGACGTGGGAAAGTCCCGATCCGGCCCCCGAACTGACCGCTTCGGACTGGATCTGGTGCAAGGACGACGAGGTGAAACGCTGGGAACGCACGGCCTATTTCGTCGATAAGACGCTCGACTTCATGACGCGCCACAAGGGGACGCCCTGTTTCGTGAATCTCTGGCCCGACGACATGCACACGCCATGGGTGCCCGACGAAGAGTCGCAGAACAGGAAAGCCGCATTCGGATCGCGGCCCAATTTCACGGAGGTGCTGACTGAATACGACCGTCAGATCGGCCGCTTCCTGCAGCAGCTCGACGAGCGGGGGCTGAGCGACAACACCATCGTCATCTTCACCTCGGACAACGGTCCTGCGCCGAGTTTCCGCCAGCTGCGCACGAACGGGATGCGCGGCACCAAGAACAGCCTGTATGAAGGCGGTATCCGCATGCCGTTCATCATCCGCTGGCCGGGCGTGATCGAAGCGGGCAAGGTGGACAACCGGACCGTCGTCTGCGCCGTAGACCTGCTGCCGTCGCTCTGCCGCATCGCCGGAGCCAAACTGCCCGAAGGTTACCGTTCGAGCGGCGAGGATATGAGCGAGGCCCTGCTGGGCCGGGCGACCGAACGCAAAGGCGACCTGATGTGGGACTTCGGACGCAACGGCTCGTTCTCATTCCCGCGCGACGAATACCACCGCAGTCCTTCGCTGGCGATCCGCCGCGGCGACTGGAAACTGCTCGTGAATCCCGACGGTTCGGGTGCGGAGCTTTACGACATCGTCGAGGACCCGAACGAGAAGACGAACCTCGCCGCCGAAAATCCGGCGCTCGTAGGCGAACTTTCGAAAACGGTGCTCGCATGGTGGGACCGCCGCCCCCGAATCCCCGCACAGAAATAACGCTCCGTAAAAAATGAAACTCCTCCGCATACTGACACTCCTGCTGGCGGCCGCCGCGGCGGTTCCGCCGGCCGGCGGTTGCTGCCGGACGCCGCAAAAAGAGACCAGCGAAACGTTCGTCAATCCGCTGCTCGACGGCGGCGGCGATCCGTGGGCGACCTTCCACGACGGACTGTATTACTACATGCACACGCTGGGCAACCGTATCGACCTGTGGGTTACGGACGACATCACCGACCTCCGGAATGCCGAACGGAAGACGATCTGGAAACCGGACGCACCTTCTTGGTTCCAGCATATCTGGGCCCCGGAAATACACCGCATCGACGGCAAATGGTACGTCTATTTCACGGCCGACGACGGAAACACGGACAACCACCGGACGTATGTGCTGGAGAACGCGAATCCCGACCCGATGAAGGGAAAATTCTCGGTAAAGGGAAAAATCGTCACCGATCCGGACGACAACTGGTCCATCGACGCCTCGGTTTTCCGCCACCGCGGAACGCTTTACATGGTCTGGTCCGGATGGAAAACGCAGCGCATCAAAACCGAAACGCAGTGCATCTACATCGCACGCATGGAAAACCCGTGGACATTGGCGTCGGAACGCGTGCTGATCTCGCAGCCCGAATACGACTGGGAACGCCGCTACATCAACGACGACGGCACACGGCTGGGACACATCGTCTACGTGAACGAAGGTCCGCAGCCGCTGGCAGCCCCCTCGGGCCGCCGCATACATATCGCCTACTCGGCCAGCGGCGTCTGGACGGCCTATTACTGCCTCGGACTGCTTACGGCCGACGCCGATGCGGACCTGCTCGATCCGGCGTCGTGGAGCAAGGCGCCGCAGCCGATCCTGAAACAGTCGCCCGAAAACAAGGTCTTCTGCACGGGACACAACAGTTTCTTCCCGTCGCCCGACGGCTCGGAGACCTACATACTCTACCACGCCCGGTCCGTCACGGCCACGCGCGGACACGGCTCGGCCCGTTCGCCGCGCGCCCAGAAAATCAGCTGGGACGGGGATTATCCGGTAATCGGCGAACCGCTGCCGCTTTCGGCCGAACGGCCCAAGCCGGCAGGAACGCCCAAAAAGAAATAACCGATTAAAAATAACAAACCCATGAACTCCAAACGTATCCTCATGCCGCTGGCCCTCTGCGGAGCCGCCGCAGGCACGGCGCAGGCCCAGCAGGCGCAGCCCAACATCGTGATAATCCTGACCGACGACCTCGGTTTTTCGGACCCCGGCTGTTACGGCGGCGAAATCCGGACTCCGAACCTCGACCGGCTGGCGACCGAAGGCGTCCGTTTCACGCAGATGTACAACTCGGCGCGCAGCTGTCCGTCGCGCGCATGCCTGATGACGGGCCTCTATCCGCATCAGGTCGGCGTCGGCGAGATGATCGGCGGCCCGAAGAAGAAACTCTGGCCCGAAGGGTACAGCGGATTCCGCGACGACAACAACCTCACCATCGCCGAAGCCCTGCGTACCAACGGGTACTATACGGCCATGGCGGGAAAATGGCACCTCGGCGACAAACCGACGCCCGTAGACCGCGGATTCGAGGATTTCTACGGCCTGCTGGGCGGGTTCACCACCTTCTGGGAACAGTCGAAATACACGCGCCTGCCCAATCCCGAAACCGTGCGCATCTATCCCGAAGACGAATACTATTCGACCGACGCCATTACCGATTACGCGGTCGAATTCGCCGGCAAAGCCAAAGAGCAGCATAAGCCGCTCTTCCTCTATCTCTCCTACAATGCGCCGCACTTCCCGCTGCACGCCCCGAAGGAGCGCATCGACAAATACATGGATACCTACATGAAAGGCTGGGATACGATCCGCGCCGAACGCGAACAGCGTCTGCGCAAACTGGGACTGCTGCCCGAAGGTCAGCAGATGGGCCCCCGCGGCGAAGCGCCGGGCAGCCTCTTCCTCAAACAGCCGCACGCTCTTCCGGCATGGGATTCGCTGACCGCGGACCAGCAGAAGGACCTCGCGCGCCGCATGGCGATTTACGCCGCAATGGTAGACATCATGGACGAAAATATCGGCCGGTTCCTGACTGCGCTGCGTGAAAACGGACAGCTGGACAACACGCTCATAATCTTCATGTCGGACAACGGCGCCTGCGCCGAGTGGCACGAGTTCGGATTCGACGGCCACTCCGGCCTGAAATACCATACGCATGTGGGCGACGAGCTGGACGGCATGGGCCAGAAAGGCACCTATCACCATTACGGAACCGGCTGGGCCAACGTCTGCTGCGCGCCGTTCAACCTCTACAAGCACTTCGCGCACGAAGGCGGCATCTCGACACCGAGCATCCTATGGTGGGGCGACAAGGTGAAGAACAAGGGCAGTATCGACAATCAGCCCTGCCACTTCACCGACATCATGACCACCTGTCTGGCGGCTTCCGGCACGAAATATCCCAAGAAGTACGAAAAACGCAAACTGCTGCCCCTGAAAGGCGTTTCGATCCTGCCGATCGCCGAGGGCAAAAAGATCGAAAGCCGTCCGATATTCGCCGAGCACGAAGGCAACCGCATGGTGCGCGTCGGCGACTGGAAACTCGTGGCCTCTTACTACAACGGTCAGAAATGGGAGCTTTACAACATCGCCGAAGACCGCACCGAGCAGCACGATCTGGCGGAGAAATACCCCAAGAAGGTCGCCCAGATGGAGAAGCTCTATTTCGAATGGGCCGATCAGAACAACGTCCTGCCCTATCCCCAGCTGATGAACCAGTACGCCGGCCGCAAACTGAAGATTTACAACGAAAAATAATCCGAAAAACGATGAATACCTTCCCGAAAATAGGACTGGGAGTCTCGCTGGCTCTCACCGCGGGCGGAGTCTGCCAGAGCGCGCAGGCCGCACGCCCGGCAAAACCGGCCGGACAGCAATCCGCCAAACGCCCCAATATCGTGCTGATAATCGCCGACGACTGCCGCCATTACGACCTCGGATGTTACGGAAGTCCCGACGCCATTACGCCCAACATCGACCGCATTGCGGCCGAGGGCGTGCGGTTCGAACGCTTCTTTCAGGCGACGGCCATGAGTTCGGCCACGCGCCACTGTCTGCTAACGGGACTCTATCCCGTGCGGTCGGGCGCTTATCCCAACCATACGCGGATAAACGACGGCGTCGGAACGCTGCCCGAATACCTCAAAAATGCGGGTTACCGCGTCGCGCTGCAGGGCAAGCGTCATATCGCCCCGCTCGAAGCCTTCCCGTTCGAGTACCTCTCGGAAGACGAGAAGGGCGAACGCAGCGTGCGCCCCGAAAAGATAGAGCCGTTCCTTGCAAATGTGGCCGAAACGGGCGAACCGTTCTTCCTCTACGTCGGTTCGACCGAGCCGCACGACCCGTGGAACCTCGGCGACCAAAGCCTGTGGGACCCGAAGAATCTCACGCTGCCGGACAATCTGGTCGATACGCCCGAAACGCGCAAACAGTTCCGCAACTATCTGGCGGAGATCAACGTATTGGACAATCAGGTCGGAGCGGTGGACGCGCTGCTGCACAAATACGGACTCGACGAAAACACGGTCTTCATCTTCACCAGCAAACAGGGCTATTCGTTCCCGTTCGCCAAGTGGACCTGCTATGACGAAGGACTGCAGACGGGATTCCTGATCCGCTGGCCCGGAGTCGTGAAGCCCGGAACGACGACCGACGCCATGTGCGAATACGTGGACGTGACTCCGACGCTGGTGGACATCGCGGGCGGAAAGATACCCGGAAAACTCGACGGACGCAGTTTCCTGCCCGTCATCGAAGGAAAGACGGACAAGTTCAAGAAAGAGGTATACGGCATACAGACCAGCCGCGGCATCCACGCCGGTCCGGAATATTACGCCATCCGCTCGGTGCGCGACGAACGGTTCGCCTATATCATGAACCTGACGCCCGAAGCGACGTTCAAGTGTATGTCCACGAATCCCAAAAAACAGTGGTGGAATTCGTGGAAGGAGAAAGCCGCCTCGGACGAATTCGCACGCCGGCAGGTCGAGCGTTATCAGAAACGTCCGGCCGAGGAGCTTTACGACATCGTGAAAGACCCGTTCCAGACCCGCAATCTGGCCGATGACCCGGCTTACGCCAAGGAGAAGGCCGCCCTGCGCGCCAAACTGCTCGAATGGATGCGGCAGCAGGGCGACAAAGGCCAGCAGACGGAAATGGAAGCGCTCGAACATATGCCCAAACACGACGCAGACAACGCACCCCAGCCCAAGAAGAAAAAACAGGCAAAAACCAAGAATAAATGAAAACCAGACTTATTCTCGCAACGCTCCTGACGGGTCTGCTGCTCACGGGAGAGATCCGCGCACAACAATCCCAATACGTTCCGAACCGCGAACCGCTGGTCGGAAAGCCCTATCTGGAACTGCCGCTGGGCAGCATCAAACCCGAAGGCTGGCTGCTGGAGATGCTCCAGCGGCAGCGCAACGGCATGACCGGGCACATGGACGAACTCTATCCGCTGGTGATGGGCCAGCGCAACGGCTGGCTCGGCGGAGACGGCGACATGTGGGAACGCGGCCCGTACTGGATCGACGGCCTGCTGCCGCTGGCCTACATCCTCGGCGACGAAGCCATGAAACGGAAAGTGCAGCCGTGGATCGAATGGGCGCTGGCGAGCCAGAAAGCCGACGGCTCGTTCGGTCCCGACAAGGACTACCCGGCAGAAAAGGGCCTGCAGCGCAACCGCGCCGAAGACTGGTGGCCCCGAATGGTGGTACTGAAGATACTGAAGCAATATTACTCGGCGACGGGCGACGGGCGCGTTACGAATTTCATGACCAAATACTTCCGTTACCAGCTTCAGACGCTGCCCGAAAAGAAACTGAACCATTGGTCGTTCTGGTCGCTCTACCGCGTCTGCGACAACCTGCAGACCGTCTACTGGCTCTACAACATCACGGGCGACAAATTCCTGCTGGACCTCTCGGAAATGCTGCACCGGCAGGCGTTCGACTTCACGGGCAAACTGCTCGGCGACGATTTTCTCTGCAACAAATTTTCGGTACACTGCGTGAATCTGGCGCAGGGCATCAAGGAACCCGTGATTTATTACCAGCAGAGCGGCGACAAGAAGCACCTCGAAGCCGTGAAGAAGGGCTTCGCCGACCTGCGTAAATTCAACGGATGGCCCAACGGCATGTACGGCGGCGACGAGTCGCTGCACGGAGCCGACCCGACGCAGGGCACCGAGCTATGCTCGGTCGTGGAACTGATGCTTTCGCTCGAGGAGATATTCCAGATCACGGGAGACGGTTCGTACGCCGACTATCTGGAGAAAGTCACGTTCAATGCGCTTCCGACGCAGATCTCCGACGATTTCATGACGCGCCAGTATTTCCAGCAGGCCAATCAGATCGTCTGCTCGCGCGACAAGCGCAACTTCACCAACGACCACAACGGCAACGACAACCTCTTCGGCCTGCTGACGGGTTACACCTGCTGCACGGCCAACCTGCATCAGGGATGGCCCAAGTTCGTGCAGAACTTGTGGTACGCCACGCCCGACGGGGGTATCGCCGCCATGGTCTATTCGCCGTCGAGCGTGACGGCGCGCGTCGCAGGAGGTACGGAGGTAACCGTGCGCGAAGAGACCTCCTATCCGTTCGAAGAGCGGATCGTATTCACCGTGACGCCCTCCGTCAAGAAAGGAGGGTCGGTGAAGTTCCCCTTCAGCCTGCGCATCCCGGAGTGGTGCAAAACGCCGGTCGTGAAGGTAAACGGCGAAACCGTGACGGTCGGGAAACAGCAGGCCGTCGTGAAGATCGACCGCGCTTGGAAACCCGGCGACAAAGTGGAGCTGGTGCTGCCGATGAGAGTCACGACGAGCCGCTGGTACGAGAAATCGGTCGCCGTGGAACGCGGACCGCTGGTTTATGCGCTGAAGATCGGCGAAGATTGGCGGCGCATCGAGGTCGCCGAGGAGGAGCGCGGCAGAATGGGCGACTATTACTGGGAGGTGCATCCCACGACCGACTGGAATTACGGACTGCTGCAAACGGTCCTCCGCAATCCGGAAAAGGCGTTCGAAGTGACCGTCGATCCGGAAAAAGCGCGCGGCAGTTATCCGTGGAACACGGAAAACGCCCCGATCGAAATCAAGGCGCAGGCCAAACGCATACCGTTCTGGAGCCGTTACAACGGCAGTACGGGACCGCTGCCTTGGGGACCGGTCGCACTGCCGGGCGTTCCGGCCGAAACCGTGACGCTGATTCCCTACGGCTGCACCACGCTGCGTATTTGCGAATTCCCGGTCATTGCGACCCGGAGTAAATGACATACCCGATGAAACGCCAGATCCTGTGCTGCGGCATGGCCGCGGCGGCGGCCGCACCCGCGGCAAAGGCGCAGAGCGCTGCGCCGGAAAGGCCCAATATAATAATAATCATGTGCGACCAGCTGCGTACGGAGCTGATGGGACGCGACGGGTATCCCTTAGAAACGATGCCGCGCACCAATGCGCTGGCACGGCAGGGCACTTGGTTCGACAAGGCCTACACGCCCGCTCCCGCAAGCGGTCCGGCGCGCGTAGCGATGCTCACGGGACGCTTCCCGAGCGCGACGCACGTGAGGAGCAACCACAATATCGAAGACGTGTATTACACCAAGGACCTCTTCGACGTAGCGCGCGAAAGCGGTTATAAAACGGCGCTCGTGGGCAAGAACCACTCCCATATGACGGCCAAAAAAGCCGACTTCTGGTGCGAATACGGGCATGCCGGCAAAATCGGGAAGGAGGGCCGCACGCCCGAAGAGGCGGCTTACGACCGTTTCCTCAAGACCCTGAACATGAACCGCTGGCTGGAGCCGTCGCCGGGAGGAGTCGAAGTGCAGCTGCCCTACCGCATGGTGGACGACGCCGCGCAGTGGATCGAAAGCATCAAAGGCCAGCCCTTCCTGATGTGGTTCTCGATACCCGAACCGCACAACCCGTATCAGACCTGCGAGCCTTACTTCTCGATGTTTCCGCCCGAAAGCCTTCCGGCGCCCCGCACCACGGCGGCGGACCGCGCGGCCAAGGGCGCCGAATACGAACTGCTCGACGAAATGATGGCTGTCGGGCACCCGGGATATGCCGAACACCTGCAGAAACTGCGGTCGATCTACCACGGCACGCTGCGTATGATCGACGATCAGGTGGGACGCCTGACCGAAGAGCTGAAACGCACGGGCGTATACGACAATACGATCATCGTCTTCGTCTCGGACCACGGCGATTTCGCGGGCGAATACGGGCTGATGAAGAAGGGCGTGGGACTCGACGACGCGCTGGCCCGCGTGCCGATGCAGTGGACCGGGCCGGGCATCCGCGCTTCGGCCGAACCCCATGCGGCGCACGTCTCGCTGACGGACATCATGCCCACGGTCTGCGAGATCGTCGGCGCGCCGATTCCCGACGGCGTACAAGGCCGCAGTCTGTGGCCCCTGCTGACCGGCAAAGCCTATCCCGAAGCCGAATTCGCAAGCGTCATGGCGCAGGACGGATACGGCGGCATGTACTACACCAAAGAGGACGGCACCGATTATCAGCAGGAAGGGGCCGTCGGCAAAAAGCCGGGATTCTTCGACTGCCTCAACACATGGACGCAGAGCGGCACGATGCGCATGGTGCGCAGCGGCGACTGGAAGCTGGTGGCCGACATGGACGGAAACTGCTGGCTGTACGACCTGAAAAAAGACCCGTCGGAGGTGAAAAACCTCGCAGGGGAGAAGAAATACGCCGACATTCGCGCCCGGCTGACGGCCAAGCTGCTGCAATGGGAACTTGCGACGCAGGACCCGCTGCCGATGCCGCGCCACCGCTACCGTTTCAAACGCAATCCGCACAACTACCTGTTCAACCACACACAATCCGAGATCCGATGAAAGCCATATCCGTAATTCCGTTCGCGGCGCTGGCCGCACTCCCCGCCGTCGCACAACAGCGGCCCAACGTCGTACTGATCGTCTCCGACGACCAAGGGTACGGCGGAGTAAACTGCTATCCGCATACCGACCGTATCCATACGCCCAACATCGACGCGCTGGCCGCCAGCGGCGTGCAGTGTATGCAGGGCTACACATCGGGAAGCCTCAGCAGTCCCACGCGCGCCGGTCTGCTGACGGGCAAATACCAGCAGAGCTTCGGCTTCTACTCGCTCGAATCGCCCAGCGTGGGCGGCATTCCCGCCGAACAGCGGCTGGTGAGCGAATACCTGCACGACGCGGGCTACGCCACGGCCTGCATCGGCAAGTGGCACGTGGGCGATTACATCCGCAACCACCCGGTCAACCGGGGATTCGACAAATTCTACGGTTTCATCAACGGTCTGCACGACTATTTCGACCCGCTGGTGGGCGGTTCGTGGGACGGAACCTACACCGGACTGGCGTTTACGCTCGACGGCATGGAGCCTGCGATCGACATGGACTACACGACGTACGAATATACCGATCAGGCGGTCGATTTCATCCGCAGCAGCGCCGAAGCGGGAAAGCCGTTCTTCGTCTATCTGGCCTACAACGCCATTCACTCGCCCTATCAGGTACCCGAAGAGTTGTTGCAAAAATATGCCGACGACCCGGCGAACCCGACAAAAAAAGACCGGGTGCGCGCCATGACGGCGGCGCTGGACCAAGGCGTGGGAAAGGTCATGCAGACGCTCGACAGCCTGAACCTGCGTAACGAGACGATCGTTTTCTACCTGAGCGACAACGGCGGCGTACGCGGCGTAAGCGACCTGAGCGGACTGCGGGGACAAAAGGGAAGCTACTACGAAGGCGGTATCCGCGTCCCCTTCATAGCGAGCTATCCGGGCGTCATTCCGGCCGGAAAGGTCTACGACGAACCGTTCATCAGCATCGACATCGTCCCGACCGTACTGGCGCAGGCCAACGTCGAGGCCGAAGGACTGCAGGGCACGAACCTCGTTCCCTATTTCCGCGGCGATATGCAGGACGCACCCCACGAGACGCTCTACTGGAGCGAGCCGCTGAACAACGCCCAGCGCGTGAACCGCAACAGTTTCGCCATTCGTCAGGGCAAATGGAAACTGGTCTCCGATCCCAAGAGGGTCAAAGCGTGCGACCTCTACGATCTGGAAGCCGACCCGGGCGAAAAACACGGTCTGAAAGAGCGGTATCCGGAGAAATTCGAAGAACTGTACAACGATTATCTCGCATGGATCGGCTCGTGCGAACCCGATCTCGCACTGGGCGGCAACGCCCGTCTGAGCGGGCACGCCCTGATGAACAAATACCGCGCGAAACTACGCGAAGCGGGCCGCCCGACGCCTCCGATGTCGTTCGGAGTGGACAAAGCCCCCTCGAACGATCCGGAAGCCGCACCGAAACAGAAACACCGCAAACAGTAATTACAGCATGAACAGACGACTTTCACACCTGCTCCTCGCCGGAGCGCTCCTGCTCACAACGACCGTCTCAGCAGAGTGGAAACCTGCCGGAGACAAAATCAAAACCCGCTGGACGGACCGCGTCGATCCGCGCTGCCCGCTGCCCGAATATCCGCGGCCGCAGTTGGTCCGCCCCCACTGGCAGAACCTCAACGGCCTGTGGGACTACGCCGTGACGGAGATCGGCGCTGCGGCGCCGGCCGGCGCCGACGGTAAAATCCTCGTGCCGTTCGGAATCGAATCGTCGCTTTCGGGGGTGCAGCGCACGTTCCTGCCGACCGAAAAGCTCTGGTACCGGCGCTCGTTCGAGGTGCCCGCGGCATGGCGCGGAAAGCGCATTCTGCTGCATTTCGGAGCCGTGGATTATACCGCGGCGGTGCGCATCAACGACAGGGAAGCCGGGACGCACGAGGGCGGCAACGACGCCTTTACGTTCGACATCACGGAACTGCTTCGTGAAAACGGCCCGCAGGAGGTCTCAGTGGAGGTCACCGACCCCACGGACAAGGGACGTCAGCCGCGCGGCAAGCAGGTGCTGAACCCCAAAGGCATCCACTACACCCCGGTATCGGGCATCTGGAAAACCGTATGGCTGGAAGCCGTCGATCCGCTGTACATCGCCTCCTACCACGGCACGCCGGACATCGACCGCGGCCAATACGTCGTCAGCGCCGACGTTCCGAACGCCACCGCTGCGACGCAGGTGAAGTTCGAAGCTTACGACAAGGGCCGCCGGGTCGCCGAGGCCACCGTCCGCCCGGGAGAAAAGGCCGTCCTGCGCATAACGGACGCCAAGCTCTGGTCGCCGGCATCGCCGTTCCTTTACGACCTGAAAATGACGGTGTTCGAAAACGGAAAGCGGACCGACGCGGCGGATTCCTATTTCGGAATGCGCAAAATCTCGGTCGGCAAAGACGCCGACGGATTCGACCGTATCCTGCTCAACGGCGAATTCGTCTTCCAATACGGCCTGCTCGATCAGGGATGGTGGCCCGACGGTCTGCTGACCGCTCCGACGGAAGAGGCGTTGCTGTATGACATCGAATTCACGCTGAAAGCCGGTTTCAACACCATCCGCAAACATATCAAAGTAGAGTCGGACCGTTTCTACTACCACTGCGACCGGCTGGGCGTGCTGGTATGGCAGGACGCCGTGTCGGGCGACGACTACAACCTGAAAGACTATCCGCACGGCATCGACAAGGACCCCGAAGCCGCACACCGGTACGAGAAGGAACTGAAAGCCATGATCGACCAGCTGCGCAACTATCCGTCGATCGTGAACTGGGTCGTGTTCAACGAGGGCTGGGGCCAGTACGGCGGCAAACAGCTGATCGACTGGGTGAAAAAGTACGATCCTTCGCGGCTGGCCGAGGTCAGCGGCTGGGTGGACATGGGCAACGGCGACATCGCCGACATCCACAAATACCCCGGACCGGGACGCGTGGAGAACGCCGGACCCGGCCGCGCATTCGTCGTGGGCGAATTCGGAGGACTCGGCCTGCCGACGGAGGGACACCTCTGGAATCCGGCCATGAACAACTGGGGCTATGCCACGTACAAGGACCCCGAAAAATTCAGGAAGGCTTACAGACACATGGTATTCCAGCTCCGCACGATGATTTCGGAAGGATTGAGCGGCGCCATCTACACCCAGACCTCCGACGTCGAGGGCGAGGTGAACGGCCTGATGACCTACGACCGCGCCGTCGAGAAATTCCCCGAAGGAGAACTGTATGCACTCCACCAGCCGCTGTATGCGCCCGATCTGTCGCTGCGCACCGTACTGGAAGATGCGGCGCGAAAACCCCAGCAATGGTATTACACCATGGAAAAACCGGCGGAAGGCTGGCAGAAAAGCACGGCTCCTCCGGCCGGATGGAAGCAGGGCGAAGCCCCGTTCGGATTCAACCACCCCGACGGCGTGCTGAGTTTCCCCTATTACGAACGCACCGACCCGGCGCATCTGGCCCGGACCGAATGGAAGGGACGGCACCTCTGGGCATGGCGCGAATTCGACCTGAAGGAGGTTCCCGGCAACGTGTATGTCCGGCCGCGGTACGACCGCAACGTCACCGTTTTCGTGAACGGCAGGAAGGTGGCCGACGTCCGCAACCGTCAGCCGCACTACTACCACAGCGACCTGCTGCCGCTGCCCGACGGGATTCTTCGGCCCGGCAGAAACGTAATCGCCGTGCACGCCGAACGGAATCCCGATCTGGAACGGTCGAAAAACGTAATGTTCGACGCAGGACTGGTCGAAGTCGTGCAAAAAAGCGGAAACAAACGTTAGAATTTCCCGCAGAACGTTTAACTTTACGCATTGAAAAATCCGAAAAACCGATAATCATGAAAAAATCGCTTTTTGCACTCGGCATGCTGCTGCTCGCGGCCTGCGGTGCGCAGAAATCCGACATCCGGCTGCTGCCCGAAGAGGCTTTTCAGGCCACGGTCGGCGGCAAAGAGGTCGCACTTTACACATTGCATGCAGGCGAAATAACCATGCAGGTCACCAATTACGGCGCCCGCGTCGCGGCGCTTTGGACGCCCGACCGCGAGGGCCGTTACGAGGACATCGTACTCGGCTACGAGTCGATCGACCGCTATCTGGACAACCCCGGCGAACGGTTCCTCGGCGCTGTCGTAGGGCCTTACGCCAACCGCATCGCCAAAGGCCGTTTCACGCTCGACGGCGTGGAGTACACCCTGCCGGTGAACAACAACGGGCAGACGCTGCACGGCGGACTGAACGGACTGGACCGCGTAGTATGGGAGGTGGTTTCGGCCACGGAAAACCAGTTGGTGCTGCACTACACGCACGCCGACGGCGAAGAGGGATTCCCGGGCAACCTGCAGATCACGATGACCTACACGCTCACGCCCCAAAACGAATTCCGCATCGACTATGAGGCCGAAACCGACAAGCCGACCGTGGTGAACATTTCGCACCATCCCTTCTTCAACCTCAAGGGCGAAGGCAACGGCACGATCCTCGACCATGTGCTGAAGATCAACGCAAGCCGTACCACGCCGGTCGATTCGGTGCTGATTCCCACGGGCGAGATCGCCGACGTGACGGGCACGCCGTTCGACTTCCGCGAGCCGCACGCCATCGGCGAGCGTATCGGCGACGAGAATCCGCAGCTGAAGAACGGCGGCGGATACGACCACAACTGGGTGATCGACCGCAGGAGTGAAGACGGCATCGAGGAGATCGCCACGGTGTGGGAACCCGCTTCGGGCCGCACGGTCGAAGTGTGGAGCGACCAGCCCGCGCTGCAGTTCTACAGCGGCAACTTTTTCGACGGCACGGTAAACGGCAAATACGGCAAGCCGCAGCGTTACCGCGAATCGCTGGCGCTCGAAACGCAGAAGTATCCCGACAGCCCCAACCATGAGAATTTCCCCTCGACGGTACTGCGTCCCGGCGAAGTCTATACGCAGGTCTGCATCTACCGGTTCGGCACGAAATAGCGTCCGGACGACGCTCTGTTACAGACGGAAGACACCATGCGGTGCCTTCCGTCGTTTTTTGCCGCGGATCCGGCCCCTGTCCGAAGAGCACAGCCGGAGTGGACAATGCAAACAAAAAAGTGACCGTATAAAGGATTATTGAGATAGTTTTTGTATTTTTGGGGTCATAAATCCGTTCAAAAAATGCACTATTCGGACTTGGACTCCATTAACGGCTGGATTTTCAATCGGACAGAAGTTCCGGTCGGCGAGGCGACTCTCCGGGAAGTCGAGGCCTGCTACCGTTTTCTCGAAGTTTTCGAGCAGGGAAAGGTAATATACGGCATCAACACCGGTTTCGGCCCCATGGCACAGTACAGGATCGGCGACGCCGACCTGAACAGCCTGCAATACAACATCATCCGTTCGCACAGCTGCGGCGCGGGCGAAACGCTGCCCGACATCTGCGTACGGGCGGCGATGCTTGCGCGCCTGCAGACCTTCCTCAACGCCAAATCGGGCGTGCATCCCGACGTGGTGCGGATTCTGGCCGGATTCCTCAACAACGAAATATATCCGCTCGTGCCGCACCACGGCAGCGTCGGCGCCAGCGGCGACTTGGTGCAGTTGGCGCACATCGCGCTGGCGCTGATCGGCGAATCGGAAGTCTCGTTCCACGGCGAAACCGTCTCCGCGGCCGAAGCGATGAAGGCGTGCGGCATAACGCCGCTCAGGCTCCGCATCCGCGACGGACTGGCGCTGACCAACGGCACGGCCGTAATGACGGGAATCGGGCTGGTGAACCTCGCCCAGACCCGCCGCCTGCTGGACTGGGCCGTGAAGGCTTCGGTAATGCTCAACGAGATAGTCGAATCGTACGACGACTTCATGGCCGAGGCGCTCAACGCCTATAAGCTCCACGCCGGGCAGATCGAAATCGCCCGCCGGATGCGCGAAATATGCGCGTCGAGCCGCCGCCTGCGCAAGCGCGAAACGGAACTTTACAGCGGCGACACGGGAGAGGCTCCGACCTTCAAACACAAAGTGCAGCCCTACTATTCGCTGCGCTGCATACCCCAGATACTGGGTCCGGTGCTCGAAACGCTCGAACATGCGGAGAAGATACTGGTCGAAGAGTTCAATTCGGTGGACGACAATCCGGTGGTGGACCCGGCGACGGGAACCATCTACCACGGCGGCAACTTCCACGGCGACTACGTTTCGCTGGAGATGGACAAACTCAAGATCGCCGTCACGAAGATGACGATGCTCGCCGAACGGCAGCTGAATTACCTCTTCCACGACCGTATCAACGAGACGCTGCCGCCGTTCGTGAACCTCGGACGGCTGGGTCTCAACTACGGCCTGCAGGCGGCGCAGTTCACGGCGACCTCGACCACGGCCGAATCGCAGACGCTTTCGAATCCGATGTACGTGCACTCGATACCCAACAACAACGACAATCAGGATATAGTCAGCATGGGCACCAACGCCGCGATGCTGACGCGTCAGGTGATCGAAAACGGCTATCAGGTGCTGTCGATCGAGATGCTGGCGCTGGTGCAGGCCGCCGATTGTCTGGAGTGCGCCGGAGAGCTGTCGTCCCAGACCCGGAGGCTGTACGACGACATCCGCCGCATCGTGCCGAAATTCGCCGACGATACGCCCAAATACCGGGAAATCGCCGCCATCGAAAACTTCCTGAAAGAGCAAGCATGACCGAACCGACAAAATATGCGCTCGTCACCGGCGGAAGCCGGGGCATAGGCCGCGAAATATGTCTCAAGCTGGCCCGGCACGGCTACTACGTGCTCATCAACTACCGCTCGAACGCCGACGAAGCCCGAAGGACGCTCGAAGGCGTCCGCGCCGCGGGCGGCGACGGAGAGACCCTGCGGTTCGACGTGGCCGCGGGCGAAGAGACCGCGGCGGCGATCGCCGCATGGCAGGAGCGCCACCGGGGAGCCGTTATCGAGGTGGTGGTGAACAATGCGGGCATCCGCAGCGACTCTCTGATGATGTGGATGGAGCCGCAGCAGTGGCACTCGGTCGTGGATACCGGTCTAGGCGGATTCTACAACGTCACGCGCCCGCTGCTGAAGGACATGCTGGTCAAACGTTTCGGCCGCATCGTCAATATCGTCTCGCTCTCGGGAATCAAGGGACTGCCCGGACAGACCAACTATTCGGCGGCCAAAGGCGGCGTGATCGCGGCGACGAAGGCGCTGGCGCAGGAGGTGGCCAAGAAAGGCGTGACGGTAAACGCCATCGCGCCGGGATTCGTACGTACGGACATGACCGCGGACCTCGACGAAGCGGAACTCAGGAAACAGATACCCGCCGGACGCTTCTGCGAGGCGGCGGAGGTCGCCGATCTGGCGATGTTCCTTATCTCGGACAAGGCCTCCTACATCACGGGGGAAGTAATATCGATCAACGGAGGATTATATACCTGACACCATGGAAAACAGAGTAGTCATCACCGGACTGGGCATCTGGTCCTCGATCGGCACCAGCCTCGGCGAAGTGACCGAATCGCTCCGCGAAGGGCGTTCGGGCATCGGACTGGACCCGGCGCGCAGGGAGCTGGGATACATATCGGCGCTGACGGGCATCGTCAAGCGTCCCGAACTGAAAGGGGCGCTCGACCGCCGCAAGCGGCTCTGCCTGCCCCAACAGGGCGAATTCGCCTACATGGCCACGGCCGAAGCGATGCGCAATGCGGGAATGGACGAAGCGTTTCTGGCGGCCAACGAGGTCGGCATCATCTACGGCAACGACAGCAGCGCGGCCCCGGTGATCGAGGGTATCGACATCATCCGCGCCAAGCGGAATACGGCGATGGTCGGTTCGGGAAACATCTTCCAGTCGATGAATTCGACCGTCACGATGAACCTCTCGGTGATCTTCAACCTGCGGGGCGTCAACCTCACCCTCTCGGCTGCCTGCGCCAGCGGCTCGCACGCGATCGGCATGGGGTATCTGATGATCCGGCAGGGACTGCAGGAGCGCATCGTATGCGGCGGAGCGCAGGAGGTGAACCTCTATTCGGTCGGCAGTTTCGACGGACTGGGGGCCTTCTCGAAACGCGAATCGGACCCCGCGGCGGCATCGCGCCCCTTCGACAGGGACCGCGACGGGCTGGTTCCGAGCGGAGGCGCGGCGACCGTGATTCTCGAAAGCTACGACTCGGCGGTGCGCCGGGGCGCGGCGATACTGGGCGAAGTGGCCGGATACGGATTCTCGTCGAACGGCGAGCACATTTCCGTGCCGAACGTGGACGGGCCGCGCCGCTCGCTGCTGCGCTGTCTGGCGGACGCGGGCATGCGGCCCGAAGAGATCCCCTACGTCAACGCCCACGCCACTTCGACGCCGCTGGGCGACTACAACGAAGCGCTGGCCATCGACGAGGTGTTCGGCGCGAACAGGCCCTACGTCGCCTCGACCAAGTCGATGACCGGCCACGAGATGTGGATGGCGGGAGCCAGCGAAATCGTCTACTCGATGCTGATGATGGAGCACGGATTCATCGCCCCGAACATCAATTTCGCGCAGGGAGACGAAGCCACCTCGAAGCTCAACATTCCCGCCCGCAAGGTGGACCTCGCCTTCGACCGCTTTCTGTCGAACTCGTTCGGATTCGGCGGAACCAACTCGACCCTCATTATCAAGAAATGCAAATAAATCCCACTCAGACAATGACACAACAGGAACTTATCGAAAAGATCAATACCGTTTTGGCCGACGAATTCGAAGTGGAGCAGGAGGTCATCACCCCCGATGCGCCGCTGCTCGAAACGCTCGACCTCGACAGCCTCGATCTGGTGGACGTCGTGGTGCTCGTCGATAAGAATTTCGGCGTGACGCTCACGGGTCCCGACTTCAAGGAGCTGAAGACCTTTCAGGACTTCTACGACCTGATTATCAGCCGGACCAATGACAAATAACGACAAACGGTGGAGCGGACGCTCGCGCGGCGGAGGTTTCGGCTACAGTTTCTTCATCTTTCTGATGAGGGTGTTCGGAATACGCGCCGCATACGCTTTCCTCTCGCTGGTAGTCGTCTATTTCATCCCTTTCGCGCCACGCGCCACGCGGGCCGTCTGGTTCTATAACCGCCGCATACTCCGTTACGGCGTCTTGCGTTCGGCGGTCAAACTCTATGCCCACTATTACGCGCTCGGACAGACCATCATCGACCGGGTCGCCATCGGCAGCGGCATGGCCAACCGGTACAAGTTCGAATTCGAGAATTACGACGCTTTCCTGCGCCTGCTCGACGGCGGGCGCGGCGCGGTGATCATCGGCGCGCACGTCGGCTGCTGGGGCACGGGAGCCGGATTCTTCGGCGACTACGCCCGCAGGATGCACCTCGTAATGTACGACGCCGAATACCGGCAGATCAAAAATGTCATGGACAAGCACTGCAGGCAGGAGGGCTACAAGGTGATTCCGGTGAACGAAGGGGGCATCGAGTCGATCCTGCGGATCAAGGAGGTGCTCGACCGCAGGGAGTACGTCTGCTTTCAGGGCGACCGCTTCGTCGAAGGCGGCGCCACGGTGCCGATGACTTTCATGGGCCGGGAGGCCCTCTTCCCGGCAGGACCGTTCGTCGTCGCCGAGAAATTCCGGGCGCCGGCGGTCTTTTACTATGCGATGCGCGAACGCGGCAGGCGTTACCGTTTCATCTTCGACATCCCGGAAGCGCCGGACGGCAAAACCCCGAACGCCGTGCTCGGAAGCTACGTCCGCTCGCTCGAAGCCGTGGTAAGGCGCTATCCGCAGCAATGGTTCAATTTCTATCGTTTCTGGTCGTGAGCGCATGTAGCATATTACTCATTTCGGCAAACCGCCACACGTCGCCCTACCCCGTTTATCCGCTCGGAATTTCCTACCTGAAAACCTACCTCGAGCGCACGATAAGCGGGATACGTGTCGATACGGCCGACTGCAACCTACTCACGGACGAAGAGCTGGCCGAACGCATCGGCACGCTCGCGCCCCGCTATATCGGGGTGTCGCTGCGCAACGTGGACGGCGCCAATTCGCTCGACCGGCGGGGATTCCTGCCGGAGTACAAGGCGCTGATCAACGTCATACGCGCGGCCAGCGACGCACCCGTGATTATCGGCGGGGCGGGATTCTCGATCTATCCGCAGGCGTTCATGCGGGAACTGGGGGCCGATTACGGCATCCACGGCGAGGGCGAAGGACCGCTGGCGGAGCTGATCGGAGCCTTGGAGCGGGGCGAAACCGGAAGCGGCATTCCGGCGGTCTACACCCGTGACGGGTGTACGGGAAACAGGTGCACCGAAAACGGACCCGCAGGAAACGGATGCACCGAAAACGGACGGCGCAGCTACCTGCCGGCGATCGAAGTGGAGTTCGAGCCGGAGCTGACCGGATATTACTGGAAGCGGAGCGGCATGCTCAACATCCAGACCAAGCGGGGCTGCCCCTACGAGTGCATCTACTGTTCGTATCCCCATATCGACGGGCGGTGCGTGCGCACGATGGACCCCGAAATCATCGCAGAAAACATCCTCCGCGCCAAGCGCGATTACGGCATAAACTACCTGTTCTTCACCGACTCGGTGTTCAACATTTGTCCCGAATACAACGTCCGGCTGGCCGAAACGCTCATCCGGCGCGGGACGAACGTCGAGTGGGGCGCCTACTTCTCGCCACGGGGCATCGACGCCGAGCAGATGCGGCTCTTCAGGGCTTCGGGCCTGACCCACATCGAATTCGGCACCGAGTCGTTCTGCGACCGGACACTGGAAGCCTACGGCAAACGCTTTACGTTCGGCGACGTCGTGCGGGCCAGCCGGCTGGCGCTGGACAACGGCGTCTACTACGCCCACTTCCTGATTCTGGGCGGGTACGGCGACACGCGGAGGAATGTGCACGAAACGATCGAAAATTCGCGCCGGCTGGAATATACCGTCATGTTCCCCTATGCGGGCATGCGCATCTATCCGCACACCCGGCTGGCTGAACTGGCCGCACGCGAAGGCGTCGTCGGCCCGAACGACGACCTGCTGGCGCCGGCCTATTACATCGCCCCGGACTTCGACTTGGAAGAGGTCCGCAGCGCGGCCGCCGCGACGGGCAAGGCGTGGGTTTTCCCCGAGGACGAGCAGAGCGCACTGGTCGATACGCTGCGGCTGAAACGAAATAAAAAAGGACCGTTATGGGAGTACCTGAGAAAGCCCTGATTGCGGCGGACGAAATAGTGGAATACATTCCGCAGCGGCCGCCGATCGTCATGGCGGATGCCTTCTACGGCATCGGCGAAGACGGATGCGCCCGCAGCGGGCTGACCGTACGCGAAGACAACATCTTCATCGAAGAGGGCGCGCTCAGCGAGTGCGGCCTGATCGAGCATATCGCCCAGTCGGCCGCCCTGCGCGCAGGCTATATGGACCGCAGCCGCGGCGAAAAGGTGCGGCTGGGGTATATCGGAGCCGTGAACGACCTGAAAATCCATGCGCTGCCCCCGGTCGGCAGCCGGCTCGTCACGACGATCGCCGTCGAACAGGCGGTAATGAACGTAACCCTGCTTTCGGCACGGACCGAATGCGGCGGAAAGCCCGTCGCCGAGTGCCGGATGAAAATATACATGGAAGAGTGATGGTACGCAGAAAAACAGCCGAGGCGAGCCTTGTCAGCAAGACATCGCTGCGCGTAAGGTTCAGCGAGGTGGACTCGATGCAGATCGTATGGCACGGCGAGTACGTGCGCTATTTCGAGGACGGACGCGAGGCCTTCGGGCGCGAATTCGCGGGATTGGGCTACATGGACATCCATGCCAGCGGATACACCGCGCCGATCGTCGAACTGCAGCTGCAATACAAAAAGCCGCTGCGCGTAAACGACACGGCCGTGGTCGAGACCCGCTATATCGCCACCGAAGCGGCGAAGATATGTTTCGAATACACGATCCGCAGCGCCACCGACGGCGAAATCGTCGCCGAGGGAAGCTCGACGCAGGTGTTTCTCGACGCCCGCGGCGAGCTGCAGCTGCTCGCGCCGGAGTTCTACCGCAAATGGAAGGAGAGATGGGACGTGAAGTAGCGGTCTGGTGGGGACCCGACAGCATCCTGTCAGCGCTCGGATTCGGCACGCGGGAGAATATGGAGGCCGTGCGCGCCGGGAGGACGAATCTCTCGGCATGGCACGACGGCACGCCCGTCTGCCGGATCGACAGGGAACGGTTCGCGCAGCTGGCGGCGGAGCGGAGACTGACGGAATACACGCCCGCGGAACGACTGGCGCTGCTGACGCTGGGCGAGGTGATCGCCCGGTCGGGCGTGTCGCCCGCGGACGAACGGACGCTCATCATTCTCTCCACGACCAAAGGCAATATCGGCCTGCTGAACGGCGATCCGGCGAAATGCGATCTGAACGACACGGCGGAGATCGTCGGAAGGCATTTCGGGGCGGCGAACCGGCCGCTGGTGATCTCGAACGCCTGCATTTCGGGCCTCTCGGCCATCGTCGTCGCGTCGCGGCTGATCCGCAGCGGCGAGTACGACCATGTCTTCGTCGCGGGATTCGACCTGCTGTGCGATTTCATCGTCAGCGGATTCAACGCCTTCAAATCGGTAAGCCCCGTGCTCTGCCGCCCCTACGACGCGGCGCGCGACGGGCTGACGCTGGGCGAAGCCGGCGGCGCGGTGCTGCTCACGACCGATCGAGAGCTTTCGGCCACGGGCGTCACCGTGGCGGGAGGCGGCATCTCCAACGACGCGAACCACATATCGGCTCCGTCGCGCACGGGCGACGGACTCGCGTTCGCAATCGGCGCGGCGCTCCGCGAAGCGTCGCTCGGCGCCGCAGAGATCGGCATGGTCAATCCCCACGGCACGGCGACGCTCTACAACGACGAGATGGAGAGCCGGGCGCTGCATCTCGCAGGACTGTGCGGCACGCCCTGCAACTCGCTGAAACCCTATTTCGGGCATACGCTCGGCGCTTCGGGCGTCATCGAAAGCATCGTCACGGTGCACGGACTGGCCGAAGGGAGCGTCTTCGGCGTCAAAGGCTATGCGGAGTGCGGGGTGCCCTATCCGCTGAACATAAGCGCGGAACACCGCACTATCCGGACGGACGCCGCGCTGAAAACGGCGTCGGGATTCGGCGGCTGCAACGCCGCGGCGGTATTCCGGCGCGGGACGTGGCGGAACGCATACGGCACGGACGAGACGGGCAGCACGGACGAGAATGCCGCGGCGGAGCGAAGCGACGTTTTCGGCGGACGATACTGCGACGGAGAAAATCCCGCCCGTCAGGACGGGACAAACGGCGCCGAAACCGACCGGGACGACGCTCAGAACAAACGCAGGCAGGAAACAGCCGGCGGACAACCCGGATTCACCGGAGCGGACGAAAGCAGCGCCGCAGCGAACGTCGGACAGAAAGAGTGCGCCGCAGCGAACGGAAACAACGTCATAACAAACGCCGGGCAGGCAGGCTGCAGCGAGGCCGGACGGATACGCGCCGCCCGCGACACGGCGCACGTGACCATAACGCGGCATCCGGAGGTGCCGTTCGGCGTCTTCATCCGCGAGAGATACCGCGCGCTGGCAGACCCTAACATGAAGTTTTCGAAGATGGACGACCTCTGCAAGCTGGCCTACGTCGCATCGTGCGAACTGCTGGCCGGGCGACGGCCCGACTGCCCGGCCGAGCGGATCGGCGTGGTGCTGGCCAACCGCAGCGCGTCGCTCGACAGCGACATGCGCCATCAGGCCGTCATCGACGCCGCCGACGGGAGCGGAGCCTCCCCGGCGGTGTTCGTCTACACGCTCCCGAACATCATGCTGGGCCAGATCGCGATCAAGCACGGGCTGAAAGGCGAGAGCACTTTTTTTGCGTTCCCGGACAAAAACCGTAACTTTATCCGGAAATACGCCGAAGGACTGATCGCCCAAGGACGCATGGACGCCGTCGTGTGGGGCTGGTGCGAACTCTGCGGCGGGGAGTACGACTGTGAACTGACATTAACCGAAAAACTCGAATAGATACGATGGAAAATCTGGAACTGCAACTCAAACAGCAGATTATCGAAGCGCTGAATCTGGAGGAGATCACCGCCGAAGAGATCGCCACCGACGCGCCGCTGTTCGGCGAAGGACTCGGACTGGATTCGATCGACGCCCTCGAAATCACGCTCCTGCTCGAAAAACACTACGGCATCCGGCTGGCCAACCCGGCCGAAGCCAAACCGATATTCCACTCGGTCGCCACGCTGGCCGACTATATCCGTAAAAACCGCAAATGAACATAGCCGTCCGGGGCATAGGGATCATCTCGGCACTCGGCAACGGGGCCGGGGAGACGCTGGCGGCCCTGCGGGCCGGACGCAGCGGGATCGGGAAGCTGACGCTTTTCCGTTCGGCCGTCGACGTGCCCGTCGGCGAGGTCCGGCACGACAACCGGGCGCTCGGCGAACTGCTCGGCATCCCGGCGCGCGAGACCCCTTCGCGCACGGCCCTGCTGGGGATGATCGCCGCGGCGCAGGCCGTGGCCGATGCGGCGATTCCCGCCGCGGCGCGCGTGGCACTCGTTTCGGGGACCTCGGTCGGCGGCATGAACCTCACGGAGAATTTCTACCGCGCCTTCAGGTCGGACAACGGCAGAGGACGCCTGCGCTCAGTGGCGGGGCACGACTGCGCCGACAGCACCCGCCGGATCGCGGAGTACTGCGGCATCACGGGTTACACGGCGACCGTCAGCACAGCCTGCTCGTCGGCCGCGAACGCCGTCATCACCGGCGCGCTGCTGCTCGAAAACGACATGGCCGACTACGTGGTGGCCGGAGGCACCGACGCGCTGTGCCGCTTCACGCTCAACGGATTCAACTCGCTCTCGATTCTCGACCGGGAGCGGTGCCGCCCGTTCGACGCCACGCGCGCAGGGCTGAATCTGGGCGAAGGGGCGGGATATGTCGTCCTTGCGCGCGAAGCGCCGGGCATGCGCTCCTACTGCCGCCTTGCGGGGTATGCCAACGCCAACGACGCCCACCACCAGACCGCTTCGTCCGAGACGGGCGAGGGGGCGTACCGCGCCATGGCCGAAGCGCTGGCCCGGAGCGGGCTGGAGCGCGTGGACTACATCAACGCCCACGGCACGGCGACGCCGAACAACGACCTGACCGAAGGCACCGCCCTGCGGCGGCTGTTCGGCGAGCAGGTGCCGCCGTTCAGTTCGACGAAGGGCTTCACCGGGCACGCGCTGGCCGCGGCCGGCGGCATCGAAGCCGTGCTGTCAGCGCTGGCCATCGGGCACGGACTGCGCTACGGCAATCCCGGATTCGCGGAGCCGATTCCGGAGCTGGGGCTGCGGCCCGTCGCGGAGACGGAATCCGCAGCCGTAAATTCGGTGCTGTCCAATTCGTTCGGGTTCGGCGGAAACTGTTCCACTCTGATATTCGCAAAATGAAGGTATACGTCAATTGCATAACATCGGGCGCGGAGCTGCGCAGCGACATCAAGGTCCTGATCCCCGAGATGAATCTGCGGCGGCGGATGAGCCGTGTCGTGAAATCGGGCGTGGCCGCGGGCATCGAATCGCTGCTGGAATTCGGCATGCGTGCGCCGATCGACGCGATAATCACCGCAACGGGGCTGGGGTGCATCGCCGACAGCGAGAAATTCCTCGACGGGCTGATCGCAGGCGACGAGACGATGCTCAACCCCACGCCGTTCATCCAGTCGACCTTCAACACGGTCGGCGCGCAGATCGCCCTGCTGCGCGGACTGCACTGTTACAACACCACCTACGCCCACCGCTGGATGAGTTTCGAGAACGCGCTTACGGACGCCGCACTGCGCATCGGCGCGGGCTGGTCGCGGGCCGTGCTGGTCGGCGCATTCGACGAGACGACGCCCTCGGTCGAAAAAGTGCTGCAGCGGCTCCGCGTCGCACGGGAGGGGATGTGGGGCGAATCGTCGGTATTCTTCGTGCTGACGGCCGAGCGGTTCGACTGTTCGGTCGCCGCGATCACGGGAATCCGCATCCCGGCCGGAACCCCGGCGGCAGACGGCGGGGAAAAGAACCATACCGAAGGCATCTGCGGAAAGGCATCCGGAGACGAAAACGCCTGCATCGGGCAAGCCGGCGCGGAAGCGTCCGAAGGCCGGGCGATACGGGCTTCGCAAACCGGCGTCAAGCCGCACTTTACAGCGATCGCCGAGGTATTCCGGCAGGCGGTCGCGGAGAACGCCGGGCGCAAGATCACGCTTTACAACGACTTTTCGGGCCGCACCGAATCGGCCATGGAACTAACATGTATGTAGCCGCCGTCATAATCGCCGCGGGATTCGTCCTGTTCTACTGCTCCTACCAGATACGGCTGGGGGCGTATGTCCGCACGCTGTGCCGCAATAGGGCCGCGGGACGGGTCGTCGCACTGACGTTCGACGACGGACCGGACCCGGAGATAACGCCCCGCGTGCTGGACCTGCTCCGGGAACGGGGCGTACGGGCGACTTTTTTCCTGATCGGGGAAAAAGCCGAGCGGCATCCGGAACTGGTGCGCCGCATCGCCGCCGAAGGGCACGACACGGGCATACACACTTGGGATCACGCCGCCGGGTTCCCGATGCGGAGCAGCCGGGCGATGACGGCCGACATCCTGCGGTGCAGGGAGTCGCTCCGGCGAACCGCCGGCGTGGAGACGCACCTTTTCCGGCCGCCGTTCGGAGTCACCAACCCGATGGTGGCGCGGGCCGTGAAGCGGACGCAGAGCCGCTGCATCGGGTGGAGCGTCCGCTCGTTCGACACGCTCCTGCGCCGCAGCCGCGAAGCCGTGGCGGAGCGTATCGCCCGCCGGCTGGGCGACGGCAAGGTGATCCTGCTGCACGACGACCGTCCCGGCGCGGATCGCCTGCTAAGGCTGGTTCTCGACGACCTGAAGCGGCGCGGCTACGGAACGGCGACCGTATGCGAACTGTTTAAAATCGAAAAACCATGAAAATAACCTCCCTGCTAATCCCCTTCGCACTGCTGGCGGCGCTGACGGCCCGGGGACAGCTGCCCGACTCGTTCCGGGAGCGGCTCGCCCAAGCCAGCCGCGAGAACAAAACCATTCAGTGCGACTTCACGCAGCACCGGCAGGTCCGCCGGATGAAGCACGAAATCGAGCTTAAAGGCCGTTTCTACTACGACAACGCCAAAGCCATGGCGCTCGAATACACCGAGCCTGCGGGCGACAAGGTCATCATCCGCGACGACCGCATCATCCTCAGGACCGCCGGGCAGGTGACCGAAACGGCCACCTCGGCCAATCCCATGTTGCAGCAGGTCGCGCTGATGATCCGCGCCAGCATGACGGGCGACCTCTCGCAGTTCGGCGAGGGGTGGCAGATCGGCTACGACGAAACGGAGGGCGCGGGGACCGTACGGATGGTACCCCTGTCACGCCGCGCCCGCAAATACATCGACTCGATCACGCTCCGCTTCGAGATGGAGAACATGACGCTCGACCGGATGGAACTGAACGAGACCGAGGGCGGACATTCGGTCTACGAATTCCGCAACAAGCAATTCAACCGCGCGGTCGATCCTGCGAAATTCAATCCCTGACCGGCAAATCCGAATCAGATGCAGAAACTGTACAGCGACATAGACAACTACCTCTCGGCAGACGGCCGCCTTGCCTTCCGGGTCCGGCTCAATGCGGCGCATCCGGTCTACGCAGGGCACTTCCCCGGCAACCCCGTGCTGCCGGGCGTCTGCACGCTGCAGATCGTCCGGGAGTGTCTGGAGCGCGGCACGGGACGCAGGCACCGCTTCACGGCGATCCGCGAATGCAAGTTCCTCGGCATGATCGTCCCGCAGGCGGACACTCTGCTCGACATAGACATCCGCCTCGCCGACGACGGCACGGCGGCGAAGAAAGTGACCTGCGTCGTCACAAACAACGAAAAAACGGCACTCAAACTCAAAGCGACCGCCGTCCCCGAACCATGACGAACGACCGGAACGACATACTGGCGGTGATCCCGACCTACAACAACGAAAAAACCGTCGCCCGCGTGATCGCCGACGTGCGCCGCTACTGCGCGCACGTGCTGGTCGTAAACGACGGCTCGACCGATTCGACGGCCCGGATACTGGCCGCCGAGGGCGTCGAGACGATCTCCTACGCCCCGAACCGCGGCAAGGGGTACGCCATACGCCGGGCGCTGCGCCATGCGGGCGAACACGGCTACCGCTACATGATAACGATCGACTCGGACGGACAGCACTTCGCGTCGGACATCCCGAAGTTCGTCGAAGAGATCGAAAAGACGCCCGACGCACTGCTGGTCGGCGCCCGGAACCTCCGCTCGGACAACATGCCGGGCAAGAACACCTTCGCCAACAGATTCTCGAACTTCTGGTTCCGCGTCGAGACCGGCATCCGGCTCGACGACACCCAGTCGGGATTCAGGCTCTATCCCGTACGGCGGATGAAGGGCATGCGGTTCCTGACGCGCCGCTACGAATTCGAAGTCGAAGTGCTGGTGCGGGCCGCATGGCGGGGAATCGCCGTGCGCAACATCCCCGTCGATGTCTTCTACCCCGAAAAGAGCGAACGCGTGACGCACTTCCGGCCGGGCAAGGACTTCACGCGCATCAGCATCCTCAACACGTTCCTCGTGCTGGGGGCACTGCTGTTCTACTATCCGTGGCGGTTCCTGCGGTCGCTCACCAAAGAGAATATCCGCCGTTTCGTGGCGGACAACATCACCCGTTCGCGGGATTCGAATCCGCAGCTGGCCGCCTCGATCGGGCTGGGGATCTTCTTCGGCATCGCCCCGCTGTGGGGCTACCAAATGATCGCGGCGGGGGTTACGGCCCATTTCACACGGCTCAACAAGGCCGTGGCGATCCTCAGTTCGAACATCAGCATCCCGCCGATGATCCCCTTCATCCTCTACGGCAGCTACTGGACCGGCGCGCAGGTACTGCGGCGCGGAATGCCGCTGTCGCTGTCGGAGATCACGCTCGAAAGGGCCGCCGCCGACATGTTCCAGTACGTCGTGGGCAGTTTCGTCATGGCCGCCGTATGCGCGGTCGCGGCCGCGGCGGTCAGCTACGCCCTGCTCGTCTTCTGTAAACGCACGCCCCGCCATGAATAAGTTCTTCATTGCCCTGTACGACTTCTTCGAATCCCGCCGCGCACTGCTCTATGCGTTGCTGGGAGCGCTGGTCGTGGCGATGGGTGCGGCAGCGCTGCAACTGCGGTTCAACGAGAACATCACCGGATTCTTCCCCGACGGGGAGCGGAAGGCTGCCGCGGCGTTCTCGAACTTGAAGATCAAGGACAAGATCGCCGTGATGATAAACGCCGGCGAGGATGCGGCCGGCAAGACCGACCAGATGATAGCCTGCGCCGATTCGCTGGCGGCGCGGCTCAACGCCGACACGCTTTTCAGGCGTTATGCCGAAGTCGAAGCGACCTTCGGCAGTGAACTGGCGGACGGCATGCGGTCGTTCCTGCAGGGCAACCTGCCGCTGCTGCTTTCGGAAGCGGATTACGCCCGCATGGACACGCTCGTCACCCCGCGGGGCATCGCGCAGGCGATGGAGGGCAACTACCGCCGCCTGCTGTCGCCCGTCGGGGGATTCATCGACGAATATATCTACGACGATCCGCTGGGGCTGTCGTTCGGCGCGCTGGACAAGCTGCAGGAGCTGAACATCGGGGGCAACTATACGCTCTGCGACGACTATCTCTTTTCGAAGGACATGACCACGCTGCTGGTCTTCCTGTCGCCGCACTACCAGAGCGGCGACACGGGCGTCGGCGACCGGCTGATCGAACGGATCGAGTTGGTGCTGAAGGGGCTGAACGCCGAATACGCCGCCGCGGGAATCACGGCGGATTATTACGGCGGACCTGCCGTGGCGGCCTACAACGCCCGTCAGATCAAGCGCGACATGATGCTGACGCTCAACATCGCCATCCTGATCATCGTGGCGTTCATCACCCTCTCGTTCCGCAACAAGTTCGCGGTCCTGCTGGCGCTGATTCCCGTGGCGCTCGGCGCGCTGTTCGCGCTGGCGCTCATGTCGCTGACGTGCCATACGATTTCGTCGATCGCCGTAGGCGCAGGGACCGTCGTGATGGGTATCGCGCTGAGCTATTCGATCCATATACTCTGCCATGCGAACCACTGCCACGACCCGCGGCAGATCATCCGCGATCTGGCCTATCCGCTGACCATCGGCAGCATAACGACCATCGGCGCCTTCGCGGGACTGCTCTTCACCGACTCGCAGCTGCTGCGCGATTTCGGGCTGTTCGCATCGCTGACGCTGGTCGGAACGACGCTTTTCAGTCTGGTGCTGCTCCCCCACCTTATCCGTAAAGAGAACCGCGGGGGGGGGTCCGCCGTGCTGGAACGGGTGGAACGGCTTACGGGAATGCGTCCCGACCGGAACCGTCCGCTGGTGGCGGCGATCCTGCTGCTCACGTTCATATGTCTCTTCTTCTTCAATCGCATCGGCTTCGACAGCGACATGATGCACCTGAACTACGACCCGCCCCGACTGGCCGCCGCGCAGGAGCGGCTGAGCAGGCTGACCAACGAAGAAGGGGAGCGCTCGAAGGTGCTCTTCATCACCACGGCCGACACGCCGGGCGAAGCCGTCGCAAGTTACCTGCGTATGGGCCGGCGGCTCGATTCGCTCGAACAGGCCGGGAAAATCGACTCCCATGCGGGTATCACGTCGTTCGTGGTGGACAGCGCCGAACAACAGCGGCGGCTGGAGCGGTGGCGCCGGTTCTGGACTCCGCAGCGGCGGGAAGCGGTGCGCGCGGGGATTCGGGAGGCGGAAAAACGGTACGGCTTCGCCGAAGGGGCGTTCGACGGCGCGCTGACGCTGGCCGGAAAGGAATATGGCATGCTCGACTATTCGTCCGCGGCGGCGCGCGAGGTATTCCGCGAGTGGATCGACGGGCAGGAGAAATCTCCCATCTTCCTGAGCCACGTGACGCTGGCAGACAGCTGCAAACACGAAGTGTACGCGGCATTTTCAGCTACGGACGACATCGTGGTCGCCGACCGGGCGTTCTACGCCGGGAAAATGGCGCGGAGCGTGAACCGCAACTTCTATCTGATACTCTCGATCTCGTCGATACTGGTCACCGCGGCGCTGTTCCTCTGCTACGGCCGGATCGAACTGACGCTGATGTCGCTGCTGCCGATGGCCGTCGGATGGGTCATCATCCTCGGACTGATGGCCATGCTGGGCATCGAATTCAACATCGTGACGATCATCCTTTCGACCTTCATATTCGGCATCGGCGACGACTTCAGCATCTTCATCATGGACGGCCTGCTGAGCGAATACAAAACCGGGCGCAGGATGCTCGACACGCACAAGACGGCCATCTTCTTCTCGGCCTTCACGGTCGTCGTGGGACTCGGAGCGCTGATCTTCGCGCGGCATCCGGCGCTGCATTCGCTGGCGCTGATCTCGCTCTTCGGCATCGTCGCCGTGGTACTGGTATCCTACACCGTACAGCCCGTGCTGTTCCGGATGCTCGTCTCGTCGCAGACCGAAAAAGGCGGCGCGCCCTACACGCTGGGCAGCCTCATCAACACCCTCTACGCATTCGGGCTGTTCGTGACGGGATGCCAGCTGCTGCAGGCGCTGATCTTCACGCTCTGGCCGCTGCCGATGGCGCGCCGCCGCAAACAGCGCATCGTGCAGTGGTCGATCCACCACATGACACGGGGATTCCTGCGGGCGATGGTCACCACCAAAACCATCCGCCTGAACGACGCGGGCGAGACGTTCGCCGAACCGGCGGTGGTGATCGCCAACCACCAGTCGTTCATCGACATCCTCGTACTGCTGAGCATCTGCCCCAAGGCGGTGATGGTGACCAACGGCTGGGTGTGGCGTTCGCCGGTCTTCGGACGCATCGTCCGCTATCTGGGTTTCTACCACGCCGCAGACGGATACGAGCACCTCGCCCCGGCACTCGCGCAGAAGGTCGCCGAAGGTTACAGCGTCATCGTCTTCCCCGAAGGCACGCGCTCGGCCGACGGGAAGATCAAACGCTTCCACAAGGGCGCCTTCTACCTCGCGGCGGAGTTAGGGCTGGACATCCTGCCGATATGTCTCTACGGCAACGGCATGATCTCGTCCAAACGCCAGCCCATCTACATCAAACACGGACTGGTCGTGAGCCGCATCCTGCCGCGCACGGCCTGCGGCGACCCCGCGGACTACTCCGCGCAGGCCAAGTCCGCATGCCGCCAGATGCGCCGGGAGTACCGCAAACTCTACGAGACCTACAACCGGCCCTGCAACCCCTACTTCCGCGACATGCTCATCAAGAGCTACACCTACAAGGGCCCCGTGCTGGAGTGGTACATGCGGGTCAAGATACGGCTGGAGAAGTGCTACACGCTCTTCGACCGAATCGTGCCGCGCGAAGGAACCGTCGTGGACCTCGGCTGCGGATACGGGCCGCTGAGCTACATGCTCGCCATGCTCTCGGACCGCCGCCGCATCGTGGGCATGGATTACGACGCGGAGAAGATCGAAACGGCGCGGCACAGTTTCCTGCGGCGGCCCGAAACGGAGTTCGTCCACGCCGACCTGCGCACGGCGGAGCTGCCCGAAGCCGATGCGTTCCTGCTGCTCGACGTACTGCACTACATGCAGCCCGAAGAGCAGCGCGGGCTGATCGCACGCTGTGCGGCGCGGCTCAAGACGGGCGGGCGGATCGTCATCCGCGACGGCGACGCCGGAAAGACCGAACGGCACAAAACGACGGCCCTGACCGAAGTGTGGTCCACGAAGATCGTCGGATTCAACAAGACCGACGGCGAACTGCACTTCACCTCGACGCCGGAACTGCAGCAGACGGCCCGCAGGCTGGGGCTGGAAATCCACGCGGCGTACAGGGATGCGCGCACATCGAATACGGTTTACATACTGACCCGACCGGAATAAGATGCAGGAGGAGTTCGACATAATCGTCATCGGCAGCGGGCTGGGCGGACTGGAATGCGGCGTCATGCTGAGCCGCGAAGGGCTGAACGTCTGCGTAGTCGAACAGGCGGCGGTCCTCGGCGGCTGCCTGCAGTCGTTCCGCCGCGGCGGCCACGCGATCGATACGGGAATGCACTACGTGGGCAGCATGCAGCAGGGCGGCATCATGCGCCGGTACTTCGACTATTTCGGCATCGGGGATTCGCTCGAAATACGGCCGCTCGACGAAGCGTTCGACATCGTATCGCCGGGCGGAGCCGGAGAGTTCGCCTACATGCACGGCTACGACGAATTCCGGCGGCACCTGACCTCCCTCTTTCCCCGCGAAGCGGCGGGAATCGCCCGCTACTGCGCCAAAATCAGGGAGATAGGCGACAGCATCGGAGTCGAAGTGCACCGTTCGGGACGGCTGTCGTCCGGCGGGGCGAAATATCTGGGCGTAGCGGCGGCGGAGTTTATCGGCGAATGCGTCGCCGATCCGCTGCTGCGCAGCGTTCTGGCCGGGACCAACCCCCTCTACGGCGGGGTTCGGGAGAGTTCGCCGCTCTACCACCACGCCATGATAAACCATTCGAACATCGAAGGCGCCTGCCGTTTCGCCGGCGGGACGCAGCATATCGCCGACGCACTGGCGGCCAAAATCCGCGAGCACGGCGGCACGATCCTCGCCGGATGCCGGGCAAGCGCGCTGCACACCGAAGGCAGGCGCGTTACGGGCGTGGAACTCGCCGACGGAAGAAGCCTGCGGGCGAAGAGCGTCATTTCGGCCATCCATCCGGCGGCGACGTTCGGCCTGATCGGGCCGACGCCGGTGCTCCGCCGGGCCTTCCGCGACCGGATGGCCGGCATGCCGGGCACATACGGGTTTTTCTCGGTATACCTGCTGCTCAGGCCGCAAAGTTTTCCCTATATCAACCGCAACCTCTATTATTACGCCGGGGGCGGGGACGTCTGGGACACGCTCTTCGACACGGAGGGCATGCACCCGAAAATGGTGCTGTTCAGCGCGCAGCCGCCGTGCGCCGATCCGGCGTGGAGCGAGGTGGTGACGCTGATGACACCGATCGCCACCAACATCTGGTCGGCATGGGAGGACTCGGCGCCGGGACACCGGCCCGAAGCGTATACGGCGCTGAAAACGGCCGTCGCGGAGCGATTGACGGACTTCGCCTGCGAGCGCCATCCCGGCCTGCGGGCGGCGATCGAACAGACGTACGCGGCCACGCCGCTCACTTACCGCCATTATACCGGAATCCCGCACGGGGAGGCTTACGGACTGCAAAAGGACTGCCGCAACGTCATGGCGACCTGCATCCCCGTACGGACGAAATTCGAAAACCTGCTGCTCACGGGGCAGAACCTGACCGTTCACGGCGCGATCGGGGTGACGCTCTCGGCGGCGGCGACCTGCGCCGAGCTGCTGGGCACGGAATATCTGGCTAAAAAAATAGGCGACGCATGAAACGATTTCTCAAATACACGCTCATCACGCTCCTTGCGCTTCCGCTCCTCGCGGCGGCGTTCCTCTGGGGCCTCTACCTCACGGCCGACATGGAGCAGCCCGTGATGACCATCGACACGGCGGATTACCGCGTCGCGGACCACGGCGGCTACACCTCGTGCCGCGGGAGTTTCCTGCGCCAAAACAAGTACGGTCTCTGGGAGCTTTACACGGCCGGATCGCCCGAAGAGTCGGGAGCGGCGGCGGGAGCGCTCACGGCCGGGCTGATGCGCTATCAGGAGCAGGTTTTCGTGGACCGGATCCGCGAATTCATCCCCTCGGACGGCTACCTGAAGTTCCTGCGCGGCATGATCGTGATCTTCAACCGCAATCTGGGACGGCACGTCCCCGAAGAGTACCGGCGCGAGATATACGCCCGGTCGCTCTACTGCTCGCACGACTTCGACGCCATAGGCACCCCTTACGAGCGTCAGCTCAACTACCATGCGGCGCACGACATCGGGCACGCCATGAGCCAGTACATGCTCGTCGGGTGCAGTTCGTTCGCGGCGTGGGGCGGCATGAGCGCCGACGGGGAGCTGGTGGTAGGCCGCAATTTCGACTTCTACATGGGCGACGACTTCGCCCGCCACAAAATCGTCACCTTCTGCCGTCCGCAGGCCGGGCATCCCTTCGTCAGCATCGGCTGGGCCGGGATGATCGGCGTACTGTCGGGCATGAACGACAAGGGGCTGACCGTGACGATCAACGCCGCCAAAGGTCCCGTTCCGCTCTCGGCGGCGACTCCGATTTCGATCCTCGCGCGCGAAATCCTGCAGCACGCGGCGACCATCGGCGAAGCGCTCGAAATCGCCCGCAGCCGCGACACCTTCGTCAGCGAATCGCTGCTCATCGCCTCGGCGCGCGACGGGCGGGCCGCAATCATCGAGAAGACGCCCCGCAAAACCGCCCTGTACGAAAGCGGTGGCGAATACCTCGTCTGTACGAACCATTACCAGTCGGCCGAACTGTCCGGCGACGAATACAACCTCGACAACCTCGCCCGAACGGACAGCCCCTGCCGCTTCGCACGGCTGGAGGAGCTGACGGCGGCAAATGCGCCGCTCACCCCTTCCGCGGCCGTAGCCATGCTGCGCGACCAGCAGGGCGAGGGCGGCGCGGACATCGGCGTCGGAAACGACTGCTCGGTCAATCAGTCGATCGCCCACCACTCGGTGGTATTCCAGCCCTCGGCGTTGAAAATGTGGGTTTCGACCTCGCCGTGGCAGGGCGGCGCGTACATCTGCTACGATCTGGGGGCCGTCATGCGCGATCCCGATCCGGCCGGAGAGCTTTGCGACGCGGCGCAGGAGATAGCCGCCGACACGGCCTACCTCGCACACGACTATCCGCGCGTGGTGGCATACAGACGGCTGAGCGGAGAAATCCGCAAAGCCATGCGGGAAAAGACCCCCGCCGACGCCGCGACGCTCGACCGTTTCGAACGGACCAATCCGCAGAATTTCCATACATGGAAACTGCTGGGAGAATACTACCGCTCGCAGGGCGACGACGTCCGGGCGGCGCAATGTTTCGACAGCGCGCTGCAAAGCGGAATCCCGCGCGCCGACGAGCGGGAAGCTGTTGAAAGACTAAAATCGGAATGCAAGCCATGATAAGAAATCCGGAAATACAATTCGCATCGGCGGATGCGATCGCCGCGTTCCAGCAGGAACGCCTGCGCGAAGAGATCGCGTATCTGTACGAAAATTCACCCTACTACCGGCGCATGTTCGACCACTGCGGCGCGCGTCCGGGCGACATCCGCACGCAGGAGGACCTGCGGCGGCTGCCCGTGACCACCAAGACGGACCTGCAGCTCCACCCGCAGGATTTCGTCTGCGTACCCCGCAGCCGCATCGTCGATTACGTGACCACTTCGGGAACGCTCGGCGACCCGGTGACGTTCGCCCTCACGGAGGAGGACCTCGACCGGCTGGCCTACAACGAAGCCGAATCCTTCACCACGGCGGGATGCACGCCGGACGACGTGCTGCAGCTGATGACCACCATCGACCGCCGTTTCATGGCGGGGCTGGCCTATTTTCTGGGTGCGCGGAAACTCCGGTGCGGCGTGATCCGCGTCGGCAACGGCATTCCCGAACTGCAGTGGGACACCATACGGCGCATAGGTCCCACGGGCTGTATCGTCGTGCCGTCGTTCCTGACAAAACTGGTCGCCTATGCCGAGGAGCACGGCATCGACTACCGCCGTTCGTCGCTGCGCCGCGCGATCTGCATCGGCGAAGCGCTGCGCGACACCGACTTCGGCAACAACACGCTGGGAGCCAAGATTACCGAACTGTGGCCCGAACTGGAGCTGTTCTCGACCTACGCTTCGACCGAGATGCAGACCTCGATCACCGAGTGCGGGCACCACTGCGGCGGCCACGTCCCGGCCGATCTGATTCTGGTGGAGCTGCTCGACGAGCAGAACAACCCCGTTCCCGAAGGCACCGAGGGCGAAGTCGTCATTACGACGCTCGGCGTGCGGGGCATGCCGCTGCTGCGCTTCCGCACGGGCGACATCTGCATCGGGTACACGGAGCGGTGCGCCTGCGGACGCGGCACGATGCGGCTGTCGTCGGTCATCGGCCGAAAGGGACAGATGATCAAATTCAAGGGCACGACGCTCTATCCGCCCGCGCTGTACGACATACTGGAAAACATCCCCGGCGTGAGCAACTACATCATCGAGGTCTTCACGGGCAGTCTGGGCACCGACCAGATCGTGCTGCGCATCGGCAGCACGCGCCGCGACGAAGCCTTCGAGAAGGAGATAAAGGACACGTTCCGTTCGAAAGTGCGCGTCGCCCCGGAGGTCGTTTTCGAACCCGTGGAGTATATTGCAAAAAAACAGATGCCCCAGATGAGCCGGAAACAAATTAAATTCGTAGATTTACGCGAACAAACCAAATAAAAATTCGTACCATGAAAAAGTTACTGGCCATAGCATTGTGCCTCGTCGCCGTCAGCGGCTACGCGCAGAAGGGAAAAGAGAAGATCGCAGCCGATTTTTACGGCGTGGATTACAGCTGCGTAGACGTCAAGGGCGCCGACGAGGAGCCGGGCGCCTTCATCAAGGCGTTCGAGGCCATTAACAAGCTCTTCCTGAGCGAACCGAAGAAATACGACGTGGCCGGGTTCACCGGCATCGACATCCTCTCGACCGGCGTCGGGCAGGCCACCGAATCGCTCGGCGCACTGGCCGCGGAGCAGTTCACGCCCCGCAGCGCCGCGATCGACTGGCAGACGCAGCTTCCGCAGATCGTCGCCCGCTACGACAACGGCTCGGGCAACAAAGGACTGGTGCTGGTCGCCACGACGCTCGACAAGGGCAACGGTATGGGCTACTACGTCGCCGTGCTGTTCGATCCCGCGACACACGAGATAATTACCCAAATGGACATGAGCGGCAAGCCCAAGGGCTTCGGACTGCGCAACTATTGGGCAGGCTCGGTTTACAACGCCCTCAAAAAACAGGGAAGATACCTGACCAAATAGGGAAAATCGCTTCCGGAAACACTCCCCGCACGGCTTTGTGCGGGGATTTTTTCATTACCCGGCGAAGCCGGCACCGCGAACGACGTGCGCTGCGTGGCGAACTGCCAGAGATTCGATCCGAAATATCGAAATAACTGTTACAGGGTCGAAAGTTTCACAACGAAAGATTATTTGCCGCTTTTTTGATCGCAACGTAATTTTTTCGTAACTTTATCCCCGTACAACGAAAATGCGCTGTATGTGTGTTCAGCGCATTTTCCTAACGTAACCGACTCAAACCTATGAAAAAACTGCTGAAACCTCTCTTTACGGCCCTGCTCGCGGGCACGGTCTGCATCGGCGCGACGGCCGCCGAACCGCAGGTTATCAACATCCGCACGAACGACCTGTCGATGGTCATGAGCGTCGCCCCGAACGGCGAAGTGCTGTTCCACCACTTCGGAGGGCGCATCGACGACGCATCGCCCGCCGCCGGCATCAAGAGCTACCGCCGCACGGACCACGGCACCGACAACCTCGCCTATTCGACGATGGGCGGCCGCAACTTCCGCGAACCCGCGCTGCGCGTGACCCATGCCGACGGGGACATGAACACCGAACTGCGTTATGTCTCGCACGCCTCGCGTACGCTGGCCGACAGGAACGTTACCGAGACGGTCGTCAAACTCACCGACACCGATCAGGCGCTGGACGTCGAACTGGTCTACACGGCCTACGCCAAAGAGAACGTCATCACGACGCATACCGTGATCCGCAACCGCGAGAAGGGCGACGCCGTACTGCACGCCTTCTATTCGTCGTCGCTGCCCGTAAAGGCGCGCAGTTACCTGCTGACCCACCTCTACGGCGCATGGGCGCGGGAGAGCCAGACCGATCACACGCTGCTCACCCACGGTTCGAAGAGCATCGAGTCGCGCAAACTGGTGCGCACGACGCACACCGAGAACCCGGCTTTCATGGTGACGCTCGACAGCGAAGCGTTCGACGAGAATTACGGCGAGGTGATCGCAGGAGCGCTGGCGTGGAGCGGCAACTTCCGGCTCAACTTCGAGGTCGATGAATTCAACGTGCTCAACATCCTCGCGGGAGCCAATCCCTACGCTTCGGATTACACGCTCGCCGAAGGCGAATCGTTCACCACGCCCGAAATGATCTATACGTACAGCTTCGAAGGCGCGGGAGGCGCGAGCCGCAACCTGCACGACTGGGCGCGCAACTACGGCGTATGGCACGGCCACACGTACGCCCCGACGCTGCTCAACAGCTGGGAAGGCGCCTACTTCACGTTCGACGCCAAGACCCTGACGGACATGATCGACGACGCGGCGGACATGGGACTGGAAATGTTCGTGCTGGACGACGGATGGTTCGGCAACAAATATCCCCGCAACGAGGCGAAGGCCGGACTCGGCGACTGGCAGGTCAATGCCAAGAAGCTCCCCGAAGGCATCGACTACATCGCTTCGTACGCACACGGGAAGGGACTGAAATTCGGCATCTGGATCGAGCCGGAAATGGTCAATCCCAAGAGCGAACTGGCCGAGAAGCATCCCGACTGGATCGTCAGGTCGGGCGACCGCGAAATACCCCAGATGCGCAGTCAGTGGCTGCTGGACCTGACCAACCCCAAGGTGCAGGACTTCGTATTCTCGGTATTCGACAACACGATGAAGCTCTCGCCCAACATCGACTACATCAAATGGGACGCCAACCGCCATGCGGAGAACGCCGGGTCGGAATACCTGCCCAAAGACAGGCAGTCGCACTTCTGGATCGACTATGTGCAGGGATTCTACAAAATCATGGAGCGCATCCGCGCCAAATATCCCGACGTGCTGATCCAAGCCTGCGCTTCGGGCGGCGGCCGTGTGGAGTACGGCGCGATGAAGTACTTCAACGAGGTGTGGACCAGCGACAATACCGAAGCGCTTTCGCGCGCCCGCATCCAGTACGGCACCAGCCTGTTCTATCCGGCGACGGTCATGGGTTCGCACGTTTCGGCCACGCCCAACCACCAGACCCGCAACATCACGCCGATCAAATTCCGCTTCGACATGGCCTGCGCGGGCCGTCTGGGCATGGAATTGCAGCCCAAACAGATGGACGACGAGGAGAAGGTCTTCGCGCGCAGGGCCATCGAAAGCTACAAGGGCTACCGCGATATCATCATGGAAGGCGACCTCTACCGCATCGGCACGCCTTACGACGATACGGGTTATTACGGGGTGATGTACGTGTCGAAAGACAAGAAAAAAGCCGTGCTGTTCACCTACTGCACCCACTACCAGAGCCGCACGCTGGTTCCGAAATTCCGGCTTTACGGACTCGATGCGCAGACCCGCTACCGGATCGAGGAGCAGAACGTCGATAAAAAACGGTTCTGGTTCGACGGCGGCACTTTTACGGGCGAATATCTCACCCATGCGGGCGTCAATCCCAATCTGTGCAAGATTTACGACAGCGCCGTATTCGTGCTCGAAGCCGAATAACACCCCTCCGAACGGGAGAAGCCCTTACTCCGAAAAGCGGTAGGCCGGGATTGCCGCCAGGGGTTTAGTCGTCAGGCCGCAGTCCGGGAAACAG
>JAJPZH010000276.1 GCA_021204515.1 Alistipes sp. | reverse complement strand
CACGCCGCCGGCTTCGGGAAGCTCCGGATTGGGCTGCATCTGGTATTTCGACGTATCGTAGGGAGTCTCCTCACGGACGCCGCAGATCTTGAAGCGGAATTCGGGATCGATCTTCACGGGCGTATGGCCGTACTCGCCCTTTACCAGTCCCACGAACTGCGAGCTTTTGTTGGTGTACATCGGACGCCCGGCCTTTTCGTCGAGGGCGCAGTTCACAGCCTGCGCGCCCACGATCTGCGAAGTCGGGGTCACCAGCGGCGGCAGTCCCGCGGCAAGACGCACCGAGGGAATCAGCTCCATGGCGCGCGGCAGAATATCCTCGGCCTTGAGCTGCTTGAGCTGGGCGACCATGTTCGAATACATGCCGCCGGGAATCTCGGCCTTCTGCACCAGTTCGTTGGGAGCCGGGAAGCCGAAGTAGGCCTCGATCCTGCGGCAGGCGTCGATCGTAGCGGCTTCGTCGTCGGCCCGAGCGGCCGCGATCGCCTTGTCGAACAGCGCGTCGATCTCGGCGGGCAGCGTGTCGGTCAGCGGATTGAAGGGCTTGGGTTCGGGTTTCTCCGCACCGAATACCGACTGGTTGAGTTCCTTGCGGATCTCGCGCAGCTGGGTGTTGATCTTGGCGACGGCCTCCATGTTCACACCGGTATCGACACCGAGTTTCTTGCAGAAGACGTGCACCAGCTCGATGGCCGGAGCGCCCGTACCTTCAGCGAAATACCAGCAGTTGGTATCGACGACATCGACGCCGGCGATGATCGCCGCGAGCACCGATGCAAGGCCGTAGCCGGGGGTACAGTGAGTATGGAAATCGACCGGAATGTCGATGTTCTTCTTGAACAGCTTGACCAGCGTAGCGACGCGGCGCGGCGGAATCAGGCCCGACATGTCCTTGATCGTAATCATGTCGGCGCCCAGCGCGGCCATCTGCTTGGCCTTGTCGAGGAAATAGGCGTCGGTAAAGACCTGCTCATGGCCCTTTTTGCCCATGAGCTTCGCGAAGAAACCGGGTTCGGGGTATTTCGGATCGACCGTATAGCAAACCGCACAGTCGGCGATGCCGCCGTACTGCTTGACGTACTTGACCGTCGATTTGACGTTGTCCACGTCGTTCAGGGCGTCGAAAATACGCATGATACCCAGCCCGCTCTCGATCGAGTTGCGGCAGAAGCCGTCGATCACGTCGTCGGGATAGGGAGCGTAGCCGAACAGGTTGCGGCCGCGCGACAGGGCCGTGAGTTTCGACACGTTGCCGACGGCCTTGTGAATGGTCTCCAGACGCGTCCACGGATTTTCGTTAAGATAACGCATCACCGAGTCGGGCACGGCGCCGCCCCAGACCTCCATCGCATAGAAATTTGCATCTTTGTAGTACGGCAGGCAGCGGTCTACTTGCGCCTGCGACATGCGCGTCGCGAACGAGGACTGCTGTCCGTCGCGCAACGTAAGGTCTCTGATTTTGAGATTTCTCGCCATTGTGATATTTGAATTAAGGGTTCTTATTCTCGTTTCTACTGTTATTTCAATAACAAAGATAATAAACAATTTCAATTTCCAACTATTTTGCAGGGAATTTTCACAAAAAACGACCGAAAAGATTACTTTCCGTAAACGCCTCCGCTCCGCAGGGAAATTCGCCGGCTACGGTTCGATGTCGCCGTCGGGTACAAAGAGCTGTTTATCAGGCGTCCCGTCGAGGTAGCGCTTCTTGAAGATGTTGATGCAGAGGACGAAAATTTCGAGCATCAGCGGGCCGAAGATAACCCCCATGAACCCGAAGAGCGAGAGTCCGATGAAAACGCCGAAAATCGTCACCAGCGGATGCGTGTCGGCCAGTTTTTTCTGCATCACGAAACGTACGACATTATCCACGTGCGTCACCACCAGTCCGCCGTACAGCAGCAGCCCCACGGCAGGACCCCAGTCGCCCGTAAGGGCCATATACCCGGCCAGCGGCAGCCAGACCAGCGCCGTGCCGAAAATCGGGATGATCGTCGCGAAGCAGGTCAGCACGCCCCAGAACAGCGGACTGGGCGCGCTGAAAGCCAGATAGCCGATATAGGCCACGATACCCTGCACCACGGCCAGCAGCGGGATTCCGATGGCGTTCGAACGGACGATCATATGCACTTCGCGCATGACGCTGCTGCTCACCGGACGGCTGAAAGGGAGTATCTCGCGGCAGTACTCCTCCATGCGGCGACCGCCGATCAGCATGAAATAGAGCACGAACAGCAGTACGACGATATTTACGCCGAAATCGAAGATGCCGGCAACCACCCACTGCCCCAGCTTGGGAATGACGCCGATCAGCGACGAGATGTTGCCCTCCTGCCAGAGGTCGTAACCGGTTTTCTCGTGTATCAGCGCCGCGATTTGTTTGAGCGGCGTGATGACCGAATCGGGCTGAAGCGTGATGTTCTGCACCTGATCGACCACCATCCAGACGATCAGGCTGATGGGCACCAGAAAGCACAACACCGCTTCCCCCAGCAGCAGCGAAGCGGCGAGACTGCGCCGCCATCTGCGGCACGCCGTGAGGCAGTGCATCTGCCGCCGGAGCAGCACGTAGATCGTCGCCGCTCCGAGCAGGCCGCCCAGAAACGGAGTCAGCTCGACGCAGATCGTGATCCCCAGCCCGAGAATCAGCACGAAAAGCGAATAACGCCAGTATCTTTCCCTGAAGTTCTGCATACGCCGCAGAAGGCGCAAGGAACGTGCCGAATGCCCTTCCGGCGGCCGCGGCAACGGCCTGAAAATTTGTTTAATAAAAATTTAGCATGTTCTATTGCGGCGTCGGAATATTTGATTTATATTTGTACTATGAAACTTATGGCTGACTTATTCGATATATCGGTCTGTTCGCATCTTTTCCGTATATATGCGGGGGGGCTTTTATAACGTGCGAAAACGAACGCAACTCGATCATCGTGACTATATAATATAAGTAACGAGGGATACTCCGGACGAGGTGTATCCCTCTCTGCTTTTACGAACTCTTCGTAAAACAGCCTTGCAGGGGTCTGCGGCAGGAAAGCGAATCGCAAATGCAACGAAAACAATAACAAAACCCTTTTTATTAACTAAACTCTTTGGTATGAAGAAATTTTTACTTCTGATGCTCTCGATTTTCACTTTCGCCGCGGCCTCCGCGCAGGTGACGACTTCGGGTATGAACGGTACGGTTACCGACGAACAGGGCCAGCCCCTCGCCGGCGCCACCGTTATCGCCGTGCACACCCCTTCGGGTACGCAGTACGGCGCCGTGACCAACAAAGACGGCCGGTACAACCTCCAAGGTCTGCGTACGGGCGGTCCCTACACCGTAACATTCTCGTTCGTAGGTTATCAGGGCGTCGAGTTCCCGGGACTCGAACTGCAGCTGGGCGAAACCCTCACACGCAACGCTTTCCTGAAGGACAGCCAGACCCTCGAAGCCGTAGTCGTTACGGCCGACGGCCGCAACAGCTCGATGAACGTGAACCGTGCAGGTGCCGTTACGAGCATCTCCAGCGAGCAGATCGAACTGATGCCTTCGGTAAGCCGCAGCATGAACGACATCATGAAACTCACGCCGCAGGCTTCGACCACCACGTCGGGTCTGGCTATCGGCGGCGGTAACTACCGTCAGTCGTACGTTACGGTAGACGGCGCCGCGTTCAACAACATGTTCGGTATCGGCGGCAACCTGCCCGCGGGCGGATCGCCCATTTCGCTCGACGCACTGGAGCAGGTTTCGGTATCGGTAACCCCCTTCGACGTACGTCAGAGCGGTTTCACGGGCGGTGCGATCAACGCCGTCACCAAGTCGGGAACCAATGAATTCAAAGCCTCGGCCTACCTCTACGCCAAGAGCGACCAGCTTCAGGGCGACAAGTACGACGGCGGCAAGCTGTCGCTGAGCGAAATGCGCAACAACACCCTCGGGTTCAGCATCGGCGCCCCGATCGTCAAAAACAAACTCTTCGTATTCGCCAATTTCGAGCGCGAATGGAACACCACGCCGGGTACGTCGCGGCTGGCACGCACCAGCGAGAGCCAGAGCTTCGGCGGCAGCTCGCAGTACAACCGCCCTACGACCGCAAAACTCGACGAGATAAGCAAGTTCCTGATCGACAACTACGGTTACAACCCCGGTTCCTATCAGGACTATTCGGTAAAGACCCCCGGCTACAAGCTCATGGCCCGCGTAGACTGGAACATCAACCGCAACCACTCGCTCAACGTGCGGTTCAGCAGAACTCAGAACAAATATTCGTCGGCTCCGTCGTCGTCGATTTCGCCGCTCAGCGCCGGAAAGGTGTATGACAAGGACAACTACGGCCGCACCTCGAACTACGCCATGTATTTCCAGAATTCGCGTTACTATCAGGAGCAGAACTTCACGTCGGTAGCCGCCGAACTGAATTCGCGCTTCATGGACAGCCGTCTGACCAACACGCTGCGTTACACCTATTCGCACCAGTACGAGCCGCGCAGTTACGACGGCGGCATCTTCCCGACGGTGGACATTCTGGAGGATACCGAAGACGGCAAGAGCGCTCTGTACGCCTCTTTCGGTCTCGATCCCTTCACCGAGGGCAACCTGCGCGAAGTATCGACGCACATCGTAACCGACGAAATCAGCTATACTCTCGGCAAGAACCGTCTGGTCGCAGGTCTGCAGTTCGAGCATAACTTCACGACCAACGGCTACATGCAGGGCGGCGCAGGATATTACGTCTATGAAACATGGGACGACTTCAAAAACGACCGGGCGCCGCTGGCGTTCCGTATCGCCCACGGCAACAACGACGCGCTGTCGCAGGAGTATCCCTCGTTCTCCCACATGCAGTACTCGATCTACCTGCAGGATGAGATCAACGTGAGCAGCCGCTTCAAGGCGACGGTCGGCCTGCGCTTCGAGATTCCCGTCTATCCGTCGATCTCGGACAACGAGAACAAGGACTTCACGAAAGCCTTCGCCGACTACGGCGGCTACAAGACTTCGGACATGCCCAAGGCACGTCTGTCGGTGGCTCCCCGCGTGGGCTTCAACTGGGATATGACCGGCGAGCGCAAATACATCCTCCGCGGAGGTACGGGTATCTTCACCGGCCGCCTGCCTTTCGTATGGCTGGTATCGGTTGCCGGAAACAGCAACTGCATCCAGAACGGCAAGACGCTTTACAGAGCGGACGGCGACAAGATGCCGTCGTTCCATACCAACGTCAGCGACATGCTGAAAGACATCTACGGCGGAACCTATCAGAAACAGGACCTCGCGGCCAATACTTCGCCCACCATTCTGGACAAGAACCTCAAAATGCCTTCGACGTGGAAAACCTCGCTGGCGCTGGATATGAAACTGCCGGGCGACGTGAACCTCAATATCGAAGGTATCTACAACAAGGACATCAACTCCGTGACCGTGACCAAACTCGGCATCGAGGAAGTAGAAGGCGGTATTCAGCTTCCGGGCGAACCCTCCGCACGTAAACTGTGGAAAAGCCAGAACATCAAGAACTCCGAAGGCAAGGCCATCACCCCCTATCTGATCAACAATACCGACGACGTGGACGGTTACTACGCTTCGATTTCCGCTCAGGTGTCGAAGACATGGGGCTTCGGTCTTTCGCTGATGGCGGCCTATACCTATTCGAGCGCCAAGAACGTGATCGACGGTATCGGCGATCAGGTAACCTCGGCATTCAGCACCAACACCTTCAACCGCAACGGCTCGAACGCGCCCGAAACCGGATTCGCCTCCTACGTATCGCCCCACCGTATCCTCCTCAATATCGGCTACCGTCTGGCGCAGAAGAACGGCGCTTCGAACTTCGGTCTCTACTACGAGGCTTTCCGTCAGGGATATATCGGTTCATACTCCTACTCGCGCTACTCCTACACTATGTACGTGCAGAGCGGTTCCTATCAGAATCCCGTGACTGCCGACGGCGGCGCCGTGAACCTGCTCTACATCCCGACCCGCAGCGAACTCGACAACATGACTTTCTCCTCGGCCGACAACAAAGAGGCTTACTGGCAGTTCATCCAGAACGACGACTACCTCTCGAAGCACATCGGCGAGTACTCGAAGCGCGGCGGCGCCGTGATGCCGTGGCAGCACATGCTGAACTTCCGCTTCTCGCAGGACTTCTACATCAATGTCAAGGGCAAGCGCAACACGATTTCGCTGGGTGTGGATATCAACAACCTCGCAAACATGATCAACCGCGACTGGGGCAACGTAAAACGTATCAGCACGACCAACATCCTGCAATACGACAACGGAACCTACACGTTCAACAAGCCCAAGTGGTCGAAGTACGCCAGCACGGTTTCGACTTGGTCGGCCATGTTCAGCATACGCTACTCGTTCAACTAAGTCTTTCAGAGACTGCAATACGAAGAGAGGCCGGTTTTCACCGGCCTCTCTTATTTTGAAAGTTTCCGGACGGTCCGAAGACTGCGACCGACAACCCGCAGGCGGTACCGGCAGGTATAAAACTGGCCCAGCTTTCAACGGTCTTTCCGACTTTCCGACGGCAGCTACAAAAAAATCCGGCAGAGATTTCCGCCGGACATTTTTTGCTGTATCACGCCGCTACAGGAGTCTGCGCCGCAGCTCGTCGCATGCGGCGGCGGGATTTCGGTGGTCGAAAAGGTATCCGGCGATGCCCAAACGTTCGGCGGCGGCGATATTCGCGGCACGGTCGTCGATAAAAAGGGTTTCCGCGGGATCGAGTCCGTAGCGTTCCAGCAGGATTTCGTAGATCCGCGGTTCCGGCTTCACCGTGCCCTCCTCGCAGGAGACCACTTCGCCGTCGAAAAGGCGGTAAACCGGAAAACGGCGCAGAAAAGCGATAAACTCGCGCGACATGTTCGATAGCACGTAAAGCCTATACCCCGCGGCCTTCAGGTCTCCGACGAGCCGTTCGGTCGGCGCAACGGGTTCCTGCATGTCGATCGACAGTAGCAGGAACCGTTCGCACTTTTCGCGCGGACAGCCGGTCGTCCGGGCGAGGATGTCGATCACCTCGCCGAGCGTCGATGCGCCCCGGTCGTACTCCTCCCAGAAAAGGGGCATCCGCTCGGAACGGATAAAGCTGAAAAATTCATGGAATTCCTGCGTGGATTTATTTTTGTCGCGGGCGAAAAGCACCCCGCCGAGGTCGAAAACGATATTTTTCATAACGCAAAGATAGCCATTTTTTTCTTTGGTTCGGGATTTGCAGGTTGGCGTTCGAACAAAAACTCAGGTTATGAATCACGGCATAAGCATTCTTTTCCGCGCCATACCCCTTGCGATGGCAGCATTCTGTTTCGGTTACGGAGCCTACATCTTCGCCGCCGGAAGCGATCCTTCACGGCTGACCGCAGGTCCCGTCGTCTTTTTCCTCGGCTCGATCTGCGTCGCGCTCTACTGTACCGCCGCAACCATCATCCGCCAGATCATCGGCACCTACAGCGCGGCCGCGAAATACCTTTTCCCGGCCATCGGTTACGCTTTCGCCGTGGTTACGGTCATTTGCGGAATCTTCATCATCTCGTCGCACATGACGGGCGCATACGTCACGGGGCATGTGGTCTGCGGACTCGGACTCATCGCGGCCTGCGTCTCGACAGCCGCCACCTCCTCGACCAGATTCAGCCTGATCCCCAAAAACTCGGGCGACAGCACCTTCTCGATCAACCCCGCCGGATTCTCACGCGGGCAAAGTTCTCTGCTGATCTTCATCGCCGCAGTCGTGGCCGCCGGAGCATGGCTCTGGTGTATCCTGCTGTTTTCGATAGGAACGCTCCCGGCGCATATCGTCGCGGGCAGCGTCATGTTCGGCATCGCCTGCGTCTGCACCTCGCTGATCGCGCTGGTCGCCAGCATCGCCCGTCAGGCACGGGGCAGCTACACGATGAGCGAACGCCGCCGCTGGATGAGTCTGGTGCTCTGCATGGGCGGACTGGCTTTCGTGCTGGGTCTGATCCTGATTTTCACGTTCTGGGGCGAGACGATCAATTTCGTGGGCTTCGTGCTGATCGGACTGGCGCTGATCTGCTGGAGCATTTCGAGCAAAGTAATCCTGCTGGCGAAAATCTGGCACGCCGATTTTCCGCTGGCCAACCGCATTCCGATCATTCCGGTACTCACGGCGCTGGCATGCCTTTTCCTCGCCGCATTCCTCTACGAAGCGGCGCTGTTCGAAACCAAATACTTCGTCCCGGCGCGCGTGCTGGCCGGATTCGGCGCCATCTGCTTCACGCTCTATTCGATCGTCTCGATCCTCGAAAGCGGCGCGAACAAAAAATAGCGGCCACCCTCCGAATGCGGAGAACGTCTCAAGAGCGTCGGACCGCATGCTCCGTCTCGAATCCGCATCCTGTCGAACAAACGACGGCCGCCCGCAGATGCAGGCAGCCGTCGCCGTAAGAGGATTCAGCCGATTAGAAAAGGTGGAAAGCCACCGTCAGGCCGGCCATGACGATCGAGACCATCGACATCAGCTTGATGAGAATATTGAGCGACGGACCCGACGTATCCTTGAAGGGGTCGCCCACGGTATCGCCCACGACGGTCGCCTTGTGGCAGTCGAAGCCTTTGCCGCCGAAATGGCCCTCTTCGACCATCTTCTTGGCGTTATCCCACGCGCCGCCCGCATTGGCCATGAACACGGCCAGCACGAAGCCCGAACTCAGACCGCCGACCAACAGTCCCATGACGCCCGCCACCCCGAACACCAAGCCGACAACCACCGGCACGGCAATAGCAAGCAGGCTCGGCAGCAGCATTTCGCGCTGGGCGCCGCGCGTCGAAATCTCGACGCAGCGGGCATAATCGGGAGTGCCCTCGCCCGTAAGGATGCCCTTGATCTCGCGGAACTGACGGCGCACCTCGTTCACCATGCTCTGGGCCGCACGCCCCACGGCGTTCATCGTCAGACCGCAGAACAGGAACGACATCATCGCGCCGATAAACACACCGATCAGCACCGTCGGATTCATCAGCGACACATGGTAATACTCCATAAAATCGAGGAGCGAAGCCTTCTCGACCAACTGCGTCGTGCCGTTGGGCAGGTCGAGGGCCGTCACGCCGTTGTGCAGCAGTCCGATGCGTATCTCTTCGATATAGGAGGCCAGCAACGCGAGGGCCGTCAGCGCGGCCGAACCGATGGCGAAACCCTTGCCCGTGGCGGCCGTCGTGTTGCCCAGCGCGTCGAGCGCATCGGTGCGTTTGCGCACTTCGGGTCCCAGCCCGCTCATCTCGGCATTGCCGCCGGCATTGTCGGCGATCGGCCCATAAGCATCCGTGGCGAGGGTGATACCCAGCGTCGAGAGCATGCCGACCGCCGCGATGCCGATGCCGTAAAGCCCCAGCGACATACTCTGCGCGGACATGATATGCTCCATGTCGAAGCCGATGGCGCAAAGGTAGGCGAGGATAATCGCCACGCCGATCGTAAGGACCGGAACGGCCGTCGAGATCATGCCCGACCCGATACCCGCGATAATCACGGTGGCGGGTCCCGTCTGTGCGCTTCCGGCGATCTTCTGCGTCGGCTTGTAGGAGTACGAGGTGTAATACTCGGTGGCCTGCCCGATGATGATGGCGGCCAAGAGTCCCGTGATGACCGAGAACGACAGTCCAATCCAGTTTTCGATTCCCAGCAGGTAGAGGATGCCGAACGTCGCACCGGCAATCAGCAGCGAACTGAAATTGACGCCCACGCCCAGCGAGCGCAGCAGGTCGCGCATCGTGGCGCCCTCCTTGGTGCGCACGAGGAAGATGCCGATGATCGAAAGCACGATGCCCACGGCGGCGATCAGCATCGGCGCCAGCACGGCGCGCAGCTGCATGGCCATCCCGTCCGCCGAAGCGAAGGCGGCGGCTCCGAGAGCCGCGGTGGCGAGTATCGAGCCGCAGTAGCTTTCGTAGAGGTCGGCACCCATGCCGGCCACGTCGCCCACGTTGTCGCCCACATTGTCGGCGATGGTCGCGGGATTGCGCGGGTCGTCTTCGGGAATTCCCGCTTCGACCTTACCCACGAGATCGGCGCCCACATCGGCCGCCTTGGTATAGATGCCGCCGCCGACGCGCGCGAAGAGCGCCTGCGTCGAAGCGCCCATGCCGAAGGTCAGCATGGTAGTCGTAATGACGACGAGTTTCTGCGGTCCGGTGACATCGACGAAATATTCGAGGATGACATACCAGAACGAAATATCGAGCAGGCCCAGCCCCACTACGACCAGCCCCATCACCGCACCGCTGCGGAATGCGACCTTCAGACCGCGGTCGAGCGACTGGCGCGCGGCATTGGCCGTACGCGCCGAAGCATAGGTCGCGGTCTTCATGCCGAAATAGCCGGCCAGACCCGAAAAGAAACCGCCCGTCAGGAAAGCGAAGGGCACCCACGGGTTCTGCACCCCGGCGCCGTAGGCCAGATAGGCGAAAAACAGCGCCAGCACGACGAACACGACGGCGACGACCTTGTACTGCTGGCGCAGGTAGGCCATGGCGCCCCTGCGCACGTGCCCGGCGATCTCGCGCATGCGCGGAGTGCCTTCGTCCTCGCGCTTCATCGCGCGGTAAAACGCCCAAGCCAGCAGCAGGGCGATAACCGCAGCAGCAGGAATGATCCAGAAAATGGAAGGAATGTTCATTTCGATAGAATTTGGTTTTAAGTTGGTAAATCGATTATTACTACAAATATAATAAAATTCCCGAAACGCTGTCCTTGCAAAGGGACCGTTCCGTAACACAAAAAATCCCCGGACAGACGTCCGGGGATTCGAATGCCGACAAATCGGATTACGAACCGAAGTTGTCGTAGAGGATATTTTCGGGCGGCACGCCGAGACTGTCGAGCATCTTCACCACCGAAGCGATCATCATCGGAGGTCCGCACATGAGATAGATGCAGTCCTCGGGAGCCTGATGATTCTTCAGGTAATTCTCGTACAGCACGTTGTGGACGAAGCCCGGAGTATATTTCACGCCTGCGGCGTCCGCTTCGGGATCGGGACGGTCGAGCGCCAGATTGAACGAGAAGTTGGGGAAATCCTTCTCGATGGCGTGGAACTCGTCGAGATAGGGAACCTCCTTCAATGCGCGCGCACCGTACCAGAACGAAACGGGACGCTTGGTCTTTTCGGTCTTGAACAGGTGCATCAGGTGACTGCGCATGGGCGCCATGCCGGCGCCGCCGCCGATGAAGATCAGCTCCTGCGTGTCGGGCAGGTCGTCCGGCAGGAAGAACTCGCCGTAAGGACCCGAAATCGTAATTTTGTCGCCCGGCTTGCGCGAGAAGACATACGACGAGCAGATACCCGGATTGACCTTCATGAAGCCGCCCGTCGCCTTGTCGAACGGCGGCGTAGCGATACGGATGTTGAGCATGATGATATTGCCCTCGGCCGGGTGGTTGGCCATCGAGTAGGCGCGGAACGTGTCTTCGGGGTTGGTCGTAACCAGATCCCACATCTTGAACTTGTCCCAGTCGGCGCGGTACCTCTCGTCGACGTCCATGTCCGAGAACTTGATGGCGTCGTACTTCGGGATGTCGATCTGGATGTAACCGCCGCTGCGGAACTTGAGGTTCTCGCCTTCGGGCAGCTTCACGACGAACTCCTTGAGGAAGGTCGAAATGTTGCGGTTGGAGACGACCGTACACTCCCACTTCTTGACGCCGAGCACGGCTTCGGGAACTTTGATTTTAAGGTTTTCCTTCACCTTGACCTGACAGCCCAGACGCCAGTGGTCCTTGGCCAGCTTGCGCGAAATGAATCCGGTTTCGGTCGGCAGAATATCGCCGCCGCCTTCGAGCACCTGACATTTGCACATGCCGCACGAACCGCCGCCGCCGCAGGCCGAAGGCAGGAACACCTTGTTGTTGGCCAGCGTCGAAAGCAGCGTCGAGCCGCTCTCGGCGGTGATGACCTTCTCGCCGTCGTTGATGTCGATCGTCACTTCGCCCGACGAGGTCAGTTTAGCCTTTGCGAAGAGAAGCAGCCCCACCAAGAGGAGGGTTACAGCCAGAAAGGCGATGATTGCAACTATAATAGTCAATTCCATGTTTTCCGAATCTCTTTTAAGGTTAGAACTGAATACCGGAGAAGATCATGAAGGCGATACCCATCAGGCCGGTGATGATAAAGGCGATACCCGGACCTTTGAGCGCCGCAGGAATCTGCGAGTAAGTCGTCTTCTCGCGGATCGCGGCCATCATCACGATAGCCAGCCACCAGCCCAGACCGGAGCCCAGACCGTAGACGATCGACTGCCAGAGCGAAGTAATCTCCAGCGCATCGACTTTCTGCTGCATGAAGAGCGAGCCGCCCATGATGGCGCAGTTCACGGCGATCAGCGGCAGGAAGATACCCAGCTGGCTGTAAAGCGTCGGCGAAAACTTCTCGACGGCCATCTCCACCAGCTGCACGAAGGCCGCGATGGTGGCGATGAAGACGATGAAGGTCAGGAAGTCCAGATTGACGTCCGGCAGCCCGGCCCACGCGAGGGCGCCCGCCTTGAGTACGTATTCATACAGGAAGTAGTTCAGCGGCACGGTCATCACCATTACGAACGTAACGGCGGCGCCGAGGCCGAGGGCGGTTTTGACGCTCTTCGAAACGGCGATGTAGGAACACATGCCGAAGAAGAACGCGAAGACCATATTGTCGATAAAAATCGACCGGATAAAGATATTCAATGATTCCATACGCTATTCTCCTATTTTTCCTGTAAATCCTTGTTGCGCGAACGGTGTACCCAGATAATGCAGCCCACGATGATCAGCGCCATCGGCGGGAAGAGCATCAGGCCGCAGTTGGAGTAGAAACCGCCTTCGGCGATATACCAGCTTTCGGGGACGATGCGGAAACCCAGCAGCGAACCCGAACCGAAAAGTTCGCGGAAGAAAGCCACGATCACCAGAATCAGGCCGTAGCCCAAACCGTTGCCGATACCGTCGAGAAATGACGCCCACGGCTTGTTGGCCAATGCGAAGGCCTCGATGCGGCCCATGACGATACAGTTGGTGATAATAAGACCCACATAGACAGACAGCTGCTTCGAAACCTCGAAAACGTAGGCTTTAAGCACCTGATCGACCAGAATTACCAGCGCGGCGATAACCACCAGCTGTACGATGATGCGGATGCGCGAAGGCACGCCGTTGCGCAGCAGCGACATCACCAGATTCGAGAATCCCGTCACGACCGTCACGGACAGCGCCATGACGATAGCGGGTTTGAGCTGTACGGTGACGGCCAGCGCCGAACAGATACCGAGGATCTGTACGATGACCGGGTTGTTCGCGGAGAACGGTCCCGTCAGGAACTTCATATTCTTAGCCGAAAACAAAGGCTCTTTTTCGTTCTTACTCATTGTTTTCTACATTTTCTTCGTTAGACTCATCCCGCACGGGAGCAAATACGACCTGCTCGACCGCGGCCTTGCGCTTGGCTTCGAGCAGCGGCAGGTAGTGTTCCATGCTGTTGTAGAGCATCGCCGTCACGCCGTCCGAGGTCTTCGTACCGCCGGAAATGGCATCGACCTCATGTTCGGGGTCCTGAGCGCCGCCCTTGCGCAGTTTCACGGAAACGAACTCGTCGCCTTTGAAAATCTTCTTGCCGACGAACAGCGCCTGATATTTAGGCGTCGAGATCTCGGCGCCCAGACCCGGGGTCTCGCCCTTGTGGGCCATGATGATACCGGCCACGGTGTCCATATCCTTTTCGAGCGCCACATACCCCCACACGGGTCCCCACAGACCGGTGCCCGTAACGGGAATCACCACGCGGCCGTCGGTGGCTTCGAACACGGGGAATTTACCGTCTTCAAAAGCTCCCGGCAGGTCTTTGAGCAGTTCGAATACATCCTCGCCTTCGATCCGTTTGCCGTCGGCGTCGAGCACGTAGGCCTTGATGAAGGTGTCATAGTTCTCGCCCTGCGCCGAGAGCGACGAGAGAATCGACTGCTTCTTCTCGTTCAGCTCGTTGGCGTACTGGCGCGACTGGAGCGAAAGTGCGGCCACGGCCAGCAGCGTCGCAACGATGACCACCATCACCGTCGAGTACATTATAATATATGCGTTGCCGTTCTTATCGCTGAACAGGCCCTTTTTCTTCTCGTCCTTGAGTTCGACGAACGCCGAAGCGGGGGCCATGCAGACCGGGCATTTTTCGGGTGCGGCGTTTCCCTCGTGGATATAGCCGCAGACAGTGCATTTGAATTTTTTCGTTGCCATATTATCCCCTATTTTGCCAGTTTAACACGTTTCTTTCTGCGCGAGATGTTCGCTTCGACCACATAGTAGTCCACCAGCGGAGCCAGCGCATTCATGAAGAGGATCGACAGCATCATGCCCTCGGGATAGGCCGGATTGACCACGCGGATCAGCACGGCCAGCGCACCGGTCATCAGGCCCACGATGTATTTACCCTTGTTGGTCTGTGCCGAGGTGACGGGATCGGTAGCCATGAAGACCGCACCGAAAGCGAAACCGCCGATGATCAGGTGCCACCATGCCGGATAGGTCGTCACGCCGAGCGCTTGGAAGAGATAGCCCATCGCCAGACCGCCGACGAACACCGAAATCATCGTGCGCCACGAAGCGACGCCTGTGAAGAGGAGGATCGCCGCGCCGATCAGAATCGCCAGCGTCGAAGTCTCGCCCACGCAACCCGGAATGAAACCGAGGAAGGCATCCATGGCCGAATAGCCCATCTGGCCCGTGGTGCTCAGGTTTTCGAGCGCCGTTGCGCCGGAGAAACCGTCCACCACGCCCTCGCCGGAGGTCATGCCCGCGATCCACACCGTCGCGCCCGACATCGAGGGCGTATAGGCGAAGAAGGCGAAGGCGCGCGCCAGCAGCGCGGGATTGAAGACGTTCATACCCGTACCGCCGAACACTTCTTTGCCGAAGATGACGGCGAAGGCGGTCGAGAGGGCCACCATCCAGAGCGGAATATCTACCGGCATGATCATCGGAATCAGCAGACCCGACACCAAGAAGCCCTCGTTGACTTCGTGGCCGCGGAACTGGGCGAATGCGAACTCGATGCCCAGACCCACGACGTACGAAACGACGATCAGGGGGAGCACCTTGAGGAATCCGAACCAGAGCGAAGCCCAGAATTCGGGCTGCACGCCCTGCGAGAGGAAGTGCATGTAACCCGTGTTGTAGAAACCGAACAGAAGCGCCGGCATCAGGGCGACGACCACCATGATCATCGTACGCTTCATGTCGTTGCAATCGCGGATATGCGCGCCTTTGGAAGTCGTCGTGTCCGGCACGAAAAGGAATGTCTCGAACGCATCGAACGTCGATTCCAGGAAGCCCAGCTTGCCACCCTTGGTGAACGTGGGCTTGAGCTTGTCTACTAAATTGCGTAATGCGCTCATCGTTAAGCCTCCTTAATCATTAAGTTAATACCGTCGCGGATGATCTGCTGAATCTCGATCTTCGAGGGATCGACGAACTCGCACAGCGCGAAATCCTCCTCAACCACTTCGTAGATGCCGAGGTTTTCCATCTTGTCGATGTCGCCGGCGAGGCACGCCTTGAGCAGGTACATCGGATAGATGTCCATCGGCAGATACTGCTCGTAAAGGCCCGTCACCACGAACGGACGTTCGCCGCCGTTCATATTGGTATCGAGATTGTATGCCTTCTTGGGGCAGAGCCACGAGAAGTAGGCGCGCGATACGGAGAATTTGTTGAAACGGGGCATCGCCCAGCCCAGCAGCTCGAACTTGTCGCCTTCGGGAATCACCGTCAGCTGATTGGCATAGAAACCGATGAAGCCGTCGGCCGCGGTTTTCGTACCCGTGAGCACGTTGCCCGAAATGATGCGTACATGGTCACCCTCCTTCTGAGGCTTCACGTTGCCCTTGAGGATCGAATCGACCTTGGCGCCCGCGATGATGCGGCAGTACTGTGGCCGTTCGATCTCCGAGCCGGCTACGGCGATGATCTTCGTCATATCGACACGTCCCTCGTTGAACAGACGGCCGATGATCGCCAGATCCTGAATGTTGACCGTCCACACGACTTCGCCCTTGTTCACGGGGTCGATGTGGTGGATCTGCACGCCGACGTTGCCGACGGGATGCTTACCCGCAAAGGCGTGCGTCTCGACGCCCTTGAGCGCAGTCATCTGTCCCTCGGCCTTGGCGCGCACCGAAAGATGCACTTTGCCCGAAGTGAGTTTGCGCATCACGTCGATACCGGTCTGGAGGTTCTTCTGTTCCGCACGCAGGACGTAGTTGTAGTCCGGAGCCAGCGGCGCGGAATCGAAGGCGGAGACGAATACCGCTTTCGGCGTGTCGTTCGGGTCGGCGATAATGCCGTAGGGCCGCTGCACGATCATCGGCCAGAGACCCGATTTGAGCAGCAGGGAGACAATCTCCTCGCGGGAAGCCGTCCGTAGATCGGGCTTTGCGAACTCCTCGTAGCTCTGTACGGAGCCGGGCGTCACGGTCACGGAGAGAATCTTGCGTTTCTCGCCGCGGTTTACGGCCGCAACCGTACCGCTGACGGGCGACGTGAAGAGGATGCGCTCGCTGTACTTGTTGAAGAACAGCGGCGTACCGGCTTTCACCTCATCGCCCACCTTAACCAGCAACTTGGGAGTCACGCCCTCGAAATCGAGAGGCGAGAGGGCATACTCCGAAGCCAGCGGCGCGTCGGCCAGAGACTCCTGAGCCTTTCCCCGGAGATTGATGTCGAGACCCTTGCGTAGTGTAATGATTTTCGACATGGTTAAAGATTTTGATTATTATGTTTGGATATATTTTGGGTTCGTCGTGCGTTGTTAGTGTGCTAACAGCCATAATTCGCGTGCGAAAATACGAATTTTTTCCGAGAATCCGGTATGCAATATCTATTATTTTTTAATTTACTTAAAATTCGTACATTTGTCGCGATGACCGATCGATTCGTCAATATACACACCCACCGCCCGACCGGCCGCGGCATCGAACTGCGGACAGCCGGAATTCATCCGTGGAATGCAGACAAAGAAGACGTTAGCACGATCGTGCCGTTGCTCGGCGACGTGCAGGCCGTCGGCGAAACGGGACTCGATTTCGTGCGCGGCGCCGACCGTACGGTACAGCTGGCGGCGTTCAGGGCGCAGCTCGCGCTGGCGCGCGAACGGCGGATGCCCGTGGTGCTGCACTGCGTCAAGGCTTTCGAGCCGGTCATGCGCGAACTGGACGCCTGCCGGCCCCGCGCGGTGATTTTTCACGGCTTCATCGGATCGCCCGAACAGGCCCGCCGGGCCGTCGGAAAAGGTTATTATCTTTCGTTCGGTCTGCGCGCCTTCGCATCGCCCAAGAC
>JAJPZH010000187.1 GCA_021204515.1 Alistipes sp. | reverse complement strand
CGTGGGAGACGGTCGTAACCTACAACCTCGGCTTCGATCTGGGCTTCTTCAAAAACCGGCTCAACGTCACGGCCGACCTCTACATCCGCGACACGAAGGACATGCTCGCCACGTCACTCACGCTGCCCAACGTCTTCGGAGCGTCTTCGCCCAAGGAGAACTGCGCCGACCTGCGCACCAAAGGCTACGAAATCACCGTCAGCTGGCGCGACCGCCACATGGTCGCCGGCAAACCCTTCTCTTACGGAATTTCGGCGTCGCTGGGCGACTATAAGTCCAAGATCACCAAGTATAAGAACGACGACAAGCTGCTCTCCGACCATTACGTAGGCGAAACGCTCGGTGAAATCTGGGGCTACCGCACCGACGGACTGTTCAAAACCGACGAAGAAGCCTCGCGCTATCAGTCGCTGATCGACGACAAGGCGGTCAATAACCGGGTCTACACCAGCTCCGTCCCCGCAGAGGCATGTCTGCGCGCCGGCGACGTCCGGTTCCGCGACCTCGACGGCAACAACATCATCAACAACGGCGACGGTACGGTCACCAATCCGGGCGACATGCGCGTCATCGGCAACAGCCTGCCGCGCTACACCTACTCGATCCGCGGCGACCTGAACTGGAACGGCTTCGACTTCGCAGTCTTCTTTCAAGGCGTCGGCAAGATCGACTGGATGCCCAGCGCCAACTGCTACTATTTCTGGGGGCCATACAGCTTTCCGACGACCACGTTCATCTCCAAGGACTTCGAACGGCAGGCGTGGAGCGAGGACAACCGTAACACCTACTTTCCCCGCCGGCGCAGCTATCAGACGTCGAGCGCAGGTTCGATGTACGTCAAAACCGACCGCTACCTGCAGGACGCTTCGTACATCCGCCTGAAAAACATCACGCTGGGTTACACCATCCCGATCAACAAGCGCATCCTCGAAAAGGTCCGCGTATACGTATCGGGCGAGAACCTCGCCTACTGGTCGCCCCTGAAGCGTTACTGCAAAACGGTCGATCCCGAAGTAGCCACGACCAGCGCCACCGACGACTGTCTGTATCCCTATTCGCGGACCTTTTCCGTAGGCGTGGACATCACCTTCTAAATTAAACGGAAAGCATTATTTCGATCAACCATGAAAACTATCAGCAAAATATTGATATTCGTTTCGATGAGTCTGGCACTGTCGGGCTGCGACGACTTCCTGACCAAGGAGCCGGAAACGAACCTTTCGCCCAATACGTTCTTCTCGAGCGAAGCGGAGCTGGAACTCTGGACCAACCGCTTCTACAACCTCTTCACAGGTCCCGACACCGATGCCGTTCAGGTCTCCGACATCCAGATCGCCAAGAACCTCAGCTCCGTACAGCAGGGCACGCGCTCCCCGGCCACCGAAAACTGGGGCACCAGCGCATGGGCCTACCTGCGTTACATCAACTACTACCTCGAACGTTCGGGCAACTGCACGGACGAGGCGATCCGCCAGCGCTACGACGGCGTGGCCTATTTCTTCCGCGCGCTGTTCTACTTCGAGAAGGTGCGCAAATACGGCGACATTCCCTATTACGACTTCGTGATTCCGTCGAACGACTGGGCTTCGCTCAAACGGCCGCGCGACAGCCGCGGATTCGTGATGAAGAAAGTCATGGAGGACCTCGACCGCGCCATCGCGGACCTGCCCGACAACTGGCCCAGCGACGCGCTCTACCGCCTGAGCAAAAACGCCGCCCGCGCCATGAAGGCCCGCGCCGCACTCTACGAAGGCACCTTCCGCAAATACCACGGCATCGCCGACGAGACGATCGACGGTGTGACGATCTCGGCCGACTATTTCCTCCAACTGGCCGCCGACGCCGCATGGGCCGTCATGGAGCAGAACAAATATTCGCTCTACAAAGGCAATACGCTCAAACTCGACGCTCCCTACCGCGAATATTTCATCCTCGAAGACGGCGATGCCAAGGAGACCATACTCTCGATGCGCTTCAACGCCGACATCCTCGTACGCCACGGCATCCAGTTCACGTTCCGCAACATGCGCCACAGCGGCACGCAGCGGCTCGTAAACCACTACCTGATGGCCGACGGTTCGAAAATTCAGGACCAGCCCGGCTACGAGACCATGACCTACAACCAGCAGTTCCAAAACCGCGACCCGCGCATGGCGCAGACGCTGATGGCTCCGGGATACGTGGACCTGAACGGCATCGACGAAGTGATCGAGGACTGCAAGAGCTACGACATGACGGGTTACCGTTTCATCAAGTTCGTGAGCGACGACACGCATAACGGCGCCACGACCTCGACCACCGACTGGCCGGTATTCCGCTATCCGGAGATCCTGCTGACCTACGCCGAAGCCAAAGCCGAACTGGGCACGCTGACCCCGGACGACATCGCCCTGACCGTAGACGTCGTACGCGACCGCGTAGGCATGCCGGCCCTCGACATGGCGGCTGCAAACGCCAATCCCGATCCGCTGCTGGCAAGCTACTACCCCAACGTCAATTCCGGGGCGAACAAAGGCGTGATCCTCGAAATCCGCCGCGAGCGCACCGTCGAGTTTCCCTGCGAAGGACTGCGCCAGTGGGATATGTTCCGCTGGAAGGAGGGCGCCCAGCTGGTCCCCTCGTCGAACGGACTCGACGGTTTCTTCGGATGCTACTTCCCCTCGCTGGGCGAATACGACATGAACGGCGACGGCAAGATGGACCTCTGTCTGTGGAGCGGCACGAAGCCCGCCACGACCTGCGACGCGACGCTCGAAATCGGCGAAGGCAAGGACGCCCAGCTGACCAACGGCATGAGCGGCTATATCGTCTGCTTCCGGGGCCGCACCTACAAATGGGAGGAGGGCCGCGACTACCTGTGGCCGATTCCGACCGACCAGCGCGTGGCCACGGGCGGCGCACTGAGCCAGAACCCGGGTTATGAAGACGGGCTAAGCTTCTAACGCCCCCTTGCTCTGCAACACCAAGAAGAGGTATTCCGGCATCGGAATACCTCTTCTTCGAAAAACAAATTCACCAAAAACCACTTAGACCATGAAAAAACTGCTTTTGCTTCTTTTTGCGACGGTCCTCTCCTTCTCCGCTTCCGAACCGGTGCGGGCGTGGGGCCGCGAAGGGCACGAGACGATCGCCAAGATCGCCGAACGCAACCTCACCAAACGGGCGAAGAAACGAATCGAGAAGTACCTCGGCGGACACTCCGTCGTTTACTACGCCAAATGGATGGACGAATACCGCCAGACGCCCGAATACGCCTTCACCAACGACTGGCACACGGCGCCCGTAGGCGCAGACCTGCGCTACGGCGACGAACTGCTCAAACCGGGAAAGGGCAACGCCATTTACGGGCTGGAGCTGGCGATCCGCAACCTCGAAAACTACCGCAGTCTGACCGACTCGGCCGTAGCGGTCAATCTGAAATACGTCATCCATCTGGTCGGCGACATGCACTGCCCGGCGCATATCAAATACACGACCCACAACATGAAGTACGACGTGCTGTTCGAAGACAAGTACCACAAGCCGCACAAATTCTATGTCCACCACGTCTGGGACAACGAGATCATCACCACGACCCGTATCTGGTCCGTCACGGAGTGGGCCGGCGAACTGGACCGCGCATCGAAACGGGAGAAGGCCGCCGTGCAGGCCGGCACGCCGCGCGACTGGCTGCACGACAGCGCCGTGGCGTGCGAAGTACAGTTCGAGTGGGCCAAACCCGACGAGCGGCTGGGACAGGACTTCCTGAACAAGGCCCTGCCGCTGGTCGAGCGCCAGATCCGCAACGCCGGTTACCGGCTGGCCGCCGTTCTGAACGAGCTTTTCGACTGACACGGCCGGCAAAGCATAAAAAACACCCGTCGCTCGACATCGAGCGACGGGTATTCTCATAAAAGCGGGAGCGATCCGTCTTCCGAGGAAGCACCGCTCCGCCGCCGGTGCGACGGTCAGTCGTGCCGCCCCTGCGAACGCAGGTAGGAGATCAGCAGCTCCGGACGGTCGGTCTGAATCATCGTCGCGCCCATGTCGAGCAGCTTGCCGTAAACCGAGCCGGGATCGCCGCTCTCCCACGCCGCATCGTCGCACAAGCCGCCGCAGAGCGACTCCCACAGCGAATTGACCCAGAGTTTCGATCCGCTCTCCACCACTTTTTCCATACAATCCTTCACCTCGGGCGTGTACTGGTCCCAGCACACCTCGTAGGCCAGCGGCACGATACCTTTCGACATATATTCGCCGAAAAGTTCCTTTCCCTGCGGCTTGAGGATGTCGATGATCGGCATATACATCATATTATGCTCGTATTCGCCGAATTTGGCAGCGACGACCTCCGCCGGACGCTTGCCCTTGATGAGCATCTGCTCCGTCACGCCGAGTTCCTCGCTGATTTTCAGCGCCATGTCGTAAAATTCATATCCTTGGTCGATATTCACCACGATACGGTCCTTGCAGGCCGCAAGCGCTTCGCGCAGGGTCGGCATCTTCTGAGCCGTCCGCACGCCGTGCGCCGTGCGCAGGAAACAGCGCTGAATCGAATCATACGTAATGTCGCTCACACGCCCCCGTCCCGTAGTCGTCCGGTCGATCGTATGGTCGTGGCAGAGTACCAGCACGCTGTCTTTCGTAAGTTTGAGGTCCAGCTCCATGATATCGACGCCCATGCGGATCACCGACTCGATGGCGGGAATCGAATTCTCCGGATAGTTGCGCCAGTCTCCGCGGTGCGAAGCCACCACGACGTATTTCGACGCAGGATCGTGAATCTCGGCCACGATTTTCGCCGCATGCGTCGGGTATTCCGGAGCGGCGGTTTTAGAACCGGCGCATCCCCACAGCAACACGGGGACGGCCAGAAAGCAGATAACAGATCTCTTCATAAACAGTTTTATACAATTTGGTTTATCGTTCGATAAAATAATCGCCCTCGTTGCCCAACACGACCTGCTCGGCCACCGAACGCAGATAGGCCGCCTTGTCGGGATTCAATCCGCAGTCGGCCGGATCGGCACCGAACCGCTCGCCGAAAAGCACCAGATAATTGACGCAGGCCTTCAGGTATGCGCCGTAATCCGACTGATGTTTGTTGTCCGTATAATAGAGATTGACACCCGAACCGCCCTCACGAACCTGCCTGAAAGCGGGACCGATCGGCGACACCCAAGTCCCGGCGGCCTTTGCCATGGCTTTGGCTCCGGCGTCGTTATAGGTCTCGAAGGTCGGGAAATCGGTAAAGCCGCCGTAGGAGGCCGACGAGAAGGTCCACGTCTCCTCCAGAATCACCTTGCACGAAGGCGACGCGGCGCGCACCCGGTCGGCCAAGGTCGTAAGCCCCGTGAGGATCGACGCCGTAGCGTCGCGGCCGTAGTTCGCGGGATTCAGGCTCTGGTCCTGCAGGAAGGCGAAATCATACCCTCCCTGATCGACGGCGTCGGTCGAGAAGCTCAGCGACAGGTGCTGGGTCAGCGTCTGCGACCCTTTGAAATGGGCCTTGATATTGAGGGCATGCCCCTCGCGCCATGCGATCTCCTTGAGCATCCACACAGGATTGCTGTAATGGGAAAACGAGTTGCCCAGACACAGCACCTTCTTGGTGTCACGGGGCACCGCCGTACCGAAATTCTGCACGTAGCTGCCCGTAAATCCGTAAGTCGGAATGGAATTGGCGGCATTGGACGCCGTAATGCTCTGCGAACCGCCCGCACAGGTGTAGGGTCCCACGGCACGGCAGCGGATCTTCACTTCGCCGTCGGTCACGGCGTTTTCGAACCGCATCGTCTGCATGACGGTCGCGTGCTGATACGAGGAACCGGTGGCAACACCCGAACACTTGTACGTATAACGTACAGCCGGGTTCTCCGGAGCCGTAAGCAGATCCTCCTCGACGCTCTTCCAGACTCCGCCGTCGAGATATTCGACGATGAAGTATTTGGGCGAATTGGCCTCGCCCGCCATCGTGGCGTTGAAATCGACGACCGATCCTGCGGCGAAGTTCTCTACCGGGAAGGTATAGAGCCAGTAGTCGCCCTCGACCATCGCCGAAACCGAAGGCCGGTTCGAAACGACGCTCCGCGTAAAAGCCGCCGAAGCGTTCGCATCGCCGCGCACGACCGAAATGAAACCCGCCGCACCGGATGTCGCAGGAACCGCATTATCGCCCGTCCACGACGAGCCGTAAAGCGGCAGCGTCGAAGCTTGGAACACCCACTTGCTGGGGAACGCTTCGCCCCGCGCCTGCTGATCGACCCTCACCGTCGCGCTCTTCGAGCCGTCGGCCGAAGCGAACGTGACCACAGCCGACCGCGGCGCGGTCTTCGTATTGGCGTCGGCCCCGATCTTGATGTACTGCACGCCGGGGTCCTTGACGCCCGAAGCGACGGGTACGTCCGAAAGGTCCGTAACATGCGCCCACTCCTCATCGGCGCTCACCGTCCAGTCGTAATCGACCGACGAAAGCTGTACGACGGCGGCATTGCTGCCCTGCGCATTCAGTTCGACAGACGAAAGATTCACGCCGAATTCCGGCTGGGCAGGCACCTGCGAACCGTTGGGGTAATAGAGGATATTCTGGCTGTTCACATGCACGGCCAATGCATTGTGGTCGCCGATGTAGGACATGTAATTCGTGTAGTTCACGCCGACCAGCGCATAGGAGCCGTCCTCGTATGCGCCCAGATCGCCCTGCGCGATGCAATCGCGGAATTCTGCCGCCTTGTTGCACTGTCCGAAGAGCGTACCCTTGTAATTGGCCCTGTCGGTAATCACCAGCCCGTAATTCTCGCAGCCGACGAATGCGTTGCCGTCGTCATTGACCAGACAGACGACGCCGCCCGCCGCGCTGCTCGTCTTGCAGATCACATTGCCGCGGTTGACGGTATTGGTGATCTTGCTCCCGGCGCCCGTAATGCAGGTAATATTGCCGATGCGGGCGTCGTTTACCGTAGCAAAGGCATTGACGTTGTCGCCTTCGTTCACGCAATTTTCGATCTCGGTGTAGCGGTTCGCAGCGGCCGCGATACCCGAAGCACGGGCCACCTGCGTATCGAGGTCTCCGTAATTGGCACAGTCGGCGATCGTCACCACGGCGGTCGTATTGCTCTTGTTCGAGCTGAAGCCGACGATGCCGCCTACGTGGATACCCGTCGCACCGTTCTTGGTGTTGCCGCCCGACGTGGCCGTCAGAGCGCCGTGATTGACCAGCTTTTCGAGCCGCGCTCCGTTTTTGTCCGCAAAGGCGAGTCCCACCATGCCGACCGTCATGCGGATATTGTCGGGAGCCGCCCCGTCGAAGTAAATAGACGCCTTATTGACCACATTGCGCACGGTGGCTTCGTAAACCAGACCTGCCACCACACCGCAGTCGGTGCCCGCCGTAGCCTTGTCTTCGAGCGAGCAGGTCGCGTCGAAAATCAGGTTTTCCACGACGGCCCCGTCGGCCACGGCCCCGAAGAAACCCCATGCCGAGGTCGCCTGTGCGGCCTTGCAGACCATCTTCAGATTGCGGATCGTATGGCCCTGTCCGTCGAAATAACCCGTAAAAGGTCTTCCCGAAGTGATCGAAAGCGCATTGCTCACCAGTTTGGACGTGGCCGCGCCGATCGGAGTCCACTCCGTCACCTCGGCCAGATCGATATCGTCCAGCAGCACCACGACGCCCTTGTCGTTCTGCCACGGAGCGAGCGTCTCGCCCGCATTCACGGCCGCCGCGAACTCGATCAGGTCGTCGGCCGTGCTGATGCCGCCCTGCGGTGCGAAGGCGTAAAGCGCCTTGGCCATATGCTTGGCGCGGAATACGCCGCCCTGCTCGGTATAGGAGGTGATGCCGGTCTTGTAGATATTCTTCGAATAGCTCTTGCCGTCGGCCGTGCGGAGCGTAAGCTTCAGCCCCGCTTCGGACTTGAAACGCCCGACGGGGAATTTGATCGTCTGAGGCTTGGTCAGGTCCACGCCCTCGGCGAAATTGAAAACCAGACTATTGCCCGTACCGTTCTCGGCGGGCGTCAGCGCCAGCGTTTCGGGGTCTACCGTCCCGCGGAACGACAGAAAACCTTCGAAAGCCGCTTCGTCGGCCGGCTCGACGGTCAGCGACTGCGCCGCGCTCGCCAACTCCCCGGCGTCGATACGCAGTTCGATGACCGAGAAGATATTGCGGAAAGTCACCTCCAGTGCGCCGTCGGCAAGATTCCCTGAAGTCGGCAGGCCCACGAGCGGCGCCCGCGCCGGGTTGCTCTGCGACTCCGCGTCGAGCGCAATCGTCCGCTCGGCCTCCACGGCGACCACCCCTTCGGCAGTCGTTGCGGGATAGTAGGCCGTCAGAGGCTTCGAAGCGTCGTAGTCGGCGATGCCGGCTTCGCTCGTGAAAGCGGTCGTCGGTCCCGCTCCCGCAGCCGTATATTCATAGGCCGCGCCGTCGTAAACGACCGTGATGCGGTCGCCCGCCTCCCAAGTCGATTTACCCTCCTCGATGTCCGTGCGGGTCGCGGGCGTGCAGGCGGCCACGATGACCAGCCCGTCGGCATTCTCATACCCGGTTCCACGCACCGGCTCCGCCAGATCGGGAGACTGTGCGCACCCTGCCGCGAAGAAAATCGCGGCAAATAACCATGCAAATATTTGTTTCATAGGATTTCTGCTTACTCTTTGTTCGAATCGTTCTCAAAATCGGTATCCTCGATCCCGTTGCCGGGAGTCTGAGTGCCGGACATGTCGGTCACGGCGAAGGGGTTGGCAAGGGCGTAACGCGCCGCCTGCAGCGCTACCGGCTGATTGTCGTCGGTCACAGGCGTCGTATAGCTGCCGTCCGTCGTATTCGACACGTCGTAACGGAAACTGTTTCCGTCGAGTTTCTTGCCGCCGAACGACGGCGAGATGATCGATTCGAAGACCGCACAGGCCGCGGCATAGCGGCTCAGGCCGTAATCCATGTGATAACCGTCGCGCGTGAGGTCCATGTCGTTGTTGAGCGGCGAGGTGCGCAGGTTCTGCAGCACCGTTCCGGTAGGAATGATCTGCTCCACGTCGGTCTGGTCGAGCACCTTGCGGGCCTGCGCCACGATTACGTCGAACATCTCGTCCTGCGTCGTGAAATTCTTGTAGGGCCGCTGCGCCGTACCGATCTTGTCCATATTGAAATAGGCCTGCGACATGATGTAGACGAACCGGGGCGTATGTCCACTCTGATCGGCCTTGATGTCGGCGATCAGCCCCTGAATGGCGTTTTTCTCGGTGTCGCTCCATATCCAGCCGCAGCTGTTGCCCGTATGTTCCTGCAGGCAGACGATATCCCACGTATCCGACTTGACGATCTGCTGAATGTTATACCCGGTGTAGGAGAGCCAGAGCGAAGTGCCGGGATTGTACTTGTAGCAGGTATAGTCGGACTTGGTCGCATAGCCGTCGGCATATTCGGGAATCGTGCGTCCGCCGTAATAGAGATGCACCATCTTCAGCGTCGGGATGTCGGCGGCGGACACCATCTTCGGCAGGTGCTCGACGGCGTCCTTGGTAAAGCTGTTGCCGATGAAGAGGATGCGCAGCGTCGGCTCGACATCATCGCCGCCGCCCGGACCGCCCGAACCCGAACCGATCATGTAGGTAATGTTGTCCGCGTTGATTGGATCGGTAGATTTCTGCACGCCCAAATAACGCACCTGCTCGTTTTCGCCGTACGAATCGTAGACTGTGGTTCCGCCGTTGTAAACCCCGACCTTGCCGCCCGCGATGCAGTTGATCCAGTTGGTCGCATAGGCGCTGTAACCGAAGAACACGCCGCGGTTGGCGTCGTCGGTGAGGATCTCGCCGTAATTGGCGCAGCCGCTGAACGAGTTGGTGGCATGGTTGGCCAGACTGAGCAGTCCGCCGCAGCGGGCGCCGCCCGTCGAGACGAGATTGCCGTTGTTGATGCAGTCGGTCATCGAGCATCCCGTACCCGTGATGCAGGTGATGTTGCCCAGACGGCCCGTCGTACCGCACGTATTGAGCTGGTTGCCGTGGTTCACGCAGGAGTTGATCCGCGTGTAGTTATTCGCCGCGGCGACGATGCCCGAAGAGCGCGCCGAGTTAGAGGTGATATTGCCGTAATTGTCGCAGTAAGCGATGTCGTTGCAAATCTTGTTGGTCGCGTTGCCCGTCGCAAAGCCGCAGATGCCAGCCATGTGGATCGCCACACCGGCTCCGTTGGCCGAATTGCCGTTGGTATCGGCCTCCACCGCGCCGTAATTCTGCAGGCGTTCGAGCTTCGTACCCTCCGTTTCGCTGAAGATGAAGCCCACCATCGCCGCCGAAATACGCGCGGCGCTGGTGCCGTCGTATTCGATCTTCGCATAATTGACGCAGTCGGAGACGTTCGCATCGCGGCATACGCCTGCGATCACACCCGTCTCGGCCGTGCCGCCCGAAGCGGTGACTCTCAATACGCTCGCATCGCCCAAGGCGGCGCCGACGGTCAGGTGTTGCGCACCGTCGCGCCGTCCAGCACGCCGAACAGTCCGTAAGCCGTATTGGCCGCACTGCCCGCGTAGGCGAGTTTCAGGTTCTTCAGCGCATAGCCCTGTCCGTCGAAGATCCCTTTAAAGGCGTTGCCTTTTATGGTCAGCTGGTTATTGGCCCATGTATAGGAGGCGCTGCCGATGGGCGTCCAGTCGGCGACATCCTTCATGTCTATATCGCCGAGCAGCGACACCACGCCGTCGGCATCCTCCCACTGCACCGTACTTTCGCCCGCATTGACCGCGTCGCGGAAAGCCGTCAGGTCCGCGACCGTCGCAATGCCCGGCTTGGCGGGGCCGCCCGAGAAGCTGTTGTTCTCCAGCGTAGGCACACCGCCGCCCGTGAGCGTGAAGTAGATATACTGTTCGAAATTCTGCGCCGTGATCTCCGTCGCGCCCTGCTGGCCGTCCGAGAAGGAACCGATCCTGCCGCCGATCTTGCAGTTGCGGATCACGATGGTCTTCTTGTTGGTATTGGCGCAGACGATGCCGATGTACTTGTTCGCCGCGGCATTGATGATGTCGGAGAGTACAGCGCCGTAATTCTCGCAGCCGTCGATGGTCGTATTGTTGTCGTTGGTCTGACCGGCGATGCCCGCAGCATAGCCGTGCGTCGTATCGCCTGCAACAGCGAACGCGACAGTACCGTTATTGACGCACGAAGTGAGGTAGGTGTAACCGCCCATGGCCGACACGATACCCGCCACGCGGCTGTTCGAAGCCGTCACGTCGCTGCAGCTCACCGCCGCATTGTTCACGCAGCTTTCGAGTTTCGTGTATTTGTTCATCGTGGCGACGATACCCGCCGTACGGGTCGCCTGCGCATCTATCGCACCTTCGTTGACACACCCCACGACATTGTTGTAGCGTTCCGTCGTCGTCAGTGCGTCGGCGAAACCGACGATGCCGCCGATCGAGAAGCCCGTAGCGCCGTTCTTAGTGTTCACGCTGTTTTTCGACGTGATCTTTCCGTAATTGGTGCAGGAGCGGACATAGCTGTCGTTCTCGTTGGCGCAGATCGCACCGACGATGCCGCCCGCCGATTCGCGTACGTCGTCCCCGCCGCCCTGAATGTCGATCGCCGCATGGTTTTCACAGTTTTCGATCGCAGTCTCATAGGCATATCCGGCCACGGCTCCCACGGCCGTCATCGCGGCCGCGGTCGAAACGACCGACGAACCTTCGCCGATGGTAAGGTTCCTGACCGTCGCGCCCTTCAGCACGCCGAAAAGTCCCCACGCCGAACCCGCCGCAGCGTCGGCCGGAACGACGATCTTCAGATTCCTGACCGCATGGCCCTGTCCGTCGAAGGTGCCCTGAAACGCCGGTCCCGACATCACGTTGCCCGTCGTATAAGAGCCGTTTCCGATCGGGGTCCACGCCACGTCCTTCATGTCGATATCCTGCGTCAGCACGGCTTTGGCGGCCGCCTCCTCGCCGCCCGCATTGACCGCTGCGGCAAAGGCGACCAGCTGGTCGGGCGTCGAAATGGCAACCGTACCGAGCGTCGCGGCCTTGTAGAAAAGCGGCTTCACGATCACGTTGTCGGCCAGATCGTAGGCCATGACGATAACCGTACCGCGCGAGAACGAAGCGTCGAACGAAACCGTCACCGTCTTCGCGTCGCGGTCGATCACGGCGTCGAGTCCCTCGGCCTTGGCGACGGCCACGATGGCCGTCTCCTTAGCCTCGCCCGAAAGCTCGTAGGATACCGTAATGTTTTTCGAAGGATCCGCGACGGTGGTAACCGGCATCGCGTCCAGCTTGAGGTTGAGCGAGTTGAAAACGCGCAGGGTGATCGTGCTTCCGTCGCCGAGCGTCAGGTTGAAATTGCCGTCGCCGTCCAGCTCCGCCGAGCGGAATACCGACGTGGCGTCGGTCGTGGCCTTGATCGGGTTGCCCGAAGCGTCGGGTATCCGCACGCCGTCCACGGTCCAATACCCGTCGGCATCGACCGAAATCGTCGGCGTGTAACCGCTCACGGGGAACTTCTCCCCGTCGTCGTCGGTCAGCCACGTGATTTCGCCGTCGATGCACTTGGTCCAGTAATAGACGCCGTTCTCGTCGAGCTTTACGCCGATGATCGGCACGTCGATAATATCGTCCATCGTCGCCAGCACGACCGTATGTTCGACGTCCTTGTTGTCCTTGTAGGTAACGACGTATTTTCCGTCGGCGTCCTGCGAGACCGTGGTGATGACGTTGCCGTTGGTCAGATAGCTCAGGTCCGCGAGCTGCTTGCCGAGGACCTCGGCCTTGGCTTTCAGGGCTTCGATCCGGTCTTTGTAGCCGTCGATCCGGTCGCGCAGCCCCGAATCGTCGAAGTCGCTGCAACCGCAGAAGACCACGGCCGCAAATAGTATGATGATATTCAGTATCTTTTTCATTGTCATTCCGTTTTTCTGGATTACAGCCTTTTAGTTGTTTATCGTCGGATCGTAATACTCGTCGTTCTTGTACGAGAACGCATTGTGGACGGTCGCGGCAGGCGCCGAAGTCGGATTGTCCTTGTAGGTCGTGTAGCTGCCCACATATCCGCCCATCGTACAGCTGCTGACGTTGATCCACTCGCCGCTCGACTGGCCCGAATATCCGCAGGCCCATGCCGGACCGTGGTCGGAGTTGTAGACGTCACCCAGAATGGCGCCCTGATTCGCACAGCCGATGATCCGGATATTGGAGTGGCCGATGAATCCGCCCGTGCGGCAGCCGATATGGGTAAACACGTTGCCGTAGTTGGTACAGCTCTCCACGGTCGCAGTCAGTACCTTTTTCAGGTCGTCCGTACCGCCGATCAGACCGCCCATACGCTTGTTGTTGTAGGAATTCTGTACTGCGGCGCCCTCGAACTTGCCGACGATGTCGTCCTCGATCGTACCGCGGTTGTCCGAATTCTTCACGTTGCCGTTCATCAGCGTAGCGACCAGACCGCCCGTGCGGCCCGTCGGGCAGCTGATGTGTCCGTAATTGACGCAGAACTGAATCAGGTTGCCTTCGTCCTTGGCCATGAAGCCGCAGATACCCGCCGTCTGCATGCCGGTGCTGCCGTTGCCGTTGTTGGTGATCTTGCCCGTGCGCACGAAACCGTAATTCACGCACCCCAGCGACTTGGCGCGTCCGCCGATAGTCGAATTCTTCATCATGCCGACCAGACCCGAAGCCACGCAAAGCACCTCGGAACCGCTGTCTCCGGCAAAGTCGATATTGTAGTAGTTGGTGCACGATTCGATCGTCGAGTTGACCGCATAGACGGCCAGCGACGCGACGCTCGTCGCCTTCGGGGCGTCGCCCGTGAAGGTCCACGTGATGTCGGTGTCGGGATCGCCCAGCGTCAGGTTACGGACCGTAGCCCCTTCGAGCGAACCGAAGAACGCATAGCCGCACTTGCCGGTGGACATATCGGCCGTATAGTTCATGTTCTTGACGGCGAAACCCTGACCGTCGAAGGTTCCCTTGAAGGGATTGACCGTCTTGTAGGGAGTCGTCGTATTGAAATCGCTGGCATCCACTCCGCCGATCGGCGTCCACGACTCCACGGCCGCCATGTCGATATCGTTCAGCAGTACGACTTCGCCCGCTTCGTTTTCCCAGCGTGCGGTGCTGGCTCCGGCGTTGACCGCCGCAGCGAAGCCCACGAGGTCGGCCGCGGTCGAAATACCGCCTCCGCCGCCCTCGGGAATCTTGGGCGACTGCTTGACGACGATCGCCGCCGAAATGTCGTAAAGCGCATTCGAGAAGCGGATTTCGCCCGTGCGGAGCGCACCGCTGGCATCTTCGTAATAGTCGGCCGTGAAGGTGTGCGTCAGGGTCGTCATCGCGCGGGTCGAGTTGTATATGAGCCACTTGGAGGCCGACTCCTCGACCGTCACTTCATAGTCGATACTGGCCGATACCTTGACTTCGAACTGCGTCATGTCGCCTTCGAGCACGATGTCGGCCGTCGAACCGTTGTAAACCGGGTCCTGAATCTCGGCCGTGCCGTAAGTGAAGAAGAGCGGTTTGAGAATCGTATTGCCCCCGGCGTGCGCCATGACGAGGATATTGCCCTCTTGAGCGCCCTCCTTGAGCGAGACGGTGATCGTCGATATGGATTCGTCGATCTCGGCTTCGACGTTGTAAGCGGTGAAAATATCCACCAGAGCGCCTTCCGCCTGAGAACCGCCGACGGTGTATCTGATCTTCACTTTCGACGCATAGTCCGGAACGGCCGTATAGGTCGGCGAGTCGAACGAAACGGACAGCGCCTCGAACATCTGCAGGCGCAGTTCGGTGCCGTCGGCGAGAATGAAGACGGCTTCGCCGGTCTCTTCGTCCACGTAAGCCTCCCTGAAGAGAATGTTGCTGACGTCGTCGGCCAGCACCTTGTTGCCATCGGCATCGGTAATCGGCTTGCCGTTCACCGTCCAAAAGCCCTCGGCGTCGATGCCCACTTCGGGCTTCTCGCCGCCCGCGGGCACCTTCTCGCCGTCCACGAGTATCCACTCGTAGGTCTCGCCGTTGTCGGAGGTCTGCCGCCAGTACCACACGCCGTCCTCGTCCTTGGCGATGCCGACGACCGGCAGTGTTACGACCTCTTTTTCGGTGGCGAGGGTGATCGTATGGCTCTCCCCGCCGCGGTCGATGTAGGTGATGACGTAATTGCCTTCGGCATCGGTCGAGATGAGCGACACGAACGAGCTGTTTATCAGCTGTGTGAGCGCGTCCATCTGCGTACGGAGTCCGTCCACGGCCTGTTCCAGTTCATCGAGAATCTGTCCCACGTCGTCGAGGTCCTTCTTGATACGGGTATCGTCGTATCCGTCGCTGCATGCCGCTGCAAACAGGAATGTAGCGAGGAAGATCGTATTCAATATCTTTTTCATCGTTCTGTTCATTTAGTCGTTTATGGGTTCCTTGCTACTTGATCCTGACATGCATGTAGTTCATGCAGCTGCGCTCGCCCTTCGAATCGCAGGGTCTGTTGGCGATCGCGCCGGCGCCGTTCTCCCATTTCCACAGCGTCGTGGAGCCGCCGCCGTCGAAACGGATCGCATTGTGAAGCCCCAGTTTCTTCATGGTCATATAAAGCTGCCAGTAGTTCATGCCGGTATCGACGCTCGTGCGGCCGTCCACGCAGACCAGTTTCACGGTCGTACCGGCCTGATCGGCTCCGATGCAGGTGGCCGGCATGAGCGTCGCGTCGTTCACTGCATTCCAGTTGCCGCCGTTCAGGAAACGGTACATGCTGGAGTTGTGCATGATAATTTGTTTGGACGCGCTGCCGATAGATACGTTGGCGTTGATCCGTACGGCATCGCCCACCTTGAGCGCCGCAGCCAGCGCCGCGGCCTTTTCGCCCGTCACCTGAAGTACCCAGTCGGTCTTTTCGCTCACGAACGGCACCTCGACCGAGGCTCCGTTGCGGCCGTCCACGATCGCCGTGACCGTCGCGTCGAACCAGCCGTCGTTGACGGTCATCTGCTGCGAACAGCGGCCCACGACGAAGAGCGCATCGCTGCCCACCGGATTGTAGATGCCCGGATGCGGCTCCTTCCGGAAGCGCGAGGTATAGAGATTGGCGTCGTAGCCGTCGGTGTTATTGAGCCGGACGATCGTATCGTTCACCGAATAGTATTCGTAGTCCGTATCGTTCACCTTGAGGTAGCCCGTGAAACTGCGGTTGTCGAAACTGATCGTGCGATCCTCGAAGAAGGTGAAGCCGGGACGGTGGTTCGAAAGCGACTGGCGCACGGTCGGATTATTGATGAAGACCGGTTCGCCGTATTCGATATGGAATCCGCGCGGGAAACCGTCGTGCGAATTGAAGAAGCCCGTGTTGATGCCCGCAACGATATTGCGACCCTCGGCGCGGCGGCGCGTACAGGTCTCGGAGAGCGTTTCGCGCAGGTTCTTGCCGTTGTTCGAGTTGTTGTTGGCATTGGGGTTGAGACAGAGTTCGTCGGCCATGACGGTTTCGAACACCACATTGGGATTGGTCAGGTCGGCCTCGACGACATAGACATTCTGGGCGAAATTCTTCATCGCATAGTGGTAGAACTTCACGCCCTCGGCCAACTGCGTCTCCGCCTTCACCTCCCAGTCGTAGAACTCTTCGTACTGGTCGCTCAGGCCGTTGAGCGTCGGGTCGAATTCACCGTGTACGATCGCCATGCCATAGGTCGCCTCGGGTGCCGACTGCGGATTGTCCTTGTATACGGTATAGTCGCCCACGCGGCCGCCGACCACACATTCGGTAATCAGATCGGCGCTCTTGTTGTAGCCTGCCGCCCAGCCCGAACCGTGGTAATTGGTCCCGTCCAGCGTGTGGTCCGAAAGAATGACGCCTTTGTTCTCGCACTTGGTGATCTTGGCCTCGTTATGACCGACGAAGCCGCCCGTGCGGCAGCCCAGCTGCGAGAAGACGTCGCCGTTGTTGACGCACGAAGTAAATGCGGCGTCGGCCGAAGCGCCGCCGGCGAGTCCGCCCATGCGCTTATAGCCCGGATTGGCGCCGAAAATACCGTTCACGTCGTCCTGCACCTTCCCGTTATTGACGCATGCCGTGATCTGGCCGCTGGTAGCCACGGCCACGATACCGCCGCCGCGTCCCGACGGAGCGCTCAGGGCGCCGTTGTTGGTACATTCGGTCAGAGACGAAGTCTTCATGTAACCGACGATGCCGCCCTGATGGAATCCCGAATTGGAACCGTTGCCCGTATTGGCGATCGTGCCGCAGGTCAGCGCGCCGTCGTTGACACACTGCGTCAGCGCCGCATTCTGGATGTATCCGGCGATCCCGCCCATACATACCGAAATGTTGGAAGCGTCGCTGCCCCCGAATGCGATCGCGGCCTTATTGGTGCAGGAGGTGATTTTGCCTTCGGCATAACCGACGAAAGCGCCGATCGCCGCCCCTTGCGGAGCTGCGCCCGTCAGACGGATCGAGCCTTCGATCGTAAGGTTCTTGATTTCGCCTTCGGCGCCGAGTGCCGAGAAGAGAC
>JAJPZH010000084.1 GCA_021204515.1 Alistipes sp. | reverse complement strand
TGAGTATTGCCGAACGACACAAATACATCCTCGATAACCTGAACAAATACGGGTTCGTGCGTATTACCGACGTTGCCAACGAACTGGGAGTTACTAAGGTGACGATCCGCAAAGATGTCAAGATACTGGAAAGCAAAGGGTTGCTTTATAAAGTGCACGGCAGCGCTCGTCCCGCCAATCCCCATGTGGCCGATATGGACGTGCATGTCAAGGACAATATCAACCGCGATTCCAAGCGGCTTATCGCACAGCGCGCCCTCGAACTGCTCGAAGACAACGATTCGATCATCGTCGCTTCCGGCTCGACGATCTATGCCTTTGCCGAGGAGATCAAGGCGCGTCAATGGCACCACCTGAATATCGTTACGCCTTTCCTGCGGCTGGGCGTGCTGCTCAACGAGGCGGAAAACGTCAATGTCGTGCAGCTGGGCGGTACGGTGCATAAAAAGTCGCTTTCGGTGCTGGGCGAGGAGGCCGCGCGTTCGCTCGACGACTGTATCTGTTCGAAACTTTTTTTCGGCGTGGACGGCATCGACCTCGAACACGGCATCACGACCTCCACGATCGACGAGGCGAAACTCACGCGCAAGATGATGAAGGCGTCGTCGCAGAATATCGTGCTGGCCGACTCTTCGAAATTCGGACAGCGCGGCTTCGGACGCATTTGCGCGTTGGAGGATATCGACGTGATTATTACCGACGACAAAATTTCCGAACAGATGATCGCCATCGTCGAGGAGGCGGGCGTGGATCTGATTATCGTCAAATAGGCCGGTGCCGGCAGTCTGAAGGCCTGAAAATAGATAGATAAAGTGCGTGCTGCGCCGATGCGTATGCGTTCCGCAGGTTGTCTGAGAATAAAAACGGTTCCGGAAATTCCGGAACCGTTTCTGTTCTATTCAGGGGCTAAGCGGTTATTTGGTCCATGCGGCGTAGCCGGTCAAACCCGCGGATCGGGCCGGTGTGCATGGAATGTTGAAAATTTTTTCCGGCAAAGTTTTGCACGCCCCGTAAAAATGTACTACCTTTGTGCACAATTATAGCGATTCCGAATACCTATGAATTGTAAACCCCACATATCGTCAGCGCAGGCATTCTGGCAGCAGGACTATTGGTCGGGCGACGTATCTCCGGTTTTCGGTAATTTTGTTTTATTAGGGTAACTGTTTCAGTTGCCCTATTTTTTTACGCTCGCACAGATGAAGACACTTTATACCAATGCCGTGATCTATACCGGCGGCCATTTTGCGGCCGGAGAGTTCGCCGTCGAAGGGGGCCGCATCGTGTCCGCCGCCGGCGCCGCTCCCGCCCGGACCGTGGACCTCGGCGGCCGGTACGTGATCCCCGGACTCGTGGACGTGCACGTCCACCTGCGCGAACCGGGATTTCCGCAGAAGGAGACCATTGCCACCGGAACGGCCGCGGCCGCACGGGGCGGATATACGACGGTCTGCTCGATGCCGAACCTGAACCCCGCGCCCGATGCGCCCGATACGCTCCGCGCGCAGACCGACATCATCCGCCGCGACGCCGTGGTGCGGGTCGTGCCTTATGGCTGTATCACGATGGGACAGCGGGGGACCGGCGAGTTGGTCGATTTCGAGGCCCTCGCGCCCGATGTGGTCGGCTTTTCGGACGACGGCCGCGGCGTGCAGTCCGACGAACTGATGGAGGAAGCGATGCGCCGGGCCGCAAAAGCAGGCAGGCCGATCGTGGCCCACTGCGAGGTAGACGATCTGCTGCGGGGCGGCTATATCCACGACGGCGAGTACTGCCGTGCGCACGGACATAAGGGCATCTGCTCCGAGAGCGAGTGGAAGCAGGTGGAGCGCGACATCGCGCTGGCCGAAAAGACCGGTTGTCAGTATCACGTCTGTCATGTCTCGACCAAGGAGAGCGTCGAACTGGTGCGGCAGGCGAAGGCCCGCGGCGTGCGCGTGAGCTGCGAAACGGCGCCGCATTATCTGCTGCTCTGCGACGAAGACCTGCAGGAGGACGGACGCTTCAAGATGAATCCGCCGCTGCGCAGCCGCGAAGACCGTGATGCGCTGATCGCGGGCGTCGCGGACGGTACGATCGAGGTGATCGCCACCGACCATGCGCCTCATACCGCCGAAGAGAAGTCGCGCGGACTGGCCGGAAGCGCCATGGGAATCGTGGGCTTGGAGTGCGCTTTCCCGCTGTTGTATAAATATATGGTATTGCCGGGCACCCTTACGCTCGAAAAACTGATCGCGCTGATGTCCGACAATCCCCGCCGGATATTCGGTCTGGGCGGCGGCCTGAACGCCGGCGGCGAAGCCGACTTCACGGTGCTCGATCTCGGGGCGCAGTACGAGATAGACCCGGCGGGGTTCCTCTCGAAGGGCCGCGCCACGCCTTTCGCCGGCTGGCCTGTGCAGGGCCGCGCCGTGCTGACGGTCGTCGGAGGAAGGGAAGCATATATGGACGAAACGATGAAAACCAATAGATAAGGATGAAACCATTTACGAAGAAAATTGTCTTGGAGAACGGCCGTGAGTTTTACGGCTACGGCTTCGGCGCCGACCGCGAGGTCATTAACGAGATCGTCTTCAATACCTCGATGGTGGGGTATCAGGAGATTATGTCCGATCCCTCCTATACGGATCAGATGGTCGTGATGACCTATCCGCTGATCGGTAATTACGGTATGGCCGATGAGGATTACGAAACGAAAAATCCGACCATCGGCGGTATGATCGTGCGCGAGTACAACGACTCGCCGAGCAACTTCCGCTACACGAAGACCCTGAACGAGGTGTTCGAGGAGCATGACATTCCCGCGATATGGGGCGTGGACACCCGCACCCTGACGCGCATCATCCGTAACGAAGGCACCCAGAAAGTGATTATCACCGGCGCGGACACGCCCCTCGAAGAGGCGCTCCGCAAAGTGCGCGAGTACGCCCTTCCCCACGACATGGTTTCGCGTGTGAGCTGCAAGAAACGCTGGATGTCGCGCGTTCCCAACCACAAATACGACGTGGTGGCGGTCGATTGCGGCATCAAGTACAATATTATTCGCCAGTTGAACCGCGTGGGCTGTAACGTGACGGTCGTGCCGTTCGACTCGACGCTGGAGGAGATCATGGCCTTCCGTCCCGACGGCGTCGTGCTGTCGAACGGCCCGGGCAATCCGCAGGACGTGACGCCCGTGATCGAACTGGTCAAACAACTGCGCGGCAAACTGCCGATCTTCGGTATCTGCATGGGTCATCAGCTCATTTCGCTGGCTTACGGCGCCAAGACCGTGAAGATGAAGTTCGGCCACCGCGGCGGCAACCATCCCGTGAAGAATCTGGCCACGGGCAAGATCGAGATCACGAGCCAGAATCACAGCTACGCCGTGGATATCGACTCGCTGGCCGGTACGGGGCTGGAACTGACGCACGTAAACCTGCTCGACGGCACGGCCGAGGGCGTGGAGTGTGTCGGCGACGCTGTTTTCTCGATGCAGTATCACCCGGAGAGCGCTTCGGGTCCGCAGGACAGCGGCTATTTGTTCAGAAAGTTTACCAAAATAATGGAGGAGCGTAAAAATGCCTAAGAGAAGAGATATAAAGAAGGTAATGGTTATCGGTTCGGGTCCGATCGTCATCGGACAGGCCGCCGAATTCGACTATGCGGGTACGCAGGCTTGTCTTGCACTCAAGGAAGAAGGATACGAGGTTATTCTTGCCAATTCGAACCCCGCGACGATCATGACCGATACGCATATTGCGGACAAAGTATACATGGAGCCGCTGACGCTCGAATACGTCGCCAAGATCATCCGCTTCGAGCGTCCCGACGCCATCGTGCCGGGACTGGGCGGACAGACGGGCCTGAATCTCGCGGTGCAGCTCGCCAAGAAGGGTATTCTGAAAGAGTGTCAGGTCGAGATTCTGGGTACTTCGTTCGAGTCGATAGAGCGTGCCGAGGACCGCGAGCTTTTCAAGGAGCTGTGCGAATCGCTGGGCGAACCGGTGATCGAGTCGAAGATCGCCATGTCGGTCGAAGAGGCCGTCGAGGTCGCCGCCGAGATCGGCTATCCCGTCGTGCTGCGTCCCGCCTATACGCTGGGCGGTACGGGCGGCAGCTTCGCCGATAACGAGACGGAACTGCGCGAGATGATGCGCCACGCCCTGTTCCTTTCGCCCGTACATCAGGTGCTCGTCGAGAAGAGTATCAAGGGATACAAGGAGATCGAGTTCGAGGTGATGCGCGACCACAACGATACGGCCATCAGCATCTGCTGCATGGAGAACATCGACCCCGTGGGCGTCCATACGGGCGACTCGATCGTCGTGGCGCCGTGTCAGACGCTTACCAACAAGGAGTTCCAGATGCTGCGCGACAGCGCCCTGAAGATCATCCGCGCCCTGAAGATCGAAGGCGGCTGCAACGTGCAGTTCGCACTCGATCCTCTGTCGTTCAAATACTACCTGATCGAGGTGAATCCCCGCGTGTCGCGCTCCTCGGCCCTCGCGTCGAAGGCCAGCGGTTATCCGATCGCGCGCGTTACGGCCAAGGTGGCCGTAGGTCTCACCCTCGACGAGATCATGCTGGCCAATACGCCCGCCAGCTTCGAGCCGACGCTCGACTACGTCGTGACCAAAGTCGCCCGCTTCCCGTTCGATAAGTTCAGCGACGCGTCGAACAAGCTCGGTACGCAGATGAAAGCCACGGGCGAGGTGATGTCGATCGGACGCACGATGGAGGAGAGCCTTTTGAAGGCGATGCGTTCGCTCGAAACCGGCGTCTGTCATATCTACCACAAGAAATTCGACGGCTGGTCGAACGATCAGCTGCTGGAATACATCACCGACCCTACGGACGACCGTCTGTATGCGATCGCGCAGCTGATTCGGGGCGGCGTCGATCTGGTGCTGATCTACAACAACACGAAGATCGACATGTTCTTCCTCGAAAAGTTCAAGAATATCGTCGAATTCGAACGTGTGGTCAAGGCCAGTCCGATGAATATCGAAGTATTGCGCGAAGCCAAGCGTATGGGCTTCAGCGACAAGTTCATCGGCCAGTTGTGGGGTGTTTCCCAGCATGACATGTACCTGCTGCGCGAGAAGAACGGCATCTTCCCGGTCTACAAGATGATCGACACCTGCGCCAGCGAGTTCAGCTCCTACGTGCCTTATTTCTACTCGACCTACGAGGACGAGAACGAGTCGCTGGTGAGCGACAAGGAGAAGATCGTGGTGCTCGGTTCCGGTCCGATCCGCATCGGTCAGGGCGTCGAGTTCGACTATTCGACCGTGCACGCCATCTGGTCGATCCGCGAGGCGGGCTACGAAGCCATCATCATCAACAACAATCCGGAGACCGTCTCGACCGACTATACCACCAGCGACAAACTCTACTTCGAGCCGCTGATGGTCGAGGACGTGATGAACGTCATCCACCTCGAAAAGCCGAAGGCGATCGTCGTGTCGCTCGGCGGACAGACCGCCATCAACCTCGCCGAACCGCTCTCCCGGCTGGGCGTGCCCATCATCGGCACCGACTGCGAGGCTATCCGCAACGCCGAGGACCGCGGCTGCTTCGAGAAGATCATGGAGGAGCTGCGTATTCCGCAGCCCGAAGCCGAAGCCGTCACCGACATCGAGTCGGGCGTGAAGGCCGCCGCCCGCATCGGCTATCCGGTGCTGGTGCGTCCGAGCTACGTGCTGGGCGGCCGCGCCATGCAGATCGTTTCGAACGAGGAGCGCCTGCGCCACTACCTGCAGACGGCCGTCGAGGTCAACGACGATTCGCCGGTGCTGGTAGACCGCTACATCATGGGCAAGGAGCTTGAGGTGGACGCCATCTGCGACGGCAAGGACGTCTTTATCCCCGGCATCATGGAGCATGTCGAGCGCACGGGTATCCACTCGGGCGACTCAATCAGCGTCTATCCGACTTTCAGCGTCAGCCAGAAGGCCAAGGATAAGATTATCGACTATACGGTGAAACTCGGCCTTCGGATCGGCATCGTCGGTCTTTACAATATCCAGTTCATTCTCGACGGCAACGACGAAGTCTATGTCATCGAGGTCAATCCGCGTTCGTCGCGCACGGTGCCGTTCCTCTCCAAATCGACAGGCGTTCCGATGGCGCATATCGCCACGCAGGTCATCCTCGGCAAAACGCTCAAAGAATTGGGTATCACCGAAGTATGCGGCAAGGAGAAGAAGCGCTGGTACGTCAAGGCGCCGGCCTTCTCGTTCGCCAAGATCCGCGGCATGGATTCCTACCTTTCGCCCGAGATGAAATCCACGGGCGAGGCCATCGGCTACGACGACAAACTCACCCGTGCGCTGTACAAGGCGCTGCAGGCGACGGGCATGAACGTCTGCAACTACGGTACGATCTTCGTCACCATCGCCGACCACGACAAGGAGCAGGCGCTGCCGCTGGTGCGGCGTTTCTACGACCTCGGCTTCAACGTCGAGGCGACGACCGGGACCGCCGAGTTCCTGCGCGACCACGGCATCCGTACCCGTACGCGGCGCAAGCTGAGCGAGGGCAGTTCGGAGATCATCGATGCGCTCCGGCAGGGCCACGTAAGCTACGTGATCAACACCATCGACATCAACCAGCACAATACCCGGCTCGACGGATACGAAATCCGCCGTACGGCCGTCGAGAACAACGTGACGATCTTCACGGCGCTCGAAACGGTGAAGGTACTGCTGGATGTGCTCGAAGAGATCACCTTCGGAGTCTCGACCATCGACGCGAAGTGATTTCCGGCGTGAGGATGCCTTCCGTACGCACCTCTTTCGCTCCGAACGGGATACGGTCCCGTCCGGAGCGAAACGAACGAAGCGCGGGGGCTGTTCTCCGGATCAAAAATCGAAAGGGAATACATGTATAAGAGAGGCATCTATAAGATTCTTGCGAACGAGCCGCTGACGGCTTCGGTGTGGCGCATGGTGCTGGAGGGCGATACCGAATGGATCGTCCGTCCGGGACAATTCGTCAATGTCGCGCTCGAAGGCCGCTACCTGCGTCGTCCGATTTCGGTGTGCGACTACGATGCACGGACCCTCACGCTCATCTACAAGGTAGTGGGCGGAGGTACGGAGCAGATGAGCCGCATGGCGGCGGGCGCGGAGCTGGACCTGCTGACGGGACTCGGCAACGGCTTCGATACTTCTAACGATGCGCGGCGGCCCCTGTTGGTGGGCGGCGGCGTGGGCGTTCCCCCGCTCTACAAACTGGCCAAGGCGCTGCTGGCCGAGGGAAAACAGGTGAGCGTCGTGCTGGGATTCAATACGGCGGACGAGATTTTCTATGCCGACGAATTCCGGACGCTGGGATGCGAAGTGCATGTAGCCACGGCCGACGGTTCGGCGGGGACGAAAGGTTTCGTCACGACGGCCATCGCCGGCGACGGCATCGATTTCGACTACTTCTATGCCTGCGGTCCGCTGCCGATGCTGCGCGCGCTGTACGATTCGGTCGCACAGGACGGCCAGCTGTCGTTCGAGGAGCGGATGGGATGCGGTTTCGGTGCCTGCATGGGTTGTTCGTGCAAAACGAAATACGGCAACAAACGTATTTGCAAGGAGGGACCCGTGCTTGCCAAAGACGAAATAATTTGGTAACCGACCGGAAATTGATAATTTTACACGGCGGTCCGATGCGATATTTCCGCCGCAGGAGGTATGAAATTTTAGAATATTTATGGTAGCAGATACTTCGGTCATATTGAGCGGTCTGAAACTGGACAATCCGGTCGTTCCGGCCAGTGGTACGTTCGGATACGGCAACGAATTCCGGGATTTTTACGACATCAACATCCTCGGTTCGTTCTCGTTCAAGGGCACCACGCGCGAACCGCGTTTCGGCAATCCCACGCCCCGCATCGCCGAATGTACGGCGGGGATGATCAACGCCGTGGGGCTTCAGAATCCCGGTATCGACGCCGTGATCGCCGAAGAGCTGCCGCGCCTGAGGAGCTTCTTTCACAAACCCGTGATCGCCAATATCAGCGGTTTTTCGATCGAGGAATACGCCTATTGCTGCGAGCGGATCGACCGCGAGGAACAGGTCGGCATCATCGAGGTCAATGTCTCGTGTCCCAACGTACGGCACGGCGGCATGTCGTTCGGCACTTCGCCCGAATGTGCGGCCGAGGTGACGTGCGCGGTGAAAGCCGTGACCACCAAACCGGTTTATATCAAACTGTCGCCCAACGTGACGGACATCGTCTCGATCGCCCGGGCCTGCGAAGAGGCTGGCGCCGACGGCATCTGCCTGATCAACACCCTGCTGGGGATGCGGATCGACGTGAGATGCCGCAAGGCGGTCATCGCCAATACGATGGGCGGATTCTCAGGCGCCGCGGTCTTCCCCGTGGCCGTGCGGATGGTTTATCAGGTCGCCAAAGCCTGCTCCATTCCCGTCATGGGGTGCGGCGGCGTGACGACGGCCCGCGACGTGATCGAAATGATGATGGCCGGAGCTACGGCCGTACAGGTCGGCGCTGCGAATCTGGTGAATCCCTATGCCTCGAAAGAGATCGTCGAAGCTCTGCCCGCCGAGATGGAGCGGCTGGGCATCGAACGGCTGAGTGACATTATAGGAATCGTAGAATAAAGTTAAATAGGATATGATGCAACACGACGTAATTATCGCCTGCGACTTCAAGTCGGCGGAAGACACTTTCAAGTTCCTCGACCTGTTCCGGGACGAGGAGCGCAAACCTTTCCTCAAGATCGGCATGGAGCTTTTCTATGCCGAAGGCCCTGCCATCGTGCGCGAAATCAAGCGCCGGGGCCACAAGATTTTCCTCGACCTGAAACTGCACGACATTCCCAACACCGTGAAGAAGGCGATGGCCGTGCTGTCGCGTCTGGACGTCGATATGTGCAACGTCCATGCGGCCGGAACGGTCGAGATGATGAAATACGCCCTCGAAGGGCTTACCCGCGAAGACGGCACGCGGCCCCTGCTGATCGCCGTGACGCAGCTCACCTCGACCAGCGAGGAGCGCATGCGGCAGGAACTGCTTATCGACGCTTCGATCAACGACACGATCGTCAAATACGCGCAGAATACCAAAGCCGCAGGGCTGGACGGCGTGGTTTGCTCGCCGCTCGAAGCGGGCATGGTGCACGAAGCCTGCGGAAAAGAGTTCCTGACCGTTACGCCCGGCGTGCGTTTTGCAGACGGAGACGTTGCGGATCAGGTGCGCGTCACCACGCCCGCCCGTGCGCGGGAGATCGGCTCCGACTTTATCGTCGTGGGCCGTCCGATCACTGCCGCTGCGGATCCCGTGGCGGCATACCGCAGATGCGTGACCGAGTTCGTCGGATAACTTTTAAAAACAAGGAAAATATGAAACCGGTAAAACTTTTCTACCTGAAAAACTGCCCCTTCTGCCGCAAGGCGCTGCGTTATATCGAAGAGGCCAAGGCCGCACATCCCGAGCTGCAGCCGGTGGAGATCGAAATGATCGAGGAGTCGGAGCAGCCCGACTTGGCCGATACGTTCGATTACTACTATGTACCGACGTTTTACGTCGACGGCGTGAAGGTCCACGAGGGCGGCATCTATGCCGAGGAGGTGGAGAAGATTTTACGTTCGGCGCTGGAATAAACAATAACAGAATATTATGGAGAAATCTATTGCTAAAGACCTGCTTTCGATCGGCGCGGTATTCCTGCGCCCCGAACAGCCGTTTACATGGGCCAGCGGCATCAAAAGCCCGATTTACTGCGACAACCGCCTGACGCTGACGGCGCCTGTCGTGCGCGGCCACGTCGAAGAGGGGCTGGCGCAGATCGTCCGCACCCGCTTCCCCGAAGCCGAGGTGCTGATGGGAACTTCGACCGCGGGCATCGCCCACGCCGCCATTACCGCTACGATTCTCGACCTGCCGATGGGCTATGTGCGCAGCGGTTCGAAGGACCACGGACGCGGCAACCGGATCGAGGGCAAACTCGAAAAGGGCCAGAGGGTAGTCGTGATCGAGGATCTGATCTCGACCGGCGGTTCGTGTATCGAGGTGGTGACCGCCCTGCGCGAAGCCGGCGCCGAGGTGCTGGGCGTGGCGTCGATCTTCACCTACGGCATGAAGAAGGGACTGGACCGCATGAAAGAGGCGAACGTCGTCAATTACAGTCTTTCGAATCTCGACGCGCTGGTGGAAGTGGCCGCTGAGGAGGGGTATATCAAGCCCGAAGACAAGGCCCGTCTGCTCAAATTCCGCGACAATCCGTCGGACGAAAGCTGGATGGAAAAATAGTTTGCCGGGATCGCACGACGCTTTTCCGCACCTTTCGCGGGTGCCGTAAACGGAAATGCTGTTTGCAGTCCGGTCCGTGTTCCGGTTCGAGCTGTACGCAATCCGCGGCATGCCGGCGGCGGATTTCGATTCCCGAGACTTCGATAAATGAAACCGCATATGAGACACCTGATTGACCCGACCGACCTGACGGTGGCCGAAACCGAACAAATCGTAGCGCTGGCGGAAGATATCATCGCCAACCGCGCCAAATACAGCGAAGCGTGCAAGGGCCGGAAGCTGGCGACGCTCTTTTACGAGCCTTCGACCCGTACCCGCCTGAGTTTTACCTCCGCCATGATGGAGCTGGGGGGCAGCGTCATCGGCTTTTCGGACGCCAATTCGTCGTCCGTGTCGAAAGGCGAGACTGTGGCCGACACCGTGCGTGTGATCCGCTGTTTCGCGGACATTATCGCCATGCGCCACTTCAAGGAGGGTGCGCCGCTCGTAGCTTCGCAGTACGCCGGAATTCCGGTCATCAACGCGGGCGACGGCAGCCACAGCCACCCGACGCAGACCCTTACGGACCTTCTGACGATCAAGCGCGAGAAGGGCCGTTTCGACAACATGACGATCGGCTTCTGCGGCGACCTGAAATTCGGCCGTACGGTCCATTCGCTCATCAAGGCGCTGTCGCGCTATTCGGGGATCAAGGTGATCCTGATCGCCCCGCAGGAGCTGCGTCTTCCGGACTACATGCTGGCCGAGATGAGCGAGAATTCGAAACTCGAATTCCGCGAAGTCGAGACCATGGAAGAGGTGATGCCCGAACTGGATATTCTCTACATGACGCGCGTACAGAAGGAGCGTTTCCTCGACGAGGAGGAGTTCGACCGGGTGAAAAACAGCTTCGTACTCGACCTCGAGAAGCTCAAAACCGCCAAGGTAGATATGATTATCCTGCACCCGCTGCCGCGCGTGAACGAAATCACGCGTGCCGTGGACAACGATCCCCGCGCGGCTTATTTTCGGCAGGTCGAGAACGGCAAATTCGTGCGTATGGCGTTGATCCTTACGCTGCTGCGCTGGGCCGACGAAAACAGGCCTTTCGAGAAAACTCCCGTTTTCAACGAAGACTACCTCGTCAATGAGATGGAGTGTTCCAACCGGCGCTGCATCTCGGCAACCGAAGATGTCGATCAGCTTTTCCACCGCCTGCCCGACGGCACGTGCCGCTGTGCCTACTGCGAGGCCAAGGCGAAGTGATTCCCGGTATGGATTTTTATGAAAAAGCTCCCGTGCGGGAGCTTTTTTCTTGTGTTTTTCTGAGGTCGCGGCCTTCCCGATTGTTGTCGCTATGCTCTTGTCCGGGCGGCGTTTCTCGGCGGGCTGACCGGAACGCACATCTTCCGTTGCACGATTTCTCGGTTTCGAATGTAAAAATTGTTATTTCGATTAGTAACCTGTTTCGTGAAATTGTATTATTTATAGATACAAAGGTGTAGAACGGGGCGGAATACCCTCTGCGGTTGCAAAAAGTTTTATTATCTTTGTAGCAATTCTAATCTAAACCTGAAAAGAACCGATGTCTGCAAATTCCCGAAAAGTCTCGCCGCTGGCATGGGTGCCTACGGTCTATTTTGCCATGGGGCTCCCGTTCATTATCGTAAATATGGTGGCGACGCTGATGTTCCGAGGGCTGGGTATCGACGATGCCCGCATTACGCTTTGGACCTCGCTGATTATCCTGCCGTGGTCGCTCAAACCTTTCTGGAGTCCCCTGATGGAGATGTTCAGGACCAAGAAATTCTGGGTCGTCGCCACGCAGCTGGTTTCGGGTCTGGGACTCGCGCTGGTCGCTCTGTCGCTTCCGCTTCCCAACTTTTTCCCCTATGCCATCGCCCTGATGGCGGTCGTCGCTTTCAGCGGTGCGACGCACGACATCGCCACCGACGGCGTCTATATCACCGAACTTTCCAAAGACCTGCAGGCCAAGTTCATCGGCTGGCAGGGCGCCTTTTACAATATCGCCAAGGTCTTCGCCATGGGCGGACTGGTCTATCTGGCCGGCGTGCTCAAGGACCATGTCGGAATCGTGCAGGCGTGGATGGCCGTGATGGGGCTTTGCGGCGGTATTCTCTTCCTGCTGGGGCTGTACCATATCCGCATGCTGCCTTCGGGCGGCGCGGCGACGGCTCATGCCGACAGTTTCGGCGGCGCCATGCGCGAAACGAAGCGTATTTTCCTTGAATTCTTCAAGAAAAAATATATCTGGATCTATTTCGCATTCATCCTTTTCTACCGCTTCGCCGAAGGTCTGGTCATCAAGATCGTGCCGCTGTTCCTCAATGCTCCGCTCGACCAGCAGGGCATGGGTCTTACCGAACAGCAGATCGGACTCTATTACGGTACGTTCGGCGTGATCGCCTTCGTCGTGGGGTCTATTCTGGGCGGCTATTTCATCTCGTGGCTCAAACTGCGGCGGGCGTTGTTTCCGCTGGTCTGCATCTTCAACGTTCCGTTCGTGGTCTATGCGCTGCTGGCATGGTTCCAGCCTTCGAGTCCCGTGCTGATCTGCGCGGCTATCGTGTTCGAATATTTCAGTTACGGCTTCGGTTTCGTGGGGCTCACGCTATTCATCATGCAGCAGGTGGCGCCCGGTCCGCATCAGATGGCGCACTACGCCTTCGGGTCGTCGCTGGCCAACCTCGGCGTGATGCTTCCGGGTATGATCAGCGGCTGGCTGTGCGACAGCTTGGGCGGCTACCACTACTTCTTCATGTGGGCGCTGCTGGCGACGATACCCGCCTTCCTGCTCGCTGCGCGTATTCCTTTCACGCATCCCGATACCGAAGAGGTGACGGCCGGAGAGATCGACAAAGAATTAATCAACGAATAAACAGATAACGTAAAACTATGGACAACAACCTGAAAATCGTAGGCCCGGCCATGCCGGATATGCCGTGGGAGGATCGTCCCGCCGGCTCCAAGGAAGTAATGTGGCGCTATTCGGCCAATCCGATCATTCCGCGCGATGCGCTTTCGACGTCGAACAGCATTTTCAACTCGGCGGTCATTCCTTTCAAGAAAGGCAAGTATAACTATGCGGGCGTTTTCCGCTGCGACGACACCAACCGCCGCATGCGCATCCACGCCGCATTCTCGGTGGACGGTATCAAATGGGACATCTGCGAGGAGGATTTCAAACTCGTGGGTGCCGATCCCGAAATCGCCGAATGGGTTTACGGCTACGACCCCCGCGTGGCCAAGATCGAGGATAAGTATTATGTGACGTGGTGCAATGGTTACCACGGCCCGACGATCGGCATCGCGTGGACCGACGACTTCGAGACGTTCCACCAGTTGGAGAATGCCTTCATTCCCTTCAACCGCAACGGCGTGCTGTTCCCCCGCAAGATCAACGGTCGCTTCGCCATGCTGTCGCGTCCGAGCGACAACGGCCATACGGCTTTCGGCGACATTTTCTACTCCGAGTCGCCCGATCTGGAATTCTGGGGCCGCCATCGTCACGTGATGTCGCCCGCGGCGTTCGAGGTGTCGGCATGGCAGTGCATGAAGATCGGCGCAGGTCCCGTGCCCATCGAAACCTCCGAGGGCTGGCTGCTGCTCTACCACGGCGTACTGCGTTCGTGCAACGGCTATGTCTATGCGTTCGGTTCGGCGCTGCTCGACCTCGACCAGCCGTGGAAGACGATCGCCCGCAGCGGCCCGTACCTGATCTCGCCGCGCGAGATCTACGAACTGACGGGCGACGTTCCGAACGTTACGTTCCCCTGCGCATCGCTCCATGACCCCGAAACGGGCCGGATCGCCGTCTATTACGGATGCGCCGACACCGTCACGGGTCTTGCCTTCGGTTATATCCCCGAAATCGTCAAGTTTACCAAGGAAAACAATATTCTCTGACGATGCTGCGACGAACGCTCTTGACTGCTGCGCTCGCCGCAGCAGTTTTCTGCGCACCGCTGCGTGCGCAGGAACCTGCCGACTGGGTCGACCCTTTCGTCGGCACGACCAATTTCGGCACGACTAACCCCGGAGCCGTGTGTCCCAACGGCATGATGTCCGTGGTGCCCTTCAACGTGATGGGTTCCGACGAGAATGTCTACGACAAGGACGCCCGCTGGTGGTCTACGCCCTACGAGTTCCACAACAAGTTCTTCACGGGCTTCGCGCACGTTACGCTGAGCGGCGTGGGATGCCCCGAGCTGGGTTCGCTGCTGGTGATGCCGACCACGGGCGCACTCGATGTCGATTACCGCAATTACGGCAGCAAGTACACCGGCGAAACCGCTTCTCCGGGCTACTATTCGAACCGGCTCACCAAATACGGCATCCTTACCGAAGTGACGGCTACGCCGCGCAGTTCGGCCGAACGCTACACCTTCCCGGCGGGCGAGAGCCATATTCTGCTCAATCTGGGCGAGGGCCTTACGAACGAATCGGGAGCTTGGGTGCGCCGTGTGAGCGATACCGAAGTCGAGGGCATGAAACTGCTCGGCACGTTCTGCTACAATCCGCAGGCGGTGTTCCCGATCTATTTCGTGATGCGCGTCTCGAAACGCCCTTCCGCCACGGGATTCTGGAAGAAACAGCCCCCGAAATACGGCGTCGAAGCCGAATGGGACAAGGACGCCGGCAATTACAAACTCTATACGCAGTACGGCAAGGAACTCGCAGGCGACGACGTGGGCGTGTGGTTCAGCTACGATACGGCGGAGGGCGAGCAGCTCGAAGTCCGCATGGGCGTTTCGTTCGTGTCGGTCGAGAATGCGCGCCTGAACCTCGAAGCCGAACAGCGGGAGCGTTCGTTCGACGACATCCGTGCCGCGGCGCGGCGCACGTGGAACGACGATCTGGGCCGCATTCGCGTCGAGGGCGGTACCGAAGCGCAGAAGAAAGTCTTCTATACGGGACTTTATCATGCGCTGATCCACCCCAACGTTCTGAGCGACGTGAACGGCGAATATCCCGCGATGGAGAGCGCCGAAATCCGCACAGCCGAAGGCAACCGCTATACGGTCTTCTCGCTTTGGGACACCTACCGCAACCTGCACCAGCTGATGACGCTGGTTTATCCCGAGCGCCAGCTGGAAATGGTACGCTCGATGATCGGCATGTACAAGGAGTGGGGCTGGCTGCCGAAGTGGGAGCTTTACGGCCGTGAAACCTTCACCATGGAGGGCGATCCTTCGATTCCGGTGATCGTCGATACGTGGATGAAGGGCCTGCGCGATTTCGACATGGACGCCGCTTACGAGGCGATGCGCAAATCGGCCACGACGCCCAGCGCGCAGAACAAAATGCGCCCCGACATCGATCCCTATGTCGAAAAGGGCTACGTACCGCTGGGCTTTTACGCCCGCGATCTTTCGGGCGACAACTCCGTGTCGCATGCGCTGGAATACTACATCGCGGACCACGCCCTGTCGCTGCTGGCCGATTCGCTCGGCCGCAGGGAGGATGCGGCGCTGTTCCGCACCCGTTCGCTCGGCTATAAGAATTACTACAGCCCCGAGTCGGGCACTTTCCGTCCGATTACCGAAGAGGGTAAGTTCCTGTCGCCCTTCGATCCGCGTCAGGGCGAAAATTTCGAACCTGTTCCCGGCTTCCACGAAGGTTCGGCGTGGAACTATACGTTCTATGTTCCGCACGACGTCTACGGGCTGTCGAAACTGATGGGCGGCAGGCGCAAATTCATCGACAAACTGCAAATGGTCTTCGACGAGGGACTTTACGATCCCGCGAACGAACCCGACATCGCCTATCCTTACCTTTTTAGCTATTTCCGGGGCGAGGAGTGGCGTACGCAGCGCGAGGTGAACCGCTTGCTGGCCAAATACTTCACCACCGCACCCGACGGCATTCCCGGCAACGACGATACGGGGACCATGTCGGCATGGGCCGTCTTCTCGATGATGGGCTTATATCCCGACTGCCCGGGCGAACCGTATTATACGCTCACCTCGCCCGTTTTCGATCGGGTGACCGTCACGCTCGATCGGAATTACTATCCGGCCGGGGAACTCGTCATCGAGACCCGGCGTCCCGATTCCGGAGCGGTCTATATCCGCTCGATGACGCTCGGCGGCAAACCGCTGAAGCGATACCGCATCGCCCACGACGAACTGATTCGGGGCGGACGGCTGACTTTCGAACTTCAAAACCGCAAATAGATGAGACTTTCCCGCTGGATAATCGTTGTCTCGCTGTTGTTCGTTACGTCCGGAGGCTGGGCGCAGACTCCGCTGACCCGCAACGGCAAACCTGCGGCCCGGATCGTTGTGGCGCAGGATACTCCCGCAAACCTTACGGCGGCCCGGCTGCTGCAACGCTTCGTCGGTGAGTCGAGCGGTGCGACGCTCCCCTTGCTGCGGCAGGTTCCGGCCCGCAGGGGCGACATTCTGATCGGAGCTTCGGACACCGAGGGGCTTGCCGAGGACGGCTTTCGCCTGCGTACGCAGGACGGCGTGCTGCGTGTCAGCAGCGGCGGCGACAAGGGTGCGGTTTACGGCGTCATGACGCTGCTGGAACGTTACTTGGGGCTGGATTACTTCGCCGCCGGGGTCTATGACCTCGACCGGCGCGCGACGATCGAGTTTCCGGCGATGGATTTCGCCGAAAATCCGGCGTTCCGTTATCGTCAGAGTCAGGGCTACGGCATGGCGCAGGACTCCGTATACCGGCTGGCCCTGCGGCTGGAGGAGCCGTGCGACATCTTTGCCGGCGGCCTGTGGGTGCATACCTTCAACAGCCTGCTCCCGGCGTCGGTCTACGGCGCGGAGCATCCCGAATACTACTCGTTCATCAACGGCGAGCGTCGTCCGGGGCGTGCCAGTCAGTGGTGTCTTACCAACGACGAACTCTTCGAACTGGCGGCGGCGAAGGTCGATTCGATCTTCCGGGTCAACCCCGGCATGAACATCATCTCCATAAGCCAGAACGACAGCAACTTCACTTACTGCCGCTGCGAGGAGTGCGAGAAGGTCAATGAATATGAAGGCGCGCCCTCGGGCAACTATATCCGCTTTCTGAACAAGCTGGCGGAACGCTTCCCCGACAAGGAGTTTTCGACGCTGGCCTACCTCTTTACGATGCAGCCCCCGAAGCACGTGAAGCCGCTGCCCAACGTCAATATCATGTTGTGCGACATCGACTGCGACCGCGAAGTGCCTCTTACGGACAATGCGTCGGGCCGCGAGTTCATCGAAGCGATGGAGGGATGGGCGGCCCTGTCGGCCAAGATCTTCGTGTGGGATTACGGCATCAATTTCGCCAA
>JAJPZH010000115.1 GCA_021204515.1 Alistipes sp. | reverse complement strand
GCGCTATGCAGCCTCGCAGAGCGTTCCGGCGGTCTTGGCTGAATTCCGCCGCGAATTTTTCAGCTGCGACCATGCGCCCCGCTGCGAGAAGCACCTCTCGTCGATCGACAAGGGTGCGGCCTGCAAGCGGCTCTGCATGTATCTGCGCTGGATGGTGCGCCGTGACGAGCGGGGCGTGGACTTCGGCGAGTGGACGCAGATTCCGATGTCGGCGCTTTATATTCCGCTCGATGTCCACACGGGCAACATGGCTCGCGCGCTGGGACTGCTCTCGCGCCGTCAGAGCGACTGGCGGGCCGTGGAGGAGGTTACGGCGGCGCTTCGCGGATTCGATTCCGCCGATCCCGTGCGCTACGATTTCTCGCTTTTCGGCGCCGGTATCGACGGCTATCTGAAAGAACAGTGACGATGTTCCGCTTCAAACGATTCACCATATGTCAGGACCGCTGCCCGATGAAAGTCGGAACCGACGGCGTACTGCTCGGCGCATGGGCCGGCGTGCGGCCTGCGGACCGCCGCATTCTCGATGTCGGCACGGGCACCGGACTGATCGCCCTGATGATGGCCCAGCGTGCTTCGGAGGCGCTGATTACGGGCGTCGATGTGGAGGACGTCGCGCAGGCCCGTGAGAATGCCGCCGCGTCGCCGTGGGGCGGCAGGGTAGCGTTCGTGCAATGTCCCGTGCAGGAATTCGCGCCGGACGAACGCTTCGATCTGATCGTCTCCAATCCGCCCTTTTTCGTCGATTCGCTGACCTGTCCCGACGAAGGCCGCACCACGGCGCGCCACGCCGTGCGCCTGCCCTTCGACCAGCTGCGCGACGCGGTCGTGCGCCTGCTCGCCGCCGACGGCCGTTTCGCCGTGATCCTGCCGACGGACGAAGCCCGGCGTTTTACCGACGTCTGCCGCGGATTCCTCGCGCTGACCCGCTGTACGGGCGTACGTACCACGCCCCGTCGTCCGGTCAAACGCATGCTGATGGAGTTCGCGCTTGAAAACGCCTGCTCCGGCCTGCGTTTCGATTCTCCTCCCGCCTGCTTCGAACTGGTCGTCGGCACGGGCGAACACGAGCAGTACACCCCCGAATACCGGGCTTTGACCCGCGATTTTTACCTGAAATTTTGATAGCACGGCAAAATAAGTTACATTTGTATCAGTGAATAAAAACTTCGAGACCATGAAACTCAGACTTCTTGCCCTCGCTCTGGTCGTATGCGGCGGCGCGGCGGCGCAGAATCCATACATCGCCCTGCAGGGCGCGAACGAAACCGCCGACGGCATCGTCGTCTCCCAGCCCCGCACGGTGCTGGCCGTGGACGTCACCGTCGAGAAGGACGTGACCCTCAGCGGTCCTTACGCCCGTTATGCACAGAAATTCCTCGGTGTCCGCGCTCCGCTCACCGACAAGACAGGCTGGGTCGTTACCGGAGCCGCCGTAGCTCTGCTCGATGCCAAGGCATGCCTCGACGCACCCGCCCCGGCCGAGCCTTCGCGCCGTGTTATGACCTATGCCGCGGCCGACGACGAATTCGCCCGCCTGCAGGCCGACAAGAACGATATGACGGTGCTGGCGCTGGAAGACGCCGCCCGCGAAGCCGCCAATACGATCTTTTCGCTTCGTAAGCACCGCCTCGAACTGATTACGGGCGAAGCCGGTGAAAATGTCTTCGGCGAGGGACTCAAATCCGCCCTTTCGGAGATCGAACGTCTGGAGCAGAGCTATCTGGAACTGTTTCTCGGCAAACGCATCCTGACCACCGAAACGCGCCGCTATGTGGTTTATCCTCAGGCCGACAAAAAACAGTATATCGTCTGCCGCTTCAGCCCGGCCGCAGGTCTGCTTCCCGAGAGCGATCTTTCGGGCGATATGGTGCTGCTGCAGATCGAGCCTTCGGGCAATACCTCCAATGCGCTCGAAGCTTCGGCCAAGGAGACCAACGTCGTCGCATGCCGCGTGGCCGATCCTTCGGTCTGCACGGTCATCGCCGGCGGCCGCGAATATGCCCGCGCGGTGCTGCCCCTCTTCGAGTTCGGCCGTACGATCAACGTGGCGCTTCCCCGCCGCAAATAATTTCCGCCTATGGACTTCACGTCGCGTATGGTGGCGCTGCTCGGCGAGCTGCGCCGCGAGCGGAACGGCGCCGTCGCCGATGCGATGCGCTGTTACGGTGCGCCGTACGGTCTCAATTACGGCGTGAGCCTGCCGACGCTGCGCAAACTCGCGCGCGCCGAAACTCCCGACCACGATTTCGCCCGTTACCTTTATTTGCAGGATGTCCGCGAACTGCGCCTTGCGGCACTGCATATCGCCCGGCCCGAATCGCTTGCGGCCGATGAATTTACGGCATGGGCGGCCGGGATCGTCAATTCCGAAGTTGCAGAAGAAGCCGCTTTCGCCTTTCTGAGCCGCGCCGATGCGCTTCCGGCATTGTTCGCCGCATGGATCTCCGATCCGAATCCGCTGCTTCGATACGCCGCGTTGCAGTCGGCCGCTCGCAGCAACTCCCTTACGGCGGCATGGATCGCGCCCGCCGTCGAAGCGGTCCGCCGTGCCGCCGAATCCGCTGCCGAATGCGCTTCCGGGACCGCCGCAGAACCGGTTGCCGAACCCGCTTCCGGACCTGTCGCTTCCCCGCTTTCCGCGCCCTTGGCTGCCCGTCTGACTGCGCAGGGGGCCGTCGCCCTGCTGGCCGCCGTCGGAGCCCGAAACGAGGAGAACCGGCAGGCGGTACTCCGCGCAGCCGGTTCTCTGGGTAAGCTCCCTGCCGAAGACTACGTCCACGAGGAGCTTACTTGGCGTCTGGAAGCATAGTTTCCGCATATCAGCGCTGACCCACCTGCTCGCGCTGTTCCAACTCTTTGAGTACGTTTACCAGATGTTCGTAGCCGATGCGGCCGCTTTCGCGCCACAGCACCTCGCCGCGGCGGAAAAACATGAGCGTCGGCACCGACATAATGTTGTAGCGGTGTACGATTTCGAGCATGTCCCGGTCGTCGATATCCACTTTGTAGACATCCACGCGGCCGTTCATCGTCTCCTGAAACCGGTCTACGGTGGGGTGCATCATCTGGCACGGCCCGCACCATGTGGCGAAGAAGTCCACGAACGTCAGGGCGTCCCGCCAGATAATCTTGTCAAAATCCATTGCTGTCATATTTGTCGTGTTTAGTTCATTTCCGCCCATGTGAGGTCCGTGTAAATTTTGTCGGTCAGTTCTTTTTCGACGTAGCTGATCGTGCGGCGCAATCCCTCGGTCAGCGGCGTGCGGGGTGTCCAGCCCAGTTCGCGGCGTGCGGCCGAAATGTCGGGAATACGCCGCCGGGCATCGTCCGGACGCGCTGCTGTGTGTACGATCCGCGAGCGGCTTCCCGTCAGGGAGATGATTTTCTCGGCCAGCGCGCGTATCGAAATTTCGTGATTGCTGCCTAAATTCAGGGTGCGTGTCTGCTCCGAGGGAGTGGCTTCCATCATCCGGATAAGCCCGTCCGCCATGTCTTCGACCCAGCAGAAGGTACGCAGCTGTTCGCCGCTGCCGTTCACCGGAATATCGCGGTTTTGCAGCGCCGCCACGATCATTTTCATCACCACGCGCTGGTCCATGATGTCGGCCCCGCTGCCGTATGTGTTGAAGATGCGCGCGATACGTGCGTCCACGCCCAGCTCCTCCTGATAGGCCCGGTGCAGGGCTTCCGCCGCGCGCTTGCCTTCGCTCTGGATGTACTGTTCCGAATAGCCCGCCGTCGGGTCTGTCGCCGGATCGCGGTATCCCGCGCCGTACACGCAGCCCGACGAGGCGAACAGAATCCGCGCATGCTCCATGCGCGCCGTATCGAGGGCATTTATCGCGCCCAGCATGTTGATACGGAGCGTCTCGACGGGCAGCGCCTTGTTATAGCGCACGCGCGACGGCGAGGTGAGGTTGTAAATCTCGTCGCAGCGGATACCGAATGTATTGATGATGTTGTGATGGACGTACCTAAACAGGGGATGCTGCAATACGCTGCGCAGCAGCGGCGAATTCACCGCGTCGCGAATATCGACACAGAAAACTTCGTGGCCCTCTTCCAGAAGGCGCAGACAGAGGTGCGTGCCGATAAATCCCACCCCGCCCAATACGACAACTCGCTTTTGCATCTCTTACTCCTTTTGCAGGAGTAAGAGCAAAATCTATTCCACAAAGAGCGCGCGGGGCAGCTGGTCGATGCTGTTTATTGTGACGATTTCGATTCCTTTGGGCCGTTTGCCGCCCTTGCCGAGATAACCCGAAACGATGATGCGTTTGAAACCCAGCCGTGCGGCCTCGCTGATACGCTGTTCCGTCCGGGGGGCGGGGCGCACTTCGCCCGAAAGTCCGATCTCTCCCGCGCAGCAGACGCCTTCGGCTACGGGACGGTCGTAATAGGAAGAGATCACCGCTGCCACGACCGCGAGGTCCAGCCCCGGATCGGCCACCTTGAATCCTCCGGCGAAGTTCAGGAAGACGTCCTTCTGAAACATTTTCATCCCCACGCGCTTCTCCAGCACGGCCAGCAGCATGTTCATACGCTTGGTGTCGTAGCCCGTCGTCGTGCGCTGCGGCGTGCCGTATGCCGCGCCGCTCACCAACGCCTGCACTTCGATCAGGTAGGGGCGCACGCCGTCCGCCGAGGCACCTACCGCGATGCCGCTCAGCGGCTCTTCGTAGTGCGTCAGCAGAATTTCCGACGGATTGTCCACGCCGCGCAGTCCGCTGTCGAGCATCTCGAAAACCCCGATTTCGAACGTCGCGCCGAAACGGTTCTTGATGCCGCGCAGGATGCGGTAGATGTTGTTGCTGTCGCCCTCGAACTGCAACACGACGTCCACGATATGTTCCAGAATCTTGGGTCCGGCTATCGTGCCGTCCTTGGTGATGTGCCCGATGATGAAGATCGACGTGCCGGTCGATTTGGCGTATTTGAGCAGCGTCGCCGCGCACTCGCGTATCTGCGACACGCTTCCCGCCGACGAGTCCAGCAGATCGGTGTAGATGGTCTGTATCGAGTCGATCACCACCAAGTCGGGCCGGTGTTCGCCGATCTGGCTGACGATGTTTTCGAGCAGCGTTTCGGGATAGATCAGACATTCGTCGTTGTCGATGCCGATGCGTCCCGCGCGCATCTTGATCTGCTCGGCCGACTCTTCGCCCGAGACATAGAGCGTTTTGAGTCCGTTCGCCGCCAGCGCGAGCTGCAGCGAAAGGGTCGATTTGCCGATTCCCGGCTCTCCGCCCAGCAGGATCAGCGATCCCGGAACCATGCCGCCGCCCAGTACGCGGTTCACCTCGCTGTTGCCGAGGTCCATGCGGCGGTGTTCGCTCTCGCGGATGTCGCGCACCCGCTGAGGCTTGGCCGCGGGCAGCGACCCTGCGATGTTGGCCGGCACCGAGCCGCTTTCCTTGGCGATAATCTCTTCGGTGAAGGTGTTCCACTCACCGCACGAGGGACAGCGTCCCAGCCATTTGGGGGCTTCGAATCCGCAGTTCTTGCAGAAATAGGCTTTTTTGACTTTTGCCATCGGGTGTCGGTTAGTAGGGGTGTGAAGTGTATTCCTGCCGGATGACCTGCGTGACGCCCGCATCGGGGTAGAGCAGTTTGTACTCCTCGGTCAGGTCGATGCTCAGCAGCGTTTTGCGAACGTTGTCCGTATCCGTGTAACCCGATACCTTGCAGGAATCGACCTGTTCGCCGAATGTGAAGACCAGCGTTTCGGGTTTGTCAGGCTCTTTTATGAATGTTCCCGTAACGGGTTCGGCGTCGGCCGCGGGACGGACGATAAGCGGTCCGCCGTTGTGATGCGTGAAGTCGAGCCGGTAGCTGCCGCCCGCCTGCACGGGAGCCTTCGCCAGTATGGCGTCGCGGATCTCCTGCAAAAGCGGATTCTCCGGCTCTTCGGGATTCTCCGGCTCTTCCGTTTCCGAAGTTTCCGTGCCGGGATTCTCCGGGTCCGGGTTTTCCGGGTCAGGATTTTCGGGATCGGGGTTTTCTGGATCGGGATTCTCCGGATCAGGATTTTCGGGATCGGGGTTTTCCGGCTCTTCCGGGTCGGTCAGGCTCACGGACACCTCGACTCTGGCGACGGAATAGACGGTCGAGTAAAAGACGTCCGAATCGTCGCCGCAGGCTGTGAGTGCGGCCGCGAGAAGCAGTGCTGTCAGTATTTTCAGTTTTCCCATAGTCCGTATGTCGCTAAAGTCCCAGATCTTCGTCTATCAGCACCACCAGTACGCGCTTGTCCGGCCAGCAGCGCAGCATCTCCATGCGGGTGTTGCATACCCGGTCGGGCGAGTTGCAGTCCGAACATACGCCGGTCTTGGCGCAGGGCGTGCGGAATCCCGGGTGGCGCGCTATGTTCTGCGGCGCCGCGATCGTGCGGATGCGCTCTTCGGCCTCGTCCCGGTTTGCGACGATCTTATTGCGTCCCGCCACGATAATCACCTTGCGGGGACCGAACGCCACGGGGGCTATGCGGTTGCCCACCTTGTCGAGCCAGTGGAGCGTGCCTTCTGCCGTCACGGCGTTTACGCCCGTGATGAAGAGGTCCGACATCAGTGCCCGCCTGCGTATTTCGAGCCGCTGCGGATACGTCATCGCGGGATCGAATCCGTCCAGCAGCCTGTACCTCCCGTCGCCGCGCAGCCATTCGATGACGCCCGTGGCACGCATGCTCATCGAATCGCCGAACGATACCGTTTCCGGCCGCTCCGTTTCGACGGCGGCCTTTATCACGGCGAAAGCTTCGGCGGTGTCCCTGACCGTCTCGACCTCGAAATGGTGCCGCCGCAAGGCATCTGCGCAATTTGTTATTTTCATCTTATTTTATGAAAAACCGGTATATGTCGTTGCCGTTGGCGTACAGCAGCAACAGCAGAATGATAAACAGTCCTACGTACTGCGCGCCTTCCAGTATCTTGTCGCTCACCTTGCGGCCCGTAATCATCTCCCAGAACGTGAAGATGGCGTGTCCGCCGTCGAGTCCCGGTATCGGCAGAATATTCATCACGGCGAGAATGATCGACAGAAACGCCGTCTTCATCCAGAAATCCTCCCAGTTCCAGTCTCCGGGGAAGATGCTGCCGATGGCGATGAAGCCGCCCAGCTCCTCATACATCTTGGTCTTGGGCTGTACGATCATTTTCAGCTGTTCCCAATAGGACGACATTACCTTGCCCGCCTTGCCGATGCCTGCGGGAATCGCCTCCCAGAAAGTGTATTTCTGTGTCCGGAGCTTGTAGGGATTGAGCGCCATCACCCCCAGCTTGCCCCCGTCCGACACCGGAACGACCAGTTCCAGCAGCATGTCGCCTTCGCGTTTGACGGTCAGCGTCACATCCTCTCCCGCATGGGCTTTCAGGTACTCCTGATAAGCAGGGTATTCCAGCCCCCGTGCATCGTTTATCGCTACGATCTCATCGCCGCGCCTGAGCGCCGACGCCGATTCGTAGACCGCGCTGTCGATCAGGAACGGTATGCGGAGCGCCAGCAGGTCTTCGTAACCTTTGTTCTGACGCATTTCGATCAGCTCGCCCAGCGGCAGCGTCAGTTCTACCTGCCGACCTTCGCGCTCTACCACTACGCGGCGTTCATCTTCGGTGATAATCAGCGCATTGACGATCTTATTGACGTTGTCCACCGCCTCGCCGTCGATCGAGACGATCTTGTCGCCGTCCCGGAATCCGAGCTTGCGGCCCGCTTCGTTGAAGGTGTAGCCCCAGTGGGCATCCTCGTTCGAGAAGTAGTTGTCGCCCCACGTGTAGCAGATTCCGATGTAGATGAAGATGGCCAGCAGAACGTTCATCACTACGCCGGCGATCATCACCAGAAAACGCTGCCATGCGGGTTTGGTGCGGAATTCGTCGGGCTTGGGGGGCTGTTTCATCTGCTCTTTGTCCATCGACTCGTCGATCATGCCGGCGATTTTGCAATATCCGCCCAGCGGCAGCCAGCCCAGCCCGTATTCGGTGTCGCCGCGCTTGAACTTGAAGAGCGAAAACCACGGGTCGAAGAAGATATAGAACTTGTCGACGCGGATTTTGAAGACCCGCGCCATGAGGAAGTGTCCCAGTTCGTGAATACCCACCAGAATGGTGAAGCAGAGGAAGAATTGAATGATCTTGATGATAATATCCATATTCGTATTTTGGTTACAAAGCTAAAAATTCCGCGGCCAGCCGGCGTGCTTCGCCGTCCGCCGCCGCATAGTCCGCGAGGGTAGGGGCCGCCGCGAACGACGCGCGTCTCAGCGCGTACTCGATGGTGCGCACGATGTCGAGCCATGCGCACCTGCCGCCGAGGAACGCCGCGACGGCCACTTCGTTGGCGCCGTTCATCGTGCAGGCCGCCGTGCCGCGCCGCCGCAGGCAGTCGTAGGCGATGTCCAGCGCCGGGTATTTCGCACGGTCCACTTCTGCGAAGGTCAGCTGCGGATGATTCAGGAAGTTGAACCTTTCGCCGGGACGGTTCGCCCGGCGGGGGTACATCAGCGCAAAGCTGATCGGTATACGCATGTCGGGCGTTCCGAGCTGAGCCTTGATCGCTCCGTCCTCGAATTCGACCATCGAATGGATGATCGACTGCGGATGCAGCACCACCGAGATTTTCTCGGCCGGCATGCCGAACAGCCAGTGGGCTTCGATCACTTCGAAACCCTTGTTCACCAGCGTCGAGGAGTCGATCGTGATCTTCGCGCCCATGTCCCATTGGGGATGGCGCAGCGCCTGCTCGGCTGTAACACCGGCCAGCTCTTCGCGCTTCAGGTCCCGGAACGCACCGCCGCTGCAGGTGATTATCAGCCGCCGCACGGGCGACTGTTCGCCCGCCAGACACTGGAAAATCGCCGAGTGTTCCGAGTCGATCGGCAGGATCGGCGCACGCTTCTCGGCCGCCAGCCGCATCACGTATTCGCCGCCCACGACGAGCGATTCCTTGTTCGCCAGCGCGAGTTTCTTGCCCGCTCCGAGCGCGGCCACCGTGGGTGCGAGGCCCGCATAGCCGACCAGCGCATTGACTACGACGTCCGAATCGCCGCCCGCCGCGACCTGCGCCACGGCTTCCTCTCCGGCGTAAACCTTGACGTCGGTGCTCTCCAGTGCATCGCGCAGCGGGGCGTAATATCTTTTGTCGGCGATAACCGCCGTGTCTGCGTCGAATTCCCGCGCCTGCGCCGCGAGCCGCTGCCAGTTGCTGTTGGCCGTCAGCACGCGCACTTCGAAGAATTCGGGGTTTTCACGTACGATGTCGAGCGTCTGCACGCCGATCGAACCGGTCGAACCCAGTATTGCGAGTCGTTGTTTCATGCGGATCTATTGGAAGACGATATATCCTTCGGGATCGACGGGCTTGCCGTTGTTCCAGAGTTCGAATTCGAAGAGTCTCACCTCGCCCTCTTCGGCTTCGGCGTTGTAGCCGATCAGTTCGCCTGCGCGGATGGTCTGCCCTTGGGTCACCAGCGACTGCGAGAGTCCCTTGTAGACCGAAAGCAGGTTCCCGGCGTGCTGCAGTTCGACCATGTAGCCCGTTTCGGGCGTCCACAGGCTCAGTACCACCGTACCGTTGTCCACGGCCGCTACGCGGTCGCTGGCCGCCGCCGCTATGCGTATGCCGAAGTTGCCGTTGCGGATGTCGAAACGGTCGGTGATGATGCCCTCGACGGGCGTCGCCAGTTCGATCGCTTCGCGCACCGAGCGCCGCGAGCCGCCGCTGCGGCCCGTAATGGCGTACTCGCCGTCGCCCTCCATCTGCGCCCTGAGCACCGAATCTTCGGGCGAAGGCATCACCAGTACCTTCGTGGCCCGCGTGCTGTCCGAATTGGCGAGTACCCGCGCCACGGGCGTCTTGCCCTCCATGATCAGGGCGATATTCTGGTTGTAGGTGAGCATGTCGTTCATCATGCGCTCCATCGAGTCCAGCCGGATGATGTTCTGCACCAGACTCTCGCGCGAACGGTCGGCTTCGGTGCGGTAACCCGGCAGGAATTCCAGCACGGGGCTGTACGCCACCAGCGAGAGAACGAGGATGAAAAGCAGCAGTACGAATGAAACGAATGCTGCGAAGATACTGGCCGGCGAGAGGTGCATGTGCCACTCTTCGCTGTTGTCCGTAGCGTTGAGCATGTTGAAGCGGCGTTTGCGGAAAAGACTGCGCCACCATGCCCGTATGTTTTTAAAAAAGTTCATCAAACTATTGCATTATTCATGCAAAGATAACCAATTTCACAGAAAACCTTTGCGGAACGCGGTGAATTTTTTAACTTTGTAATCGTTTTGATTTTAACGCCAAAAACAGATAAAAAGTATGGTAAAACCTACATTACTGGTCCTTGCTGCGGGTATGGGTTCGCGCTACGGCTCGCTTAAGCAGATGGACGGGGTCGGCCCCAACAACGAGGCCATTATCGATTATTCGGTTTACGACGCGATCCGCGCCGGTTTCGGCAAGGTTGTCTTCGTCATTCGCCACTCTTTCGAGAAGGAGTTCCGTGAGGTCTTTTCGGCCGAGCGTTTCGGCGGCCGCATCGCCGTCGAATTCGTCTTTCAGGAGCTGGACTATCTGCCCGAAGGCGCTTCGGTTCCCGAAGGCCGCGTCAAGCCGTGGGGCACGAACCATGCCGTGATGATGGCCGCCGACGCCGTGCATGAGCCTTTCGCCGTCATCAACGCCGACGACTTCTACGGCGCCGAAGCCTACCAGACCATCGGCGACTACCTTTCGCAGCTCGGCGACAGTCGGAACCGCTACTGCATGGTCGCTTACGACCTGAACCGTACCCTCTCGGACAACGGTACCGTATCGCGCGGCGTCTGCGGCGTGGATGCCGACGGCAACCTGACGTCGATGGTCGAGCGTACGCAGATCGAGCGCATGCCCGACGGCAAAATTCTCTTCCACGACGGCGGCGCCGACGAAGAGCTTGCCGAGGATACCCCCGTTTCGATGAATCTCTTCGGCTTCACGCCCGACTTCTTCGCCTACTCGAAAGAGTACTTCAAGACGTGGCTCGCCGAGAACCGCGAGAACTTCAAATCGGAGTTCTACATCCCGACGATGGTGAACAAACTCATCGGCGAGGGCACGGCATCCCTGCGCGTACTCCGCTCGGCCGCCCAGTGGCACGGTGTCACCTACAAGGAGGACAAACCCGCGCTGATGGCCTCGATCGAGAAAATGATCGCCGAGGGCAAATATCCCCGTAACCTCTGGGCTTAGTTCCCGGTGTTATAATAAGGGGCGGCCTGAAAGCCGCCCCTTATCTTTTGCCCCGCATTGTCTTATTGTTTTTCCGACTTCCGGCGCCATTCCGTTCCGGCAGGTTAGAGCAGGACCTCTGCATTTTTCATCCGTAGCGCAAAATAAAAACAGGACTCCGAAAAGTCCTGTTTTTATCTTTGGTTAACAACTGTTGGGAACTTGTTGCGCAACCGTCGAACACCTGCGGGCGGCCGGTCAGTCCAGAAATCCCTCCCGAACCAGTTGTTCACGGATTTTCGTCCAGTCGGCCACCGGCCGTTTTACGCCGTCTACGAACCGGATCGGACAGCCCAAGTTGCTGTCGTCGATGTAGAGGTCCGCATGAATCTTCGGCGACGAAGTCCAGCGCTGCTGCGAGGGGTTTTCGTTGATGGCGTAGAGCGGAATTTCCCGGTCCCGGAACCACTTGACGGCTTTGTCGAGTAGCTCTCCCGAACGCATCGTGTAGAGAATCAGCCGGCATCCGTTGTCGGTGAGTTCCTTGAGTACGGCAACCGCGCCTGCATCGTCCCCGATTTCGGGATAGGCGTGCGTTACCACCGTGCCGTCGAAATCCACGGCGATCAATGCATTGTGTATAGCCATTTTATTTCTTTATTTTACGCGCGAGTTTACTGAAGAAAAGCTTGATCCGCTTGCGGTAGCTTATGTCCTGATGGTCGTCGCCATAGCCGTATCCGTAACCGTATCCATACCCGTAACCATAGCCGTATCCGTAACCGTGGCGGCGGGTACGGGTGCCGTTGAGCACGATGCACATGTTGTGGAATTTCTTCTCGCGGTAGAGCCGTTCGATGTCGGGCAGCTGACGGCGGTCGAGCACGCCCTCGCGCACGATATAGATACAGAGGTCGGCCAAACGGTCCGTAATCACCGCATCGGCTACCGACATGGCCGGCGTGCTGTCGATGAATACGAAGTCGTAACGCTCCTTCAACTGGTCTACCAGCTTGTCGAGCCGGTCCGAGAGCAGCATCTCCGTAGGATTGGGCGGCTGTATGCCGGCGCAGATCACGTCGAGGTTCTCGTGAGTTCCCATATTCGTTATCAGCTCGTCGATATCGGTGATCGTTCCGGCCAGATATCCGGATATGCCGTTCTTGCTGTTGCTGCGTCCCAAGTGTGTCGTGAGGGTATGGCGGCGCAGGTCGAGGTCGATCAGTACGACCCGTTTGCCCGCCATGGCCAGCGTCATGGCCAGATTCATCGCCACGAACGTTTTACCCGCATGGGGGTCCGACGAGGTGAAGAGCACGCACTTGATCTCCTTGCCCGACGAGACGTTCATGAACGTCATGTTCGAGCGCAGGATGCGAAAAGCCTCGGACAGCGCGTTGCGTCCGGTTTCCCGGACTACCACGCCGCCTTTGTTTTCACCTTCGAGGAAGGGAATGTCGCCGAGGAACGGTGCGCTGAGGTTCTCCTCCACGTCCTTGCGGCCGCGGATGGTCGTGTCGAGCATGCCGATCAGGTAGAGTATGCCGAACGGAATGGCCAGACCTGCCAGCAGGCTGATGCCGAGGATGATCGTCGAGTGGGGCGATACCGGACGCGAACTTCCGTACGCCATGTCGATCGTGCGCGAGTTGCTTTTTGCCACGGCGTAGTTGAGCTGTGTCTCCTCCTGCTTGTTGAGCAGATAGAGGAACAGCTCCTCCTTGATCTTCTGCTGACGCATGATGTCCAGCATGACCTTCTCCTGCGAAGGCATGGTCGAGATGCGGCGGTTGACCTGAGCCTCCTCCTTACGCATGGTTTCGAGCTGTATCTGGAGCGTCGAGACGTGCGAGTTGAGCGAGGCGATGATCGAGCGGCGCACGGCGGCCAGCGCATTGTCCATGTCCTGAATGACCGGACTGCGCGCCGAGCTGTTTTTCAACAGCTTTTCGCGCCGCAGGATGGCCTCGTTGTATTCCGAGATCTGCGAGACGATTCCGTTGTTGGTCATCGAAGCGACCATCGGAATCAGGTCGCCCGCATGGGACGGGTCGTTGAGGTATTCGCGGATGAAGTCGGCGACGCTTATCTGGTTCTCGATCGACAGGCTTTCGGCCTTGTAGCGCGTACTTTCGGTGATCGTACGGGTCGCCTCCGAGGTAATGTCGATCATCTTGTTACTCTTCTTGATGTCCTCGATGTCGCGGTCCACGTCGCCCAGCTCGTGGCCGATGACCTGCATGCGCTCCTTGATGAAGTCGGCCGTCACCACCGACAGCTGACGCTTGTCGGCGATGGCGTCTTCCTCATAGACGGCGATCAGCGTATTGATTACGTCTTCGGCGCGGCGGGGCACCGAGCTGTTCATCGAAATCGTTATGATCGACGCCTGCTTGTTGGCCACGTCGCTCTTCACGGCGTTCCGGTAGGAGTTGGTCGTCGCCGCGAGCGAACCTTTTATCACGGTGATGGGCTTTTTCACGTAGGTCGAGTCCATGAACAGGGTCTTGTTCACGACGACCTGCCCGACGGGCGTGGAGATCGTGTCTCCGTATTCGGCCAGAATGACCCGCTTGGTCTCTTGCCGCGTCACGAACTTGTCTTCGAAATCCGTCAGTTCGATTTTGCCGCTTTTGAGGGGAGTGATCTCCAGCGAAAGCGCCTGCTTGCTGTTGTCGTTGATGAAATCGACCTCGATCGGCGAACGGCCGTACAGGTCGAGCGTGCGAAGCCCGTCCCGCACGGAGTAATTGACCGTCAGGTTGAGCCGCTTGACCACTTCCGACATCAGTCTGTGCGACTGGAGTATGTAGACCTCGTTATCGACGTTGCGGCGGTTCTGGAATCCGACAAGGTCGCTGAATGCGCCCAGATCCGTGTCGCCGCCCTTGCGGCTGTCCTTTACGAGGATCGTCGCCGTGCGGTTGTATATCCTCGGGGTGCTGGCCAAATAGTAATAGGCCGCGCCGAGACAGATGATCGCCGAGAGCGCGAACCAGTACCAGTTGGCCAGAACCATCTGGATCAGGTCGTGGAGCGTGATGCCGCCCGTATTTTCGGACTCTTCGTTCTGCAGATGCGGATTGATGTTCTGTTCTGTCATGACTTACTTTGCCTTGGTAAGTGTTATAATAAGCGTCGCTACGGAAATTGCCGTGCTCACGAGCGAAAGGTAGAAGTTGCGGTTCTGGCTGATTTCACCGGCCTGCGCCTTGTATTTGTTGGGCTTGACGTAGATCACGTCGTTCTGCTGGATGTAGAATGCGGGGGAGTTGAACAGATCCTTCGATGTGAGGTCCAGATACTCGATGGTGCGCACGCCGTCCACTTCGCGGGCCACGGCCACGTCGGTACGGATGCCGTAGATCGTCAGGTCGCCGGCCATGGCCAGCGCGTCGAAGATCGAGAGTTTGTCGTGTGTGACGTCGTAATGCCCCGGACGGGCCACCTCGCCGATGACCGAAATCTTCATGTCGGCGAACTGTACGTTTACCGTCGGGTCGTTGATATACCCGCCCTCGATGATCTTGTCGGCTATGGCCTGCGCCAGTTCGCTCCGGGTCTTGCCCTTGCACTCGATTTTTCCGATCACGGGCATTTCGAGCATTCCGTTCTCATCCACCGTGCGGATCTGCAGCGACTGATTGGTGGCGCTGCCGTACGTGCCTGCTCCGGTCAGGGAACTCAGCGACGACGACGAGTTGAACGGCACGGCCAGTTCGGGGTCCTTGCTGTTGACGACGATGGTCAGCCGGTCGAGGGGTTTGATGCGTATCTGGCCGTTCTCGGCGATCTGTTCGGGAGTGAACGGCTGTGCGTCCTGCAGGTACCATGTACGCTTTTGCGAGGCGCATGACGTGACGAGTAGAGCCGTCAGTATGACCGGCATGAAAAGACGTAAATGTTTCATATTTGATTAAGGCGTTTTTATATCGTGCGCAAAGATAAGAATTTTCTATGAAATAAATGCGGCCGGGGACGGCTATTTCCGCCTGATTGCGCCTGTTTTTGCTCCGAACGGATTATTTGTCCGGAAAAAAACGTACATTTGACACCCCGAAAACCGAAAACCGGCTCTCTCCGGACGCTGTTTGCCGGGTATAAGATGACCTATTATAAGAATATGGATATGTTACACCCCGAATGGAGTTATCAGGCCGTGATCTATGAGATGAACGTGCGTCAGCTGACGGCCGAAGGTACGCTGCGCGCTGCGGCCGCGAAACTTGGCTTTCTGCGCGACATGGGCATCGACGCCGTATGGCTGATGCCGGTCTATCCGATCGGCGCCGAGGGCCGCAAAGGCTCTTTGGGTTCGTATTACTCGATCCGCGATTACTGCGCCGTCAATCCCGAGCTGGGGGCGATGGAGGATTTCGACGCCTTCGTCGCCGAGGCGCACCGGCTGGGTATGAAGGTGCTGCTGGACTGGGTGGCCAACCATACGGCCCGCGACGCCCGCTGGGTGACCGAGAAACCCGCTTCGTGGTACGAACGCGACGCCGCGGGGACGCCTGCCGTGCCGTGGGACTGGACCGACACGGCCAAACTCAATTACGCCGAACGCGAGGTCTGGCGCGCGCAGGCCGACGCCATGGAATTCTGGATCCGCGAACACGGCGTGGACGGCTTTCGCTGCGATATGGCGATGCTTGTTCCGATCGAATTCTGGAATGAGACGGCACGCCGTCTGCGGCAGGTGAAACCCGACCTGTTCATGCTGGCCGAAGCCGAGGAGCGGAACCTCTTCGAAGAGGGAGCTTTCGACGCCTGCTATGCGTGGGAGATGCACCACCTGATGAACGATGTGGCGCAGCAGAAGGTCCGCGTCACGTCGCTGCGCGACTACATCTATGCCGACCGCAAACGCTATCCCCGTTCGGCCATGCGGCTGGCCTTTACCTCCAACCACGACGAAAATTCATGGAGCGGCTCCGAATTCGCCCGCATGGGCGCCGCCCGCGAGATCATGGCCGTCTTCACCTTCGTCGTGCCGCGCGGACTGCCGCTGATCTACACCGGTCAGGAAATCGGCTACGATCACTCGTTCGCCTTCTTCGACCGCGATCCGCTTCCCGCCTACGGCGCCAACCCCTTCTCCGAATTCTACCGCCGTCTTGCGGCGCTGCGGCACGCCAATCCGGCGCTCGCATCGGGCGGGCGGGGCGGCGAGATGATCGAAATCCGCAACAATGCCGAGGACTGCCTGATGATTCCGGTCCGCGAGACGGAGGGCAACCGTGTCGTCGCTGTCATGAACCTCTCGCCCTATACGATCCACGCCGATTATTATACGGGCATCTACGCCGGCATGTACACCGACGCCATGACGGGCCGCCCCTGCGAACTCCGCGGCCATGTCGAAGAGGATATGGCTCCGTGGAGCTACCGCATCCTGACCCGCTGACGCCGGTTTGTCCCCGAAATGGAAGCTGCCGAAAAATCCGGCGGCTTTTATTTTGCACCTTACCCAATAACTTCGTCCTGCAACCCGTTTCTTTTACGGATTTTTTTCTATTTTTGCCGATGAATATGAGACGCTTTATCATTCTTTGCCTGCTGCTCGTCCCGTGCCTTGCGGCACAGGCCCGCAGTTATCGTGCGGAGGATATTCCCAATGTCCAGCGCGCCGACCGTACGCGCTACGTTTCGAACCCCGACGGAATTCTTTCGGCCGGGGCCGTGGCGCGTATCGACTCGGTCTGCGGGACGCTCCGCAGCCGTGCGATCGCTCAGATCGCCGTAGTGGCCGTGGACGACATCGCGGGCGGCGACGTCTTCGATTTCGCTATCGACCTCTTTACGCAGTGGGGCGTGGGACGTGCCGAAAACGACAACGGACTGGGTATTCTGCTTGTCAGGGACCGGCGTGAAATCCGCTTCGTCACGGGCGGGGGACTCGAAGGCGTGCTTCCCGACGCCGTCTGCAAGCGGATTCAGCTGAAATACATGCTGCCCGCCTTCCGCGAGGGCGACTACAGCCGCGGCATGGTCGCGGGCGTCGAAGCCGCAGCGCAACTGCTCGAAGGCAGCGAACTGGATCTGGGCGGCACGGATACCGCGGACGGGGAACTTCCGTCGTGGGCGATTTTCCTGATCGTCGTCGGGTTCGTCGTCGTGCCGATGGGCGTCGTCATGCTCGGCTATTACGCCCGCAAGCGCTGTCCGAAGTGCCATAAACTGACGCTTCAGCAGCAGTCGAACCGTATTCTGCAGGTGACGTCCGGCTACCGGCTGGTCGAATACACCTACGTCTGCTCCAACTGCGGTGCCGTGGTGAAGCGGCGGGCCAAAAACCTGCGGGACGACAATTTCGGCGGTGGCGGCGCGACGATCATCGGCGGCTTTGGCGGTTTCGAAGGCGGTTCGCGGGGCGGCTTCGGCGGA
>JAJPZH010000019.1 GCA_021204515.1 Alistipes sp. | reverse complement strand
ATGCGCAAGTACCTGAACAAGGCGACTTACGAAGCACTGGTCGATACGATGGAAAACGGTACGCGCCTGACGCGCGAGGTCGCCGACAGCATTGCGGCGGGCATGCGGCAGTGGGCGCTGGAGCACGGCGCGGACCACTACACGCACTGGTTCCAGCCTTTGACGGGCGGTACGGCCGAAAAGCACGATGCCTTTGCCGATCCCGACGGCTGCGGTTCCGTGCTGGAGGAGTTCTCCGGCAAGCTGCTCGTGCAGCAGGAACCGGACGCTTCGTCGTTCCCCAACGGCGGCATCCGCAATACGTTCGAGGCTCGCGGCTATTCGGCGTGGGACCCCACCTCGCCGGCTTTCATCGTCGATACGACGCTTTGTATTCCGACCGTCTTCATCGCCTATACGGGCGAGGCGCTCGATTACAAGGTGCCTCTGCTGCGCTCGATCACGGCCGTTAATAAGGCTGCGACCGAGGTGTGCCGTTACTTCGATAAGAACGTGCAGCGGGTCGTGTCGTATCTGGGCTGGGAGCAGGAGTATTTTCTGGTGGACGAAAGTCTGTGGGCCGTGCGTCCCGACCTGATGCTCACGGGCCGTACGCTCATGGGCCACGAGTCGGCCAAGAACCAGCAGCTGGAAGATCACTATTTCGGTGCGATCCCGACCCGCGTGATGGCATTCATGAAAGACCTCGAATACGAATGCCTGAAGTTGGGCATTCCGGTCAAAACCCGCCATAACGAGGTGGCGCCCAATCAGTTCGAGCTCGCTCCTGTTTACGAGGAAGCCAACCTTGCCAACGATCACAACCAGTTGTTGATGACCGTGATGGACAAGATCGCCCGCCGTCACCGGTTCCGCGTCCTGCTGCACGAAAAACCCTTCAAGGGCATCAACGGTTCGGGCAAGCACAACAACTGGTCGCTGGGTACCGATACGGGCGTAAACCTGTTCGGACCGGGCAAGACCGCTTCGGAGAACCTGCAGTTCATCACTTTCCTCGTGAATGCCATCTCCGCGGTCTACAAATTCAACGGTCTGCTGAAGGCGTCGATCATGAGCGCCACGAACGCCCACCGTTTGGGCGCCAACGAAGCGCCTCCGGCCATCATCTCGACTTTCCTCGGCACGCAGGTCTCTGCCGTGCTCGACAAACTGGCCGCCAGCAAGGGCGACGACGCGATCCGCTTCGACGCCAAGAACGTCTTCAAGATGAGCGGTATCTCGCATATCCCGACGCTGCTGCTCGACAACACCGACCGCAACCGCACTTCGCCGTTCGCCTTTACGGGCAACCGCTTCGAGTTCCGTGCCGTAGGGTCGTCGGACAACTGCGCCGAAGCGATGATCGTGCTCAACACGGCGATGGCCTACGAGCTGACGGAGTTCCGCAAAAAGGTGGATGCCAAGATCGAGGCCGGTATGAAGAAGGAGAAGGCCATTTACGAAGTGCTGAAACAGATGATCAAGGCCTGCAGGGCGGTGCGTTTCGACGGCAACGGCTATTCCGACGAATGGAAGGCCGAGGCGAAGAAGCGCGGTCTGGACTGCGAGACCTCGACGCCGCTGATTTTCGAGCGTTACCTTGACAAGGCGACCCTCGAAATGTTCGGTTCGATGGGCGTTTTCACCGATGTCGAGCTGGAAGCCCGTACCGAGGTGAAGTGGGAGACCTACACCAAGAAGATTCAGATCGAAGGCCGCGTGCTGGGCGATCTGGCGATGAACCATATCGTGCCTATCGCGTCGAAGTACGAGGTGCTGCTGCTGGACAAGGTCTACAAGATGTCGCAGATTCCGGGACTGAACGCTTCGGCCGGCATTGCGCTGATCAAGAAGATTCAGTATCATACGGCGGAGATTCAGCGTCTTACGGGCGAAATGATCGACGCCCGCAAGAAGGCCAACAAAATCGAGCAGATGCGCGAAAAAGCCATCGCCTACCACGATACCGTGTCGGTTTTCTTCGACGAGATCCGCCGTCATATCGACAAGCTGGAGGAGATCGTGGACGACCAGATGTGGCCGCTGCCCAAGTACCGCGAACTGCTTTTCCTGCGCTGATCGCGCTCCATAGTAAATAGTATTGACGTATTGTACGATAATCCGGGCTTGCCGCCCGGATTATTTTTTATCTTTGTTTCCCCGGAGACCGCGAATAGTATGCGGCGGCCGGCTTGATTTATAAAAATATGGAATATTTGAAGAGTTGGTTTCGCGGATTCGAGAAGGGAATTGCCGACTTGCAGCCGCAGCAGCGGGACGTGCTGTTCCGTGCGTGCGCCGTAAACTGCGTGCAGGGCGGAACGTTCGGACTGTACCGCAGGCTGTTCGGGGAGGCGGACGGGGATTCGGACCGTTTTTTTGCGAAAATCGACGATCTGAATGGTGTCCGGGGCGAAATCGTATCCGCGGGACGGGAGTATAACCTGTGTTTCGAATCCTGTTTCTGTCCCCTGCACCGGGCGGAGTGTGTGAATACGCCGATGTTGTGCGAGTGTTCGCGGCAAAGCGTGCTTTACGTGATGTCCGAACTTTGGCCCGATCGGAAATTCGAAGTGGAAGTCCGTGCGTCGATCCTGCGGGGCGCGGACGAGTGCGTGCTGAATATCCGAGTCGAATAACGGATCGGCATGCGGCCACGGGGCGGGCGGTGATGGCGGGCGTTGCTCTGGCCGGTACCCCGTCCGCGGCAGTGTTCGGTGTCGGAACCCGGACCGTGCGTGATATTATATTGGATATCGTGCCGCCGTTGCGTCCGATCTCCTGCCGATGCCGCGTCCCGGACCGTGTCCGGTGTTGCGCCGATACCGCGTCCGATGCGGAAGTATGATTTCATAATGCGGATAACCGTTTTTTTGCATTTATTTTTTACTTTTGTTTTTATGAAAATCATTGCCGACAGCGGATCGACCAAATGCACTTGGCTGCTGACCGACGGCGGGCATACCCGAGAGGTGCGCACGCGGGGAATCAACGCCGTGCAGCACTCGCCGGAGCAGATACGCGAAGCCCTTGCGGAGCTTCCGCCCTGCGGCGGGGCGGAGGCGGTTTATTTCTACGGTGCGGGCTGCGGACGCACTTTTCCCGATGCGACGGCGAAGATGGTCCGGGCGTTGGACGAACATTTCGGCGCGAAGCATATCGAAGCCGAATCGGATCTGCTGGGCGCTGCGCGGGCGCTGTTCGGCCGGGGCGAAGGCGTGGCCTGCATCCTCGGCACGGGTTCCAATTCGTGCTGGTGCCGCGGCGGCGAAATCGTGGAAAACGTGCCGCCGCTGGGCTACGTTCTCGGCGACGAGGGCAGCGGCGCGACGCTGGGACGCAACCTCGTGAACGGCATCTTCAAGGGGCATATTTCCCTGCGGGACGAGTTTCTCGCGGCGCACGGGCTGACCTATGAGGAGGTCATTCGCCGGGTTTACCGGGAGCCTTTCGCCAATCGTTTTCTGGCGTCGTTCGCACCGTTCGTCCATGCGCATCTGGACCGTCCCGATATACGGGAGATGGTTGCAAAAACTTTCGCCGATTTTGCCGAGCGCAACCTGAGCCGTTATCCGGCCCATTTGCCTGTGGCATGTGTGGGCGGCGTAGCGGCCGCATTCGGGGATTTGCTGCGCGAAACGCTGAGGCGGTACGGCCGTGAGGTCGGAGCGATAGTCCGCTCTCCGGCGGCCGGATTGACAGAATATCATTATGGAAAACAGAATAACCGAACAGGCTTCGGCCTATGATGATTTACAGCGGATGTCGGTGCACGACATCCTGACGGGTATCAACCGCGAAGACGCGCGCGTGCATGAAGCCGTGCGGACGACGATTCCGGTGATGGAGCGTTTGGTCGAACGCATCGTCGAACGCATGGAGCGCGGCGGGCGCATGTTCTATATCGGTGCGGGCACGAGCGGGCGGCTGGGCGTTACCGACGCTTCGGAACTGCCCCCGACCTACGGCGTGCCGTTCGACCGCGTGATCGGCCTGATAGCCGGCGGTGACGGGGCTTTGCGGCGTGCCGTGGAGCATGCCGAGGATGACATGGAAGGAGCGTGGCGCGATATGGCGCCTTACGCCCCGACCGGCAAGGATGTGCTGATCGGCATCGCCGCATCGGGGACGACGCCTTATGTGATCGGCGGACTGCGTGCGGCGCGGAAACACGGACTGCTTACAGGTTCCATAACCTGCAATCCCGCCTCGCCCGTGGCGGCCGAAGCGGAGTATGCGCTCGAAGCGGTCGTCGGTCCCGAATTCGTGACCGGCTCGACCCGCATGAAAGCGGGCACGGCCCAGAAGCTGATGCTCAACATGCTCTCGACCGCCGTGATGATCAGGCTGGGCCGCGTCGAGGGCAACCGCATGGTCAATATGCAGCTCACGAACGACAAACTCGTGGCCCGCGGTACGCGCATGGTGGCCGAAGCTTCGGGGTTGGACGAGACGCGGGCCCGCGAACTGCTGCTGCGTTACGGATCGGTAAAAAAAGCATTGGAGCATGTACCGGAGTCTGAATGAATATATCGCGCGGCTGGAACGCGAGGGCGAACTGGTTCGGATCGGGGCGCCCGTATCGCCCGTCGAGGAGATCGCCGAGATCACCGACCGGGTTTCCAAAATGCCGGGCGGCGGCAAGGCCTTGTTGTTCGAGCGTACCGGCACTGAATTTCCAGTGCTGACGAATCTGTTCGGCTCCGAACGGCGCATGGCGCTGGCGCTCGGGGTCGGGACGCTCGATGAACTTTCGGAGCGTATCGACGGCCTGCTGAAGCAGGCGGCCGCGCCGCGCAATTCGCTCTCAGACAAACTGCGCGCCCTGCCGATGCTGGCCGAGATGGCGCGCTGGTTTCCGCGTACCGCGTCGGGCCGGGGCGCATGCCAGCAGATCGTGCTGACCGGCGATGAAGCGGCGCTTTCCGCGCTTCCGATCCTCAAATGTTGGCCTGCGGACGGGGGCCGCTTCGTAACCCTGCCGATGGTCAATACGGTCGATCCCGAAACGGGCGTGCGCAACGTCGGCATGTACCGCATGCAGGTTTTCGACGACCGCACGACGGGCATGCACTGGCATATCCACAAAACCGGAGCGCGCCATTACGACGCTTACAGGCGTCTGGGCCGCCGGATGCCCGTCTCGGTCGCGCTGGGCGGCGATCCCGCCTATACCTATGCCGCGACGGCTCCGATGCCCGACAACATGGACGAATACCTGCTGGCCGGGTTCCTGCGCCGCCGTCCGGTGAAACTGGTGAAGTGCGTTACCAACGATATATATGTCCCGGCAGACTGCGACTTCGTGATCGAAGGCTATGTCGATCCGGCCGAAGAGAAAGCGGTCGAGGGGCCTTTCGGCGATCATACGGGCTTCTATTCGCTCGAAGACCGCTATCCCCTTTTTCATGTCACGGCCCTGACCCGCCGCCGCGATGCGGTTTATCCGGCTACGGTCGTCGGCATCCCGCCGCAGGAGGACGCATGGATCGCCCGCGCGACGGAGCGGATTTTCCTCGCTCCGATCCGTATGGCCCTGCAGCCCGAAATCTGCGACCTTACGATGCCGGAGGCCGGTACGGCCCACAACGTCGCCGTGGTTGCGATCGACCGCCGCTACGAAGGGCAGGCCGTGAAAGTCGCCCAGTCGCTGTGGGGCGCGGGACAGATGATGTTCAACAAATACCTGCTCGTCGTACCGTCGGGTACCGACGTGCGCGATTCCGATGCGCTGGCGCGGCTGCTTCGCCGGATCGACCCGCTGCGCGACATCGTGCGCAGCGAGGGAATCCTCGATGTGCTGGACCATGCCACGGCGACGCCCGGCTTCGGCGGCAAAATTGCGATAGACGCTACCGCTGCCGGAGTTGAACCGAACTTCGCATCTCGGTCGGAATCCGTACCGCAACCGTCTCTGCCGGAGGAATATCGCACCGATCTGCTCGAAAAGTGGGGGGCGGTGCTTGTATTCGCCGAACCGGGGAGCAGGGTTCGGACCCCTGAGGGGATACGTTATTTCGTGTTGTTCGATCCGGCGGCAGCGGAACTGACTCCCGAAGAGCTGTTGTGGCTCGCTGCGGCCAATACCGATCCGCGGCGCGATGTGCGGATGGAGGGCGCGACGCTCGTGATCGACGCGCGGAGCAAACGTCCCGGCGAGGGCGGCAATCCGGCGCGCTTTCCGAATGTCGTGACGGCGTCGGAGGCGACTGTCGGGTTGGTCGATCGCCGCTGGGAGGAGTACGGGCTGGGCGCTTTCGTGGAATCGCCCTCGCGGCGTTACCGCCGCCTGCTGCTCTCCGGGGGCGCGCAGTGGTAGGTTCGGGCTTTTGCCGGAGGATATGTAAATAGTCTCTGCATATGGGAAAGTTTTTTACAGAACGTGAGATTCGCGCCGTGGCGGTTTTTCTGCCGCTGGCCGGGCTGTTGCTGCTCGGCATCCTTCTCGTGCGCCCGAAGGCCGATCCCGCGGCAGCCCTCCGGGTCGAAGCCGAAATGGAAGAACGGGCCGATACCGTCGTTATGCACCCCTTCGACCCGAATACCGTGGATTACGACGGTCTGCGGCGGCTGGGACTCACGAAACACGAAGCCGTGAGCCTGCTGAAATACCGCGCCGCAGGCAAGATTTTCCGTATTCCCGAAGATGTGACGCTCTGTTACGGCATCAGCGATTCGCTCTTTTACCGGCTGCAACCCTATATACGTATCGGGCGCAAATATGCCATCGCTCCGCAGGAGTACCGCACGGGGCGTGTCGTTTCCGAGCCGATGCCGCCTGCGCCGTTCCGTATCGACACGGTGAGCGCGCGTTACCTGCGGGCCATCGGCGCGCTGTCGAAACGGCAGGCCGAAGCCTTTATCCGCTGGCGCGATCTGAGCGGCATTTACGACATGGAGGAGCTGCGGGCGTGCTATGTGGTGAGCGATTCGGTCGCTTCGGCGCTCGCGCCTTACGTCATCTTCCCCGAACGCAGAGCGGAGCCGATCGACGTTCCCGTCGAGATCAACACGGCCGATTCGGCCGCGCTGCGGAGCGTGTCGGGTATCGGCGAGAGGACCGTCGTTTCGATTATGAACTACCGCGACCGGCTCGGCGGATTCCTCCGCGTGGAGCAACTCGCAGAGGTTCCGGGAGTCACGGAACGCAATTATGAGAAAATTTTGAAACAAATTTACTGCGATAGTTGTGAAATTCGGAAAATTGATATTAACTTTGCAACCCCGAAAGAGTTGGGACGGCATCCGTATATTCCGCCGCAGACGCTTCGGAAATTACTTAAGAAAAGACAGTTGAAAGGAGGTTGGAGTACCGCTGAGGAATTGATCGAAGACGACATAATGACCCGCGAGGAAGCAGCACGGCTGGTTCCCTATCTGCGGTTCGGTGCCCGAAGCGGACCTGACGACGAGTAGACGAAGCATCATTGCACGGGAAGAGATATCGGAAGATATGCGTCCCGCAGGATTTTAAAGTAAACGAAAAAATTAAAAAACAATAAAAAAGTAGCATATTATGATTATCATGCCGGTAAAAGAGGGCGAAAACATCGAGCGCGCCCTGAAAAAGTTCAAACGTAAATACGAGCGCACGGGCGTCCTGAAGGAGCTTCGCCGCCGCCAGTACTTCACCAAGCCTTCGATCGCGAAGCGCGTGGCGAAGCAGCATGCCATTTACGTGGAGAACATGTACCGCGACGAGGACTAATCCTCCGGTGTTCCGTACTATATACGCCCCGGCCTGAAAGGTGTGGGCTTGGAAGATGTAACGACCTGATAAATCAAGTCGTTACATCTTTATATAGGAGAGTAGGTAACGGAAGGCAACGGTTTAATGCTCGGTTAGTATGAGCTCTTTTATTAAGGTTTGCTGACATAGCTGCAATCCCCTATGATTATATTGGGATTGTCCCAAAAGTCAGGAATGTGTTTCTGAATATCTTTTATGAGACTGGCTTGCTTGTATTGAAGCACTGACGACCAAAATGCGCCGATAACATATCGGGCATAGATTTTAAAACTTAACGTTGAATAAGAAGAGAAATCAGCATCGGACGAATAGGTTATGTGATATTTGTTTTCATAAGGCGATTCTGCCTCGCTATAATGGATACATTCACCTTTCTTTATAAAGCCTCTCTGATCATGTAAATAAAATTTCCAAAATTCGGCATCCGATATGTCTTCATAATGCTTACCTTTCACATGCTCTTGTTTATACTCGGAAAGATTTGCCGTAGCATGGGGTGGTATTGCTATGATACGTTGCTGCGAATAAGTTTTTGTGACTGCATTTTGTGAAGTACCGCCAACGGATGTCGAATTGGCCAACGTTCCTACGGTTCCTCCGATACCTAATACATCGGTTATGCCGCCCAAGTTGATTCCTACGCCAGAACTTCTGCCTTTTGTTATGTTGATTTGGGTGGCATCGAAATAGGTTTTATACGAACCATCCGTGTATACTCTGAATGTATTGGCCTTATCTACATATATCGTGTTATTGGTTTTGTTCTTAATTTCAAGATAATAACGCAACAAATAAGTTACGGTCTGATCCTGATCGCAGACCGTAACGGGAATTATCGAAACTTCGATATCTTCATTTGAGAGTACCGATGAGTCCGCTACTGCCATGATCGGGAAAAACCATTTGGAGGGTTTTTCTGAAAGTTTGGTCGTTACACGTATCTCCGGCTTATATTTCCTTATGAGTTCCGCATTATTTGCCGTGGGTGATTTTGCGATGTATTTGGACGAAGAATTTTCTTCTTGAACAACAGACCGGGATTCATCGTTAAATACATCCTTGTCGCCATTGATGTACTTAATCATAAATACATCGTCCTTAGACATGGTATAAGTCGGCCCATTTTGATTAGACCACTTTTTATAGTCGATTTCCGAATCAGAAACGGCTAACACTTTGGCTTGAATTTCATCGCCATTCTTCCTGATAATGACATCTTGTGCCGAAGCGCCGATGGACATCAGACAGAACAAGATTGACAATTCTATTCTCATATGACTGCTGGGCGTAAATTTGACATTCCGGGAAAATCTATATGTACACCTTGATTGGAAGAAAAATGTGCAATAAAAATACAATAAAATCTAAAAACATAAAAAATTTTTAGCAATTTTCTCAATGCTTTTGTGTCTGTGTTATGATGCCAATGTAACAAGACAGGCAGATATGAATGTAAATTTACGTTGCAGACACTGTAAATTTGATATTTCTCTTTTTTGTTCCAGCTCCCGATGGGGCGAAGCGCCGGTACGGTTACCGGTCTGTCGGGTATTGTTTGCGACGAATTTGGGGATTGAATTTCTATTTGTCAGATGCAAACTATGTTTTTTAGTTAAAAAACTATATAAAATAGTTGTATGTGAAATTTTTTTAGTTACCTTTGTTGTCGGACACCGGGACATGCTGTTTTTCCCGGTCTGAAAAACAACCGACGCTATGGAAAAACTGACACGCAGGGAAGAAGAACTGATGCGCTGTTTCTGGGAACACGGCCCGCTGTTCGTGCGGGAACTGGTCGCGCTGGCCGCCGAGCCTAAACCCCATTTCAATACGCTTTCGACGATGGTCCGCGCCCTCGAGGCCAAAGGCTATGTCGATCACAAGACTTTCGGAAGCACCTATCAGTATTATCCGGTGGTGACCGAAGAGGAGTTCTCACGCCGGACGCTGGGCGGTGTCATCAGCAAGTATTTCGAGAATTCCTATTTGGGGGCCGTTTCCGCGCTGGTCGAGGAGGAGAAGATTTCGGTCGAGGATCTCAGGGAACTGATCGACCGCATCGAAAATCAAAACCGCCGGTAGCCATGTATGCCCTGATGATCTACAGCCTGAAAGTCGGCGCCTGTCTGGCGGTGTTTTACCTCTTCTTCAAACTGCTGCTGAGCCGCGAGACCTTCCACGGCCTGAACCGTATCGTCGTGCTGGCGGCTATGGTGCTGTCGTTTTTGCTGCCGTTGTGCGTCATTACGATCTACCGCGAACTTCCGGCGCAGCCGGAAGTTTCTGGCGCGGAGCAGGGCTTTGAAATGTCTGCCGAACCGCAGCCCGAGCCGTTTCCGTGGGATAAGGCTGCAGCCTTTGTTTTTCTGGCCGGGGTGGGGGCGACACTGCTCTGGACGTTCGGATCGGTTTGCGGTGTGGTCCGCATGATCCGCCGGGGCCGCCGTGAACGGCTGGCCGACGGAACGGTGCTGGTACGTACCGACCGTTCCGTGACGCCTTTCAGCTGGTGCCGCTATGTCGTGCTGTCGGAAAAGGATTTGGCGGAGAACGGCGATGCGATCGTCCAGCACGAAAAAGCTCATTTGCGTTTGCGTCATTCGATCGATCTGCTGGTGACCGACCTTGCGGGCTGTCTCCAGTGGTTCAACCCCGCAATGTGGCTCCTGCGCCGCGAACTGCGGGCCATTCACGAATACGAAGCCGACGAAGCCGTTCTCGACAGCGGCGTCGATGCGAAACATTATCAACTATTATTAATAAGGAAAGCTGCCGGCGGGAGGTGGTACTCAGTCGCCAACAGCTTTAATCACAGTAAACTTAAAAACCGTATTACCATGATGTTACGTAAAAGATCGTCGCGGTGGGCCGTAGCCAAAGTGCTTTTCGTGCTGCCGCTTGTGGGACTCGCCCTCGGGGCGTTCGCCCGCACCGCCTATGTTTTTCCTGATGACAAAGGTAAGAAAGAAAATGTTACGATTCTCGTTCGGAACGCAAAAATCGACTCTTCGGACGGAAAATCCGGCAATCCGCTGATTCTGGTGGACGGCCGCGAAGTGAAAACGATCGATTCGCTTCCCGCCGACCGGAGCGCTTCGGTTTCGGTGCTCAAAGATGCCGCGTCCAAAGCCTTGTACGGCGAAAAGGGCAAGGACGGCGTGATTGTCGTCACAACGAAAGACGGCGATACGGAGATGCAGGCGCAGGCATTCTCGTACGACGGCGGCAACAGCCCGGCTACGGTTGTGGTGCGCGGCGCCGGGAAGATGCCGGATTCTCTTGCGGGCAAGGTGCGGACGATAACCTATAAGATCGACGGCAGGCGCGATTCGCTCGGCGGAAATATGGTCTGGAAAATAAACGGCCGGGACGTCGATGCCGGCGATTTGGAAGAGCTGTCCGGAAACGTCCGGTCGATCCGCATCGCCAAGGACGCCGCTGTTCAGGGGGAAGACCCCGCTGCTGCGGAGGGGATGATTCGCATTATGACCGGACAGACGATGCAGGCTGCGGATGCCGGACTGAAAGCCGCCGAGGCGGGGATGCAGGCCGCCCGTGCCGGTTTGGACGCCGCATGCCGGTATATGTCGAAAGACGAGTGGAAAGAGGCGCAGGCGCAGCTCGACGAAGCGCAGAAACAGCTTGATGAAGCCCGCGCGCAGGCGAAGTCGGAAATCTCCTTCTCCAAGGCGGTCGCTGTCGATATGCGGGATTCCGCTGCCGATGCTGCGGACCGCAAAGCCGTCGTTGCAAGCGTGACCAGCCGGACTGAGTCGGAAACACCGTCGTATTGGCACGTTACGACAGGCGAAGGCACGACGCGCGTGGATCATTCGAAAACGGAATCGGGGAAAACGGTCTTTACGGGCCGCGTTACACTGCATAACGCTTCGGAGATACCGGACGACTACGTGATTTTCATCAACGGCGAGAACGCGTCCAAAGCGGACGTGCTTCAGCTCGCACCCCAGAAAATCAAGCGTATGGAGGTCTTGCGCGGCAAGGCGGCAGCCAAGGAATACGGTGCCGACAGCGAGGGCGTGGTTAAGATTACGACACGCAGATAGACGGAGAGGGGCGGATTTCCGGTTCTGAACGCTAAGACCTGCGGCTCTCCCGGTTGTGTACAACGAAACCCAACCACCATAAGCATAAAAAGTTCGCGCCCGGAACGGTTCTGCCGTTCCGGGTTTTTAACGTGCGGACGATGAAGGCCCGAAACTTGCATAAATCGTCCGGAAAAAAGTTATCTTTGCCGAAGCGAATTCCGGTTTGAACAGGCTGCACGCCGGCAGGGCCGAATAGGTGAAATTCTCAGTCCGGTTCGCGCTGTTGCTGCCGGAAGCGATTCTCCTCGCGGACAGGCATCGCTCCGCCAGAACCGAAAAATTTGGTTCTGCGCCCGGCTTGCGCTATCTTTGTATTTGAAACACAAACCAGAAGTTATGAAACGCCTGCTATTTTTTCTTACAGTCGTAACGCTCGTCTCGTGCGGCCGGTCGTTCGAAAAACGTACGGCCAAATACGCCGAAGTGGGGGAGGTGAGCGACAACCGCGCTGCCGTACTCGACATCAACGAGGGCGTAGGCCGCTGGGGCTATGTCGATGGGACTGGGCGGCTGGCGATCGAATGTCATTATGCCGATGCCTGCCGATTTGCCGACGGCATGGCCGCAGTGCAGGTCCCTGAAGGGGCTTGGGGCTATATCGACACTGTGGGACGGCTCGTGATCCCTCCGCAGTTCACGCTTGCCGAGCCGTTTGAGGACGGTATGGCGTGGGTGCAGGCCGCGGGTGAGCTTTGGGGCCGCGTCGATAAGGCGGGGAAGATGGTTATTCCCTGCCTGTATTCCGAGATCGGCGAACCCGACGAGCGGGGTTGGATGCGCGTACGGCGCGACGGCAAGTGGGGTTATCTGCGCGAAAACGGCGAAGTGGTCGTGCCGTGCGACTACAACCTGATCGGCGAGCCTAACGCATACGGGCTGATTCCCGTGACGAGCGGCGGCAAGCACGGCTTCTTGGACGCCGACGGCCGTGAAGTGCTTCCCTGCTTTTTCACCTATATTTCCGATTTCAAGGACGGCTATGCCCGGACGAACTACGGCGGCAGCATGGTGCTGCGCGACGAGCCTTACGGCGGCCAGTGGGGACTGATCGACACGCTGGGCCGCGAGACGATTCCGTGCCGTTATTACTACCTCGATACGCCGGGCGAAGGGCTTGCGGCCTTTATGCTCGAACAGTTCGGCAATTACGGCTATGTGGACGTAAAGGGCAATGTGGCCATTTCGCCGCGTTTCGCCGTGGCGAAGCCCTTTTCGGGCGGTGTCGCCGTGGTGAGCTACAACAATGTCAATTACGGACTGGTGGACCGCAACGGCAATGAAGTCAGTTCGTTCCGCTATAAACGCATCGGGGAGTTCCACGACGGTCTGGCGCCGTTCAATACCAACCTTTACGGCATGAATTTTCAGGGGATGGAGCCGCGCTGCGGGTATATCGACACCGAAGGGCGTGAAGTGCTTCCCGCCAAGTGGGACGATGCCGGCGAGTTCAGCGAGATGCGCGCCCCGGTGATGCGTTTCGGCGTCAATTCCGAGGATTTCTACGACGCCCGCTGGGGTTATATCGCCACGAACGGACAGCTCGTCGTGCCGTTCAAATACCACGAAGCCTATCCCTTCCGCTGCGGTCTGGCCCGCGTCTTCATCAAAGGACTGGGATATGGCTATATCAACCGCAAGGGTGAAGAGGTCGTTCCCTGCAAGTATCAGGAGGCCGAAGATTTCCACGACTTTACGGCGAAAGTGAAACAGTACGACCGGGTGATGACGATCGACGACAAGGGGCAAATCGTCGAAGGCCAATAGAAAAACGGAGGTGCGAAACCTCCGTTTTTTGTCTTCCTCGTCCTAATCCGAACTGCATCAGCCGCTTATCCGGAGTTCCCGGAAGCTGTCGTGCACCGAATCTTTCCGCGTCCGTTTTTTCGTGCCGTTTTCTGCGCCGGTTCTTCATACCCGGTTTGCACCGACTTTTGTATCAGGCTTGTCCTGTCCGTCGTTTTGCCCCGAGTCGGGCTTGAATCCGGCTATTTGAATCCCACGATTTCGGGCCTTGTCGGGCGGTAACGGTACTGTTCGATGCGGGTTTGGTTCGACACGCGGACATATTCGCTTTCGACCAGTCCGCGTTTGCCGAAGGCGAGTCCCAGACGGATCTGGATCGTGTTGAACACCAGCCGTTCGTTCTTGATGCGTACGCCGAAACCGAACGAAGTGAAAAAGTCGTTCTTGAAGATGTTGGGCGAGTAGCCTATCAGTCCGAAATCGGCGAATCCGAACAGGGCGATGCGGAAGCCGAGGGGTTGGTACGGCGTGAAAAATACGGTCTCCGTATTGAGGATCATGCGGTTGGTGCCGGTGACGTGCTCCTTGAGCGCCTGCAGGCCGTTTATGCGGGTCATGCGGATTATTTCGTCGCTGCCCGTGCCGCGGTTCCAGCCCTGCGTATAGTTGAAGGCCAGAAACTGGCGGATGCGGCTGCGTTTGAACAGGAACAGGTTCGAGAACCATTTCAGGTCTACGTCCACCGCGCTGTGACGCCACATCCCGGTCGTGAGGTCGATATAGCTGCCCAGCGTGAAACTGCCCATGACATAGCCCACCGAGCGGAATCCGCCGGTGGTATAGGTCATTCCCAGATGCATTTCGTCGTTGAATTCGCCCCACGAGTATCCGCCGACCAGCTCGGCCTTGTAACCCGTCGCGAGGTACTCCCTCGTACCGAATCCGTAGATCATGTTTGCCGAGTAGATTTTCTCGCGGTAGAGACCCGCTCCGAAGAGCATGGCGTCGTAATCGTGCAGCGCGGGATTGTGGTTGGGGCCGACCAGCGGCCGCCGGCTGAAACGGGCGTAACTGTAGCGTCCCGTGAAATATACGCTCGAATTGATGGAGCGGATATAGCGCGACTTGCCGCCCCATGCGTCCAGATTGCGGACCTTTATGAGCAGCGAAGTGTCGAGGTCGATCATGTAGCGTTTCGACTTGACGTCGCTGTAGGTAAGGCCGATTTCATAGTCCGTCGGACGTATGAACTCCTTGCGCAGTCCCATGTTCAGTTCCGAATTGTAGAAGTCGCGTCCGGCTGAGAAATCCGCCGTGTAGAAACTTCCCAGAACGTTTGGAATTTCGTATTCGACGATGTTGCCGCCGTATGAGAAATCTTTGCGGCTGAAATTGGTCTTGAATTTCAGGGTATTGCCCCATCCGAAAATATTGGCGTCCGACAGTCCTACCATCGTGCGGCCTTCGCCGTGAATGGCGTCGTCGACGCTGATCGTCCAGCTGTCGCGGGTGCATATGACCATATTGACACGTGTCGAATCCAGCGAGTCGGGCAGCATGGCGATATCGACGTCGGAGATGTAGGGGCGTGAGCGGAGCAGCTGCTTGTTGCGTACGATCAGCTGCGGATCGATCTTGTCGCCCGGCTTGAAAAGCAGATCGCGGCGGATGACCCGGTCGCGCGTCATCATGTGGATTTTGTTGCCCGTGCGTTCGAGCCAGTTGCCGTCGGGGTCGAAGGGGTGCCGGCGCTCGATGGTGATGTCGCCCACCGTTTTCCCGGCATAGGGTTCCAGCAGGCGGCTTTCGTCCAGTACGCGGCCGTTAAAGGTGGTGTCCAGCACGGGTTTTACGAAGAGCATCCTGTAGAGCATGCGCGGTACGGCACGGGGGTTGGTCTTGGACTGGATGCTGTCGTACAGCCTTTGTTTCCGCTCGGAGGTGGCGGTGTTCAGGCTGTCGGGCTTGAAACCGTCGGGCGAATTTATTTTGTCGGGTGAAGTTATCTCGGGACCGCGCATACCGGGACCGACCGTTCGGGCAAAACAAACGCTCACTGCCGCGAGGAAGGTTAGTACGAGTATACAGATCCGACGATACATATCGTCAAAGATAACGTATTTTTTCGGCAAAACGTATAAAAATACGGCTCTCCGAAACAGTAAAAGACGACCTTTAAGGTCGTCTTTTACTCAATTTGCAGGCTTTGCGGATGTTATCTGCGGACGTAATCTGCGATTTTTTCGCCTTTCCGGAGCCGCAGGCAACTTGTTCCGCCGCTTCGGAGCCGTCTTGCGCCAATTCCTCTTTCCGCTCCTATCTGCGTCCCTCCTTGGCCTCGATACACTCGGTGGCGTGGGGCACTTTCATCAGGCGCTCCTTGGGAATAAGCTTGCCCGTGGTTTTACAGATGCCGTAGGTTTTATTCTCGATACGCACGAGCGCCATTTCCAGATTGCGTATGAACTTCATCTGGTGCGCCGCCAAACGTCCGCTCTCCTCTTTCGAGAGTGTCGCTGCGCCCTCTTCGAGGACTTTGAACGTCGGCGATGTGTCTTCCGTGTCGTTGTCTGCCGTGTGGGTGATAGTGGCGCGCAGCAGCTCGTAGTCCGCACGCGCGTTCTCCAGCTTTTTCAGGATAAGCTGCTTGAACTCTTCGAGTTCGGCGTCGCTGTATCTCGTTCTTTCGTCTGCCATAGTCGTCTTCTCCTTAATTAGGTTTTATGTAAAATTAACTATTTTTTCCGAGAATACCAAATTTTACATCGTATTATACAACTGCGTCCGGACGTGTCCATGCATCTTGTTCAGCATGAAACTCTTGCCGTCCCGAATCCGCTCGGAGCAAAGGCTCGGAGACGCTCCGAACGGGCTAAATCCGCGTTACTGCGATCCGTATAGGCTCGTCATCGACATCCGAATCGACGATCACTCCGCCCGCAGGTTGTGCTGCAGCCTTGACCTCGACGGCCAGCGTCTGCGATGCGATGTAACCGGCGTATTTGGCGACGGCGTCGGCCACGAGTTCTTTCTGCTCGATCTCGACCCGAATTTTGTCCGTCACCTCGAATCCCGAATCCTTGCGGATATTCTGGATGCGGTTTATCAACTCGCGTGCCACGCCTTCCGCGCGCAGCTCCTCCGTTACGGTGATGTCGAGCGCCACGGTCAGCTTGCCTTCCGACGCCACGAGCCAGCCCGGCATGTCCTCCGAGGTGATCTCGAAATCGGCGGGGGTTACGGCGATCTTTTCGGCGCCGAGGTCGAGGATCGTCTCCGGGGCGGCTTCGATTTCGGCGATCCGCTCCTGCGTGAACTCCGCGGTCATGGCGGCGATCTGCTTCATGTATTTGCCGTAGCGCGGTCCCAGCGTCTTGAAGTTGGGCTTGATGCGCTTGGTGATGATGCCCGTCGTGTTCTCGATCAGCTCGATCTGCTTGACGTTTACCTCGTTCATGATGAGCGTCTTCACGGCGGCGATATGCTGCGCCATCGCCGGGTCGAGCACCGGAATCAGGATCTTTGTCAGCGGCTGACGCACCTTGATCGAGACTTTGCGGCGCAGCGCCAGCACCATCGACGATACGCGCTGAGCCAGCGACATCATCTCTTCCAGATCGGCGTCGATCAACTTTTCATCGGCCTTCGGGAAGGTCGAGAGGTGTACCGATTCGTCCGTGTGACGGCCGCTTACGGCATTCAGGTCGCAGAAAATGCGGTCCGAGATAAACGGTGCGAACGGCGCTGTGAGCATCGAGACGGTCTCCAGACAGGTGTAAAGCGTCTGATAAGCCGCCAGTTTGTCTTCGCTCATGCCGCCGCCCCAGAAACGCTTGCGGTTGAGGCGTACGTACCAGTTCGAGAGGTTTTCACCCACGAACTCCTGAATGGCGCGCGCCGCAGGCGTCGGGTCGTAATCTTCGAGCGAGCGTGTCACCTCCCTTACCAGCGTGTTGAGCAGCGAGATGATCCAGCGGTCGATCTCCGGACGCTTCTCCACGGGAACCTCCGGCTCCCGGCCCGTAAATCCGTCCACGTTGGCGTAGAGGGCGAAGAACGAATAGGTATTGTAGAGCGTCCCGAAGAACTTGCGGCGCACTTCGTCCACGCCGTCCCGGTCGAATTTGAGATTGTCCCACGGCTGCGAGTTGGAGATCATGTACCAGCGCGTGGCGTCGGCTCCGTAGGTGGCCAGCACCTCGAACGGATCGACGCCGTTGCCCAGTCGTTTGGACATCTTGTTGCCGTTCTTGTCGAGCACCAGACCGTTCGAAATGATGTTCTTGAAAGCCACCGAGTCGAACAGCATCGAAGCGATGGCATGCAGCGTAAAGAACCAGCCGCGCGTCTGGTCCACGCCTTCGGCGATGAAGTCGGCCGGATAGACCGTCTTGAAATGTTCGCCGCCGTTCTCGAACGGGTAATGCAGCTGTGCATAGGGCATGGCTCCCGAGTCGAACCACACGTCGATCAGGTCGCTTTCGCGCTTCATCGGCTCGCCCTTCGACGAGACCAGCACGATGCCGTCCACATAGGGCCGGTGCAGGTCGATATTCTCGGTCGAATAGTTCTCCGCCGACATGTCGCCGACCTTGAAATTCTTGTACGGATTCTCCTTCATGAAACCTGCGGCGACCGATTTTTCGATTTCGCCCATCAGCTCCTCGATCGAGCCGATGCACTTCAGCTCCGAGTAATCCTCCGTCGCCCATACCGGCAGCGGGGTTCCCCAGAAACGCGAACGCGAAAGGTTCCAGTCCACCAG
>JAJPZH010000269.1 GCA_021204515.1 Alistipes sp. | reverse complement strand
GGCCTGCACCAGACCGAAGACGCCCGATTTCATCACGTCGCTGAAAAGAATCGTGGCTCCGAGACATACGACGCCGATCTTGATGTAGAATTCGCACTGAATCGCGGGTTTCATCCACTCCGGGACCCGCCACACGTTGCGGATCAGCAGGCCGAAGAGCACCGAGAAGAAGACCGATTCGAAGCCGTAATAGGAGACGGCGGGAATCTTGGCTACGATCTGCGCCAGCAGGGAGACGGCAAAAACCACCGCGAGCGACGGCAGCAATCCCCTGAGCGGGCGGCGCAGCAGCAGGCACCCGACGTAAAGCACCGCCAGCACGACGGCGAAGAGGTAGGCGATATTGCTCCATGCGGCGCCGCCGAGCAGTGTCGCGGGAACTTTGGGAAGCCCCGCGGGTACGATCGCCGCAAGCGCCAGCAGGGGTATGCTCACCCAAACCACCACCCAGTCCTCGACCCGGAATTGTTCCATCCATTTTTTCATAAAGCGTTCTGTTTTTTCAATATTAGAATATGCCGGACAGCATCAGCGCAACCACGTTGCGGCCGGAGACGTCGCGGGCTGCGTAATCTTCGTAGGTATAGTCCAGCTGGCAGCGCAGGTACTTCACGGGCTGCCACGTAAGGCCCGCCGTGTAGTTGGTCTGACGGCTCGAACTGCGGGCGGTGTTTTCGAGGAACGTATCGTAGCGCACGGTCGGCAGCAGCGTCTTCGTCACGCGCCACCCGGCCACGGCATACCAGCCTTCGCTGTCGAGGCCGCCCGTCGTGCCGCAGATATATTCGCCGCGTACGACGACCGGACCGCGGTCGTAGCAGGCTCCGGCCCCGTAGCGGACGCGCTTGAGGTAATCCGCGCCGTACTCGCCCCAGTAATACGACCCGGCCACCTGCAGTCCGGCGACGGGTTTCAGCGTCAGACGTGCCACGATGTCCTTGCTCCTGTTCTTATCCCTGACGTTCAGCCCCTCGCCGTTGAAGACGCCGAAGTTGTAATTCAGGATGCTGTATCCGTCGCGGCGGAAAAACCCGCCGAACATCTGCGCCCCCATGTCGCGCCCCGTGGCCGACAATCCACAAAGGTCGTTGAAACCCATGAGCTTGCGCAGGGAGAGCGGATACTCGATAAATTCGTATTTCAGCGGTACGTATTCGGTATTCTCGATCGAAAAAGGCAGCTTGTATTCGCCCAGCTGGAAATTCAGTTCGTCGAACGGGCGGTAGCATAAGTAGGCGTCCACGATCTTCGGCGACGCGAATTCGATCTGCACGCGGTAATCGAGTTTGGGAGCGATACGGCCCGACAGGTTCAGGCGCACGCGCTTGATAAAGAAAGTCGATGAATTATCGCTCCATTCGTAACCCGTCTGTACGTACCCCGAAATCGCAGGCAGGGCGGCCAGCACCTTGTCCCACGCGGAAGTTTTGGCCTTGAGCGCCGCGACCTCTGCGGAAAGCTCCCCGACCGAAGGGGTCGCGGAAAGCGTATCGGGCTGTTGGGCATAGGAGGCGCAAAACAGCCCGAACGAGAGCAAAACAGGTAGAATCAATCTCATAAGCACAATCGTTTGAGTTTGCAAAAGTCGCAAATTCGGCGCAAAGGATCAATACGCGAAAATACCTAAAAAGAACAAAACCGTCCCTAAAAGGCATCCGAAGCCCGGCAGCGACCGGCCTAAAGACAGATACGGCCATGTGCGATCAAATGCCCGGCGCAGATGTCCGGAACAAATCCCCCGGCTGCCCCGACGCAGAGACCCCGGCGCAGGAAATCTGCGGACAAAGGAAATCCACAGGCAAAGACCCGACAAAAAAGGAGGACCGAATGCGTTTCCGGCCCTCCCTGCTTACGGCATGAACTTTTTAGCGTTCCGAGCGGGATCAGAGTTTGTTGGCGAGGTCCTTGACCAGTTCGCCGTCGAACAGGTGCAGCACCCGGTGGGCATAGGTCGAATCGTGCTGCGAGTGGGTTACCATGATGACCGTCGTGCCCTCGCGGTTCAGTTCCGAAAGAAGTTCCATCACCTCGCGTCCGTTCTTCGAGTCGAGGTTACCCGTAGGTTCGTCGGCCAGAATCAGCTTGGGATTCGACACCACGGCGCGGGCGATGGCCACACGCTGCTGCTGACCGCCCGACAACTGCTGCGGGAAATGTTCGGCGCGGTGCGAGATATTCATACGGCTCAGGATTTCATTCACGCGGCGCCTGCGCTCGGAAGCCTTGACGCGCATGTAGATCAGCGGCAGCTCGACATTCTCGAAGACATTCAGCTCGTCGATCAGGTTGAACGACTGGAAGACGAAGCCGATGTTGCCCTTGCGGAACTTCGTGCGGTCTTTCTCTCTGAAACCGCCCACCTCGTGGTCCAGCAGCATATAGCTGCCCGATGTAGGGTTGTCCAGCAGGCCCAGAATATTGAGCAGCGTCGATTTGCCGCAGCCCGAAGGACCCATGACGGCGACGAACTCCCCCCTCCTTCACTTCGAACGAAACACCGTTCAGTGCGATGGTCTCGATCTCTTCGGTACGGAAAACCTTCTTGAGGTTCTCGATTTTCAGCATTGACATAATAAACAGATTTTATAGTTGATATTAGTTTCCATCATTCGGATTTCACGGACACCGCCGGATTCTCGTTGGCGGCATGCCACGAGCGGACGGTGACGGTCAGCACCGTAACGGCCAGCACGGCCGCCAGCGCGGCGGCGAACACCCACCAGTGGAGCGGCACGGCGTAGGCGAAGCCCGACAGCCAGCGCATGACAGCCCATGCGCTCACGGGTGCGGCCAGCACGAAGCAGACGACGACCAGCACGACGTAACGGCGGTTGAACATGGCGAGAATTTCGCTCCGCGAAGCCCCCATCACCCGGCGCACGGCGATTTCGCGGCGGCGGTACTGGGTCTCGAACAGCACCAGCCCGAAGACCCCCATCAGGGCGATCACCACGGCCAGCAGCGCGAACAGCCCGACGATGGTCGTCAGCCTGCGTTCGCTGCGGTACTGCTCGCCCAGCTCCTCGTCGAAAGTACGGACGACGATATCGCCCGGCTCGGTGCGGGGATCGACCTCGGCGACGCAGCGGCGGATATGGTCGGAAACGGCTGCAATGTCGGCTCCCGGAGCCATACGGACATAGATACTGTGCGAGGCATGCCACCCCTTCTGTTCGAAACCGTCGGGCAGGATGTAGAACGCAAACGGAGAGACGCCGTACTGAAGGGGTTTGAAGTTGAAGTCGGCACAGAAGCCCACGATCTGCTCGTCGGACGATACGAAACCGTTGATGCGGTCGCCGACCTGCATTCCGAAATCACGCCGGGCCGACTCGTTGAAAATCAGCGATCCAAGTTCCTTGCGCATATCCGTTTCACGGAAACCGCGGCCTTCGGTAACGGGAATCCCCATAACTTCCAGAAAATTCCACTGTACGGGATAACACTGGAAAGCGACCTGACGGTCCTTGAAGTTGCGGCCCCAGCCCATACGTCCCACGGAGACCAGTTGGCCCGAAGCGCCCGTAACGTCGGCTATCTGCGGATCGGCCATCAGTTTCTGACGCAGGGCACCGTAACTTACAGCGGCACGGGTGGAGACCCACACGGCGACAAGGCCGTGTTTGTCGAAACCCATGTCGTAGTGCATCATATAGTCGTGCTGGAGACGTATGAAGCAGGTGGCGACGATCAGTCCGATCGAGATAAAGAACTGCACGCCGAGCAGCAGCGTACGCAGGCGGCGGCCGCTGCGGGTTCCGCCGAACGATCCCTTGACCACCAGAGCGGGAGCGAACGACGTGATGTACCACGCCGGATAGAGACTGGCGGCGAGCGCCATGACTAAGGCAACTCCTACGACCATGCCCACGACCTGCAGGTTCTGCATCAGGGCCAGCGGCGCGGAAATATAGTTGGCGAATTCGGTGCCCTGCAAGGCAAAGGAGACGTACCACGCGATCAGCAGGGCGAGCAGCACCAGCCCGAAGGCTTCGAAGACGAAATTGAACCGCAGCGATCCGGCGGGCGCACCGAAAACCTTGAACGTATTGACGGTACGTATCCGCACCGGAACCAGCGCGAAGAAGAAATTGACGAAATTGATGAATGCCAGCACGATAACCAGCACGGCGATTCCCAGCAGCGTATAGGTCGTCACGACAGAACCCTGCCGGCAGGGCGCCTGCGAATCGGATTCGAAATAGAGGTCCGCCACAGGGCTGAGACGCACGCCGTAGAAGTCCGATTCATCGTCGTCCTCATCCTCTTCGTCCGCAGCGTCCCCGGCCGCCGCACGCTTCACGGCCGTTTCGCGCTGCATCTCCTCCCGCACTTTGGCCCACTGGCGTACGAATTCGGAGGGATCGGCTCCGGGCCGGAACTTGACAAAATAGTTGAAACTCCACTCCGAGGAGTCGTCGAGGCCGTTATTCCCCATATCTTTCACCACCTCGCACTCCCCCAGCAGCGAATTGCCGGGAAAATCCTCGAACACGGCCACGACCTCCAGCGCTTCGTCGGGCTTGGGTTCGTCGGTATCGACCCAGATAAGACTGCCCACGCCGACCCCCATCCGTTCGGCGGCCGAACGCGAGACGATGACGCTCTTCGGTTTCCGGAGGTCGTGCACGTCGCCCGCGACCGAACGGAAAGCGAAGACATCGAGCAGCGGCAACGACACCGAACCGTCGGAAGCGGAGAATTTGTTGTATCCGACCGAAGCTTCATTGCGCGTCCAGCAGATCCCGGAGCCGAAACCGCCCCACATGCAGCCCCCGGCCTCGACACCGGCCGTCGAAGCGACGACCCGTTCGGGAATGGGCCGGTTGAGCCACGACGACCACATGCCGGGCTCGTACCAGTCCTCGTTTTCCACGAGGTAGATGCGTTCGACATCCGTCAGCGAACGGTTGTAACTCAGTTCCCACCATACCTGCGTCATAATGACATAGAAGGCCGTGAAGGCCAGCGTCAGGCCGGCGACGTTGAGCAGCGACGAGATTTTATAACGCCGCAGCGTCGTGAGAAAATTACGGAATGCGATTTTCATGGCTGCTATTCGGTTTTAATCATATCGATCGGATTGGCATTGGCGATACGCCACGTACGGACGAGCTGCACGACACAGACGATCAGCACTACCGCCAGACCGCACAGGGCGAAGAGCCACCAGTGCAGAGACGCCCGCTCGACGAAGTTACTGACCAGAAAGGCCGCGCCCCAGCGGCTCAAGACGACTCCGGCGACGATCGACGGCAGAACGACCCACAGCACGTCGCGCGCCAGCAGGCGCAGCACGTCGGAGGTCGAAGCGCCGTTTACCTTGCGCAGGGCGATCTCCTTGCTGCGGCGGCGCATTTCGTCGCCCAAGTAACCCACCAGCCCCATCAGGGCGATCAGCAGCGTGATGCCGCTGACCGAAAAGACGATATTGCGGAAACTGCGGATCTCGAAGAGAATGGACCCCAGCTGGTTGTCGTACACCCTGACCGCATGGTTGTTCGCCGAAGGATACTCCTCGATCTTGCGCTGCACGGCGGCCAGCGCTTCGGGCGACATTTCGCGCAGGCGGATCATCAGGTAACAGTCCACGATATAGTCGGCCGAAGCGCCCAGCTTCAGGTAATAGTCGATCGGATGAACGACGATCGGTTCGACCTGCCCCGTGGCGATAATCGTCCGGAAGTCTTTCACGACGCCCACGATCGTATAAAGATTGGCGGACGGACTGCCGTCGTCGGTAATCTGACGGCCCAAGGCTTCCTCAACGCTCCACCCGCGCATGCGGACATACGTTTCATTGACGATGGCATCCAGCGGATTGCCCGCGGGCGTAAAGTTGCGGCCGGCGACCAGCCGCATCCGCATCGCCGGGATAAAGCCTTCGTTGCAAAGCAGCCAGCGGCAGCCGAAAAGCAGTTCCTTGGAGTTCTCGTCGATGCAGGGCATGCCCGAATACCCCCAGAGAGGAAGTCCGAACGAAGCTCCGGCGGCCTCCGTCTCCGGCAGCGCGGCCACGGCGTCGCATACCGAACCGATATTGCCCAAAGGCACCTTGACGGCCGTATAGACCAGCCGGTCGTGTTCGAAACCGAAGTCGCCGTGGCGGATTTTGTCGAACTGCAGCACCGACAACAACAGCAGCGTAAGCGTAAAGGTACAGCAGACGATCTCGACCACCAGCAGCGCCTGTTTCCAGCGGCGGCGGTTCTCGGTCCCGCCGCGGAAGGCCAGCGTCACCGGAATCGACGTAAAGATACGCGCCGGGATAAGCGCGGCGAGCGCAAAGGCGCCCAGAATAACCGACAGAGGGACCCAGATGCGTTTCAGCGCGAACAATTCGGACATCGGCGTACCGGTAATCTGCTTCACCTGATCCTGCAACGCCCACAGCAGGAAGGCGGCCGCGACGACCGAAACCAGAGTCAGTACGGCAGTCTCCGAACAAAAGATGCGGAAGATGTCCGAACGCCGGGCGCCGCCGACTTTGAGCATGGCGATAGTCTTGGAACGGCTGACGAGCGTCGAGATGGAAATCAGCACGTAGTTCATCGCCGCGACGAAGAGCGTAAGGGCCGCGAGGGCCATCAGCACCCATGCGATCAGCTCGGCCGGAGAATCGATGCGCGACGATTCGGAGATCGGGAAGAAGCGATAGCTGCGTTCCCATGCCTTCATCTCCTCGGTCAGCCCGTGGCGGTCGAAAAAGGCGGGAAGCTGCGCTTCGACCTCGGCGATCGAGGCTCCCCTGCGAAGCTTGACGTAACTCGGAAACGAGTCGCCGCCCCGCCACGACGTATTCAGATCGCGCTTCACCAGTTCGAACGAACAGAGCATGTTGAACCGGCCGAGGTGCTGGTTGGGGTCGGGATCGCGGAAAAGGCCCGCAACGGTCAGCGAATCGACCCCGTTCAGCAATACCAGCTGCCCCACGGGGTCCTTCCGGCCGAAAACCGTATGGGCGAACGACTCGGAAAGCATCACCTGATTCTTCCGCGCCAGCGCCTGCCGGGAATCGCCCTGCAGGACCTCGAATCCCATCACGTCGAAGAACATCGTATCGGCGTACAGATAGCGGGCTGCGAACGCATTGTCGCCGCGCACGATGTCCGCGCTGTTCGGCCCGAACAGGCGGGTGGCGGCTTCGACCTGCGGCATCTCTTCGGCCAGAGCGGGTGCTATGGGCGCATTGAGCTGCGCCCCGTAACCGCTCCGCTGCGAGTCTCCGTAATGCGCCCACAGCTGGAAAATACGGTCGCCGTCGCGGAAGCAGCGGTCGGAGGTCAGGTTGTAATTGGCGTAGGAGAAGACCAGCAGTCCTACGGCCAGTCCGAGCGACAGCGACAGGACGCGGGCGACGGTGCCGCCGCGCAGTTTACGCAGGTAGCGGAGCGCGAAACGAAGGTTTTTCATGGCAGGGCGTTTTTTAACTTTTAATGGCGTCGATCGGGTTGGCATCGGCCGCCCGGCTGCTCTGCCAGAAAACGGCTGCGAAGGCTGCGGCCGCCGCAAAGAGTCCGGCGGCGAGGAAGATCAGCGCAGAGAGCGAAATCCGCACGCTGTACTCCTGCAGCCAGCGTTCGAGCAGGTACCACGTCACGGGAACAGCAATGACGAACGCCGCGGCGACCATGCGCATAAAACTGCCCACCAGCCGCCCGAGCACTTCGCCGCGGGTCGAGCCGAAGACTTTGCGCACGGCGACTTCCTGCTCCTTCTGCTGAATATAATAGGTGGACATGGCCAGCAGTCCGAGGGCCGAGATCAGGAGGGCCACGAGGGTAAAGATGCCGACGATATGCAGGATGCGCCGCTGGCCGGCGTAGTCGGCTTCGATCTGCTGTTCGATGTACTCCGCCCCGGAGAAAACCGCGCCGTCGCTGATCCGTTCGAAAACCGACTTCACCGTATTATAGGCCGCGGTTTTGTCGCCCCGGATTTTAATCAGGATATTCCACGGGTACATATCCGCGATATCGTCCGTCTGCCACAGCATCGCCGATCCGGGTTTGTCGATCGCCGAACCGATCTGGAAGTCGCGGTAGATGCCCGCGATCCGGTAGGGACTGGTATGATTCTCGCCGACCTTGAAATCCGGGGCGTCTTCCGAAATCTCCAGCTCCTGCAGAGCGTACTGATTGATAAACACCACATTATCCTCGTTCATACGAGCGAGGTGGTTGTCGCGCAGCCGTTCCAGCCCCAGTATCCGGAAATAGGTCGAATCGCCGATGAAAATTTGGAAACTGACCATCCGGTCGGGACCGTACTGCATCGTATTGTTGTTGCCCCGGTCGTGGGGCGTGCCGCAGCCCAGCGCGACGGCCTCGACGCAGGGTTCGCGCAGCAGTTCTTCGCGGAACTGCGCTATCTGAGGTCTTCCGGAAAAAATGTCGGTCGAGACATCGAGTATATCGGCCGTATTATACCCCAGCGGCGCAGCGATCAGATGACGGATCTGCAGGCCGACGGTGAGCGAAGTGGCGATCAGGGCGATGGTGATGATGTTCTGAACGGCGATAAGCACCTTGCTGTAAACCATTTTGGAGCGTCGGCGGAAGGTGCCGCGCACCACATCGACGGGTTTGTAGCGCGAAACCATCATCGCCGGGACGATACCGGCGACAATACCCAGCCCCGCGATAAACAGCACGTAACAGCCCGCGACGGCAGGGGTCATGTCGCCCCACACGTCCATTCTGGATTCGACGAGCCGCGAAGCATAGGGTTCGACCGCCGCGGCGAGGAAAAAGGCCGCGACGAGCGCCGCGACGCACATAAGCGTCGATTCGAGGATCAGTTTGAGGATGATCTCGCCGCGCGAGGCGCCCAGCAGCCGCCGGGCGGCCATCTCCTTGGCCCGGAACCCGGTCTGCGCGACCGTCAGGTTGATGTAGTTCATCACGGCGAAGAGCAGAATCACGGCACCCACGCCGAAGAGGATCATCACGAACGCCCAGCTGCCGTGCCGCAGCGAATAGCCATCGTTGAGCGGGGAGAAATAGGCGTCACGCAGGGGCGTGAGAGTCACCCGGCTGCGTACATTGCCCATATAAGGCCAGTACATCTCCTTGAAATAAGCGAGCATATCGGGAATTTTGGCCTGCAGGTCGGCTCCTTCTTTGACCAACAGGAACGTCGTGACCGCACCGCAGTTGCTCATACGCTCGTTGTTGGAAGAGTTGATGTCGCAGAGACGTTCGGCACGCATGATGATATCCATGCCGGGAATCACCGAGCGGTCGATGTCCCGCACCACGCCGCTCACCACGTAGGTCTTCTCCTCGTCGGGGAAGCGGATCGTCTGCCCCATCGGGTTGAACGTCCCGAAAGCCTTGCGGGCGAACGACTCGGAGAGAACGACGTTTTCGCGCGAAGCGAGCGCCTGCGTGCGGTCGCCCTCCAGAAGTTCGAAATCAAACATGCGGAAGAAGGTCGTATCGGCGAAGAGCACGGTAGCCGTGTATTTCTGCTGCCCGATTTCGACGGGCTGCGTGGCGTTGGTAGACTGTCCCGACACGGAGACGGCACAGGTCGATTCGATTTCGGGATAGCGGTCGCGCAGGTATTTCTGCAGGTAATAACCGCTGCTCAGACTCTCCTCGGAGCCAATGACACAAATGCGGTCGCCTTTCGTGTGGTAATTATCGCAGGTGAACTGCCGCAGGGTGTAGTCGGCAATCAGGATCACGAACATCAGCGAGACCGAGAGACCGAAAATGTTGATCGCCGCATAGAGTCTGTTGCGGCCCAGAAAGTTGAAGAACGAACGGAAGTCGAGTTGCCGGAACATATCCTTTTTTCTGTTTTATCGGGTTTGAGGGACGAGGTTATTTATTGAGGATCAGCACGTCGTTGGCGCCGTAATTCTCATAGCCCGAGACGATGACCCGCTCGCCCGGTTCCAGCCCTTCCAAGACTTCGTAATACTGCGGATTCTGACGGCCGATGCGGATGGGACGTTTGTACGCCCTGTCGCCTTCGGGCGAGAGAACGTAAATCCACGCGCCGCCCGAGGTCTGGTAGAACGATCCGCGGGGGATGATGACCGCTTCAGTCGGCTGACCCAGTTCGAGGTGCAGGTAGTAGGTCTGGCCGCTGCGGATGTTTTCGGGATGCGCCCCGAGGAAGGTGAAGTCGGCGCGGAACTGGCCGCTGCGCACCTCGGGATAGACTTTGCGCAGGCGGACCTTGTAATCCGTGCCCTGCCGGTCGAAAGTGGCTTCGAGTCCGGCCCGGACGCGGTCGATATAGCTTTCGTCGATCTGCACCTCGACCTTGTAGTCCGAGAGGTCGTTGATCTGACCGATCTTCTGTCCGGTCGAGACCGACTGTCCCAGCACAACGTCCAAAAGGCCCACCTCGCCGTCGATCGGCGATTTGACGTTCAAGTTGCCGATGCGTTCGCGGATCAGCTGCATGTTGCGCTTCATGTTGTCGAGGTTCTCCTCCATCTGCTCGACCTGCACCGAACGGTAGAGCGAATCCTGCTTCTGCCGCTCGATGTTCAGTTCGCGCTTCTTCTCGGCCAGTTCGTAATCCTCCTTCGACTGTATCCACTCCTCGCGGGCGATCAGCGCGCTTTTGTAAAGCTCTTCATTCTGCTGCCACGCCCGTTTCTTGCGCGCCACGTCGAGGTCCAGCTGCGCCTTGTCCTGCCGCAGCGAGAGCTTCTCCTGCTCCATCGAGATCAGCGTATTGCGCAGGATATTCTGTTTCTCGGCCAGTTCGGCCTCGCTGTTCAGGATTTCGAGCGTCAGCGACGTGTTGCTCAGCACGACCAGCACGTCGCCCCTGCGGACCGAAGTGCCCTCCTCGACCACCAGCCGTTCGACGATACCCGCCTCCAGCGGACTGAGCTGCACGGTGGTAATGGGCTGCACCTGCCCCGTGACGCGGATATAATCGTTGAATTCGCCGCGTACGACCTGCCCCGTAGAGATCGTCCGGGCGTCGATGCGCAGCGTCGAGGAGTTGTCGCGCAGTACGAGCCAGAGCACGAAGACGAGGAACAGCGCCCCGGCGAAATAGGGAATGCCTTTTTTGGTGAACAGGGCCTTGACGCCCTTCTTCTTTTCGATACGGATGTCCATTCTATCTGAGTTTTTTCGTTAGCGGATCAGAGGCTGCCCGTTGTAATACTCCACGAGGCGGGTTTTGATGATGTACTGAAGCCGTGCGCGCAGCCGCTCCGAGCGGGCCTGCAGCAGGTTGTTGGCCGCGGTCTGCAGATCGAGGGCCGAGACCATGCCGCGTTCGTACTTGCCGGCGACGGCATCGTAGGCCAGCCGGGCCGCGGCGCTTTTTTTCGAAGCCTGCACGAACTCCTTGCCGAAGCCCAGCATCTGCTGGTAGTTCTGCGCCACTTCGCTCTGGAGGGCGCGCAGCGTCTGGTCGTAACGCTGTCGGGCGATATGCCAGTTGTTGCGTGCGCGGTTTACCTTCGTACGGCGCGAAAGGCCCCCGAAGATCGGAATGTTCAGCTGCGCCGAAAAATAATAACCCCGGTTGTCGCGGAACTGGCTCTTAAAAGCCGGATACTGCGAACGGTCGTCGAGACTCATGAAAAAGTTGGTCGAATAACCGCCGCCGACATAGACCGACGGATAAAGTCCCCCCTTGGCGGCGGAATACTGCAGGCGCGACTGCCGCACGTCGTAAGCCGCGCTCCGGGCCTTGGGATTGTTGTCGAGGGCATAGGAAAGCACGTCGGAGAAGGGCGAAGCGCCCGCCGGAGTCTCGATGGCGACTTCGGTATCGACTTCAAACGTACGGTCGGCCGGGTAATTCATCGTTTCGGAAAGGGTGATTTTCGCCAGTTCGAGGTTGTTCTCCTGCTGAGTCAGCAGGTAGTCGTCCGAGGCGCACTGCGACTCCACCTCGGCCACGTCGGCGGCGCTCTTAAGTCCCAGTTCGAGGAGCTTGCGGCTCTTGGCCAGATTGGCCGTACTGGTTTCCAGCTGTTCGCACGCAAGGCGGACGCTCTCGGTGTAGTAGACCACGTCGAAGTAGGCCTGCATGGTTTTGAGGGCCGTTTCGTCCTTGGCCTGCTGCAGCTCTTCGAGACCCATCAGACGCATCGCTTTGGCGACGCGGATGGTGTTGATGCCCGAAAGCCCCGCGAAGAGCGGCATCTGCCCCGAAACGGAGTAGTTGTTGGAAAGGTTCGAAACGTCGGTATAGGTATTGGTTTCGGGGTCCACCGAACGTCCGAAACTGGTCGATGCGCCGACCGTGCCGCTCAGCGACGGCACGAGCGAAGCTACGGATTCGATATAATCCTGCCGGTAATTGCGGTTGGTATAGTCCTGCCGACGCACGGCGGGACTGTGCTCGACGGCATAGGCCATGCAGTCGTTGAGCGTCATGCGGACAGGTGCGGCCGAAGTTCCGGAAACGGAATCCGCCGCCGCAGTGTCCGCCGTCGGAACAGGCTCCGAGACATCGGGAAGGGGACCCTGCGCCGCGGCGAGTGTCCAATAAATTGACAACAGAAGGATCAAAAGGAATCGTTTCATGCGTTATATAAGGGCTTCTTCTTTTGCCGGAAGAAGATGCCAACGCAATGCCAGATAGCTTTCATCACTGATTTTCAATGTATTAAACACATCGTCCGACACACAAAGCGTCAATTTTTTTGACACCCGTGTAAAAATTATGGACAAAACGTCCCTTTTTCCCGATTTTAAACCGTATTTTTAGCCCGAAAACGACAAGCATCATGGCAAAAGAGGGAACACTCCTGATCGTGGACGACAACCGCAGTATCCTGTCGGCGCTGCGTCTGCTGCTCGAAAAATACTTCGCCCGCGTACTGACCCTTCCCACGCCCAACCGGCTGGCGACGACCCTGCGCGAAGAGCGGATCGACGTGGTGCTGCTCGACATGAACTTCACGGCGGGGATCAACACCGGCAACGAGGGTATCTACTGGCTGCGGGAGATTCACGCCCGGCGGCCCGACGTCAAGGTCGTGCTTTTCACGGCCTATGCCGACATCGATCTGGCCGTGAGGGCCATGCGCGACGGGGCGGTCGATTTCGTCGTCAAGCCGTGGGACAACGACCGGCTGGTGGCGTCGCTGCGCAACGCCTACACCTCGCCCGCTCACAGCGCGAGGTGAAACAGCTCAAGGAGATCAAACGCGAACTGACGGCCGAACAGCCGATGTTCTGGGGCGCGAGTCCCGCGATGGCCCGCATCCGCGAAATCGTCGAGAAGGTAGCGGCGACCGACGCCAATATCCTCATCACGGGCGAGAACGGCACGGGCAAGGAGATGCTGGCGCGCGAGATACACAACCGTTCGCTCCGCCGCAACGAACTGATGATCGCGGTGGACATGGGAGCGGTGCCCGAAACGCTCTTCGAAAGCGAACTGTTCGGCCACGTCAAAGGGGCGTTCACCGACGCCCGGACCGACCGGGCCGGGAAATTCGAAGTGGCGCACCGGGGCACGCTCTTTCTCGACGAGATCGGCAACCTCCCCTCCCGCCTGCAGTCCAAACTGCTGACGGCCATTCAGAGCGGCCGGATCGTCCGCGTGGGCAGCAACACGCCCGTCGAAACGGACATCCGCCTGATATGCGCCACCAACCGCAACCTGTTCGGCATGGTCGCGCAGGGCGAATTCCGCGAAGACCTGCTCTACCGCATCAACACCATATATCGACCTGCCGCCCCTGCGCCAGCGCCGGGAGGACATCCTGCCGCTGGCCGAATCGTTTCTCAGGCGGTACGCCGCAAAATACAACAAGCCGATCGGCGGGTTCGACGACGCGGCCGTGTACGAGATGAACGAATACCCGTGGGCGGGCAATATCCGCGAATTGCAGCACACCGTCGAAAAGGCGGTCATCATGTGCGACGGCGGACGGATCGGCCCTTCGACGCTGCTGCTGCGCCCGATGCAGACCGTACTTCCGCCCCCTTCGTTTTCGACGCTCGATGAAATGGAACGCGGGATGATCGAACAGGCGATGACCCGCTGCGGGGGCAATCTGACGGAAGTGCCCCGGCAGCTGGGTATCACGCGCCAGACGCTTTACAACAAAATCAAACGTTACGGATTATGAAACGCGAAGGAATAGCTTACGGCCCGGTGATCGGCTACACGACGCTGCTCGCCGGGGCTTCGGCGGGACTGGGCTGGTCGGTCACGGGCGCATGGTATCCGCTCGTAATCCTCTTCGTTCCGCTGATCGGAATCGCCGCATACCGTCTCATGCGGCTCTACAGCGATTCGATCCGCCGCGTGACGTTCATGTTCAACGCCATCGACAACGACGACTACACGTTCCGCTTCCACGAAGATACCTCCAAGGTGGACAACGGCATGCTCAACGCCGCTCTGAACCGTATCAAGGAGATCATGGTACGCGCCAAACTGCGGGCCGAGGAGAAGGAACGCTATTACCAGCTGATTATGGAGTGCGCCCGGACGGGCCTCATCACCATCAACGACGCGGGAAGCGTCTATCAGGCCAACGGCGAGGCGCTGCGGATCTTCGGACTGCCGCGCATGACCCATATTCAGCAGCTGGAACCGGTGGCACCGGAGGCCTACCGGGTGCTGACCGCGATCCGTCCGGGCGAGAAGCACCATGTGTCGTGCATAACCGAAACGGGCGAGATGAGCCTTTCGCTGGGATGCTCGGCGATCATGCTCGAAGAGCGCCGGCTGCGGGTGATCGCCGTGAGCGACATCAACAGCGAAATGAGCGAGATGCAGATCGAATCGTGGAGCAAGCTGACGCGCATCCTGACACACGAGATCATGAACTCGCTGGCGCCGATTACCTCGCTCAGCGACACCCTGCTGCATATCGACCGGGAAATGAACGCCGACGTAGCGCACGGACTCGACACGATCTCGGCCACCAGCCGGCGGCTGACAGAGTTCGTCGAGACCTTCCGCCGTTTCACCAAAATTCCGGCGCCCCAGAAAGCCCCTGTCGAGGTGCGGGAAGTGCTGGAACACGCCGTGACCCTGATCGCGGCCGAAGGCATTGACATCCGGCTCGACATCGCCCCGGCCGATACGATGGTCTATGCCGACCGGACGCTCGTGGGGCAGGTGGTCGTGAACCTGCTCAAGAACGCGCGCGAAGCGGTCGGCACCCAACGCGGCGCGGGCATCGAAATCGTCTCGCGCATCGACGCCGAAGAGAACGTCGTGATCGAAATAAGCAACAACGGCGGGGCAATCCCCGCCGAAGTAACCGAAAATATCTTCACGCCGTTCTTCACGACCAAGCCCGACGGTTCGGGCATCGGCCTGAGCGTATCGCGCCGCATCATGCAGCTGCACAACGGATCGCTGCGTCTGACGGCCAATACCGACAGCCGCGTGACCTTCACGCTCGTATTCGGATAAATACCCCGGCCGATCCGTCGGAAAGACGTTCAGAAGCGCATCCGAAGCACATCCGCATACCCCTGTCTAACGGGGCATCGGGAAGGAAAGCGTCCGCGCGTCGAGGAATGCGTCGGGGAACGGACTCCAGTTCCACGCCTGACCGTTCGAGAGGTTGAAATGCGACCCGAGGCGCAGCGAGTTATTGTCGATCACGGTCACGCGCGAAGGCAGGTTCTCCTTCTGGATCACCACAACCGAGGTCATCGACACGGCCAGCTTGACCTTCATCGGCGCAGCGGTCCGGAAGTCGGTTTTCCACGGCGACATATGGGCCAGCGAGTCGGGGATGGACACCCCGACCCGAAGCGAATCGGGAAGCCGGAAACTACCGGTACGGGTCGAATCGGGCCGCACGAGCCGGAACTTGCCCGGCTCCTGTGCCGAAAGCGAAAACGCCGCGAACAATGCGACGGCGATCATAAACATCCTTTTCATAACTTTCCCTTTTATTTTCTGTTGCACTTTTCCTAAAACACCTCCCGCAGTATCCGGACCGACTGCACGGCGCTGATGGCGTCGAGGTGGTAGCCGAAGTAGACCAGCACGGCGTTGAGAAACTCGACCCGCTGGCCACGGTTAAGACCTATTTCTGAAAGGCAGCGCACGTCGCACTCCAGAAAATCGCGCAGCATGCAGGCGCACTCCCTGTTCATGTAGCTAACGTGCGGAGGCTGCGTTTTCGTATAGAGTCCCTCACGGATATCGAACCAATCGCCGGACGTGTATTCGTTGCCGGGACAAAACCCCAGAAAACGGCTCAGGTTGGCGAGGAACCACAAGTGGAAATTGGCTACGCCTTCGTCCATCGAGTCGAGCGCCCCGACGCAGTTCCACACGAAGTCGAAAAGCGCTTCGTTGGGTTCGTCGTACTCCCTGACAAGACGATACAAAACTTCTGCCATGAAGAGCGCCATGGTCGATTTGCGCACGTCGAACGGCAGGCTCTGCAAGACGAATCCGCCCTGCACCTCCTTGAAACGGTGCATCTGCCGGCGCGGCGATTCGAGACCTTCGAATTCGACGGGAAACATCGGCTGGAACAACGCCAGCTTCGAACCGCGGCCGCTGCGGCTGCGCACCCCCTGCACCATGTAGCTGCGGCGGCCTCCGGCGTCGGTCAGGAGGTAGACGACCATCGACGAATCGCCGTATTTGAGCGTATGGAGAACCACTCCGCGCCCTTTGTACGTCTTCAACCTACTCTTTACGTACGTGTACCGTCACCCAATCCTCTTTCACAGCCGTCGCAACGGGTTTGAGTCCCAGTTTTTCGGCGCAGCCCGTAATCGCGGGAACGTCCGGTTCCAGAAATCCGCTCATCACCAGATCCCCTCCGGCGTCGAGTGCGGCGGCATAGGCGGGCATATCGGCCAAGAGGATGTTGCGGTTGATGTTGGCCAGAATAAAACCGTAATGCCGCCCGGCGATGCGGCGCACGTCGCCCAGCATCGGGGTAATGCGGTCCGCGACACCGTTGGCGGCGATGTTCTCGCGGCAGTTGGCGTCGGCCCAGTCGTCGATATCGACCGCATCGACATGCTCCGCGCCGCATTTGGCGGCGACGATCGACAGTACGCCCGTGCCGCTGCCCATGTCGAGTCCCCGGCGGCCCGCGACGCCCAGATCGAGCACGGCGCGCGAAACAAGCCACGTCGTGGCGTGGTGTCCGGTCCCGAACGACATCTTGGGCATGACGACCACCTCCATAACCCCCTCGGGGGCGGGATCGTGGAACGGTGCGCGGATCAGCAGGCGGCCTTCGACATCGACGGCCGGGAAGTTGCTCTCCCATACGGCGTTCCAGTTCTGCGTCTCGATGGCGATATAGCGTCCCTGCACGCCGTAGCGGGCCAGCAGGGCATCGACCCCGGTTTTGCAGTCGGCCAGCCGTTCCTGCGGAATGTAGGCTTTGAGCGTCCCGTCTTCGGTTTCGAAGCTCTCGAAGGGATAGTCGGCCAGTTCGGCGGTCAGTATTTCGGCCTGCTCATCCTCCGAAAAGGCAATATTCAACGCTATATAGTTCATATTATGTAAAATTTATTTATCTTCGCCCGGTACAAAGTTAGCGATAATCTCGGAATATAGCAGGCAAAGAATGGCAGAAAACACGAAAAAATGGGAAGAGACGGGACGCCGTTACCTAACCTATATCAAACTCGAAAAACGCCTCTCGCAAAATACCGTCGAATCGTACATGCGCGACCTGCGCCAGTTCGCGCATTTCATTCTGCGCCAGTACGACGTCGCCCCCCGCAGGGTCGAGGGAACGATGATCGAACGTTACATGGCGTGGCTTTACGACCGCGGGCGCGAAAAGACTTCGCAGGCCCGCTGTCTGTGCGGCATCCGCAGTTTCTTCAACTTCCTGCTGGTAAACGACCAGATCGAAAGTTCGCCCGCCGAGTTCGTCGATACGCCCAAATTCGGACGTCCGCTGCCCGACATCCTCACCACCGACGAGATCGACAGCATCATCGCCACCGTCGATATGCGTTCGACCAAGGGGCTGCGCGACAGCGCCATGCTCGAAGTGCTCTACTCGTGCGGCCTGCGCGTCTCGGAGCTGACCTCGCTGCGGCTCTCGGACCTCTTTTTCGGCGAGGGATACATCCGCGTCATCGGCAAAGGCAACAAACAGCGGCTGGTGCCGATCAGCAACACGGCGCGGGACAAGATCCAGCGGTATCTCGAAGAGCGGCGCAGCGCACGCTCGGGCGAAGAGATCGTATTTCTCAACAACCGCGGCGGACAGCTTACGCGCGTGATGGTCTTCACGATCCTCAAACGGGCCGTCGAGCGTGCGGGCATCGACAAGCATATCAGCCCGCACACCTTCCGCCATTCGTTCGCCACGCACCTGCTCGAAGGGGGCGCCAGCATCCGTCAGGTGCAAGAGATGCTGGGACACGAGAGCATTCTCACCACCGAAATCTACACC
>JAJPZH010000094.1 GCA_021204515.1 Alistipes sp. | reverse complement strand
AAATCACGCTGCCGACAATCACGGCGGGCGGACCTTACGAAATCGCCATCACGGCCGGGAACGACACGAAAACGCTGAAAAACGTCCTGCTGGGCGAAGTCTGGCTCTGCGGCGGACAGTCGAACATGGACGTCAGTTTCCGGGGACTGGCCAATCAGCCCGTCGCCGATGCCGCCGACGAAATACTGGATTCGGCCTATCCCGACCTGCGTCTGTTCCGCGTGAAACGCGACTTCAGCCTCCAGCCCCGGCACGACTGCCGGGGCAGTTGGGCAGTCTCGTCGCCGGAATCGGCCGAAACGTTCAGCGCCGTCGGCTTCCTCTTCGGCCGCATGCTCCACCAGCGGGAGAAAGTGCCCGTCGGCATGATCGTATGCGCATGGGGCGGCTCCGAGGTCGAAGCATGGATGAGCCGCGAAAACCTGATGCGATTCGCCGGAGTCCGGTTCCGCGAATCCGCAGACCTGCGGACCGCCAACGTCACCCCGACCGCCCTGTACAACGCCATGCTGCTGCCCATAAGCGGCTACACGATCAAAGGGTGCATCTTCTATCAGGGCGAAGCCAACATCACCGACCCGACGGCCTACCGCACGCGGTTCCCGGCCATGGTCGCCGAGTGGCGCGCACGCTGGGGTGCGGAGTTCCCGTTCTTTTACGTTCAGCTCGCCCCGTACAGCTATACCAATATGGGCTGGACTCCCGACCAGACGCAGGCGGCGCGTTTCCGCGAAGTGCAGCAGCAGTGTCTCGCAGACATCCCCCGCAGCGGCATGGCGGCCACGACCGATATCGGAGCCGTCTACACCATTCATCCGCCCGACAAGAAAACGGTCGCCAAGCGTCTGCTTTACCTCGCCTACGCCCGCTGTTACGGCTACAAGGGATTCGAATGTTCCGGTCCCGTATACAGGTCGATGGAGATTCAGGGCGGAAACATCGCCCTCTCGTTCGACCATGCGCCTTACGGCGTCAGCTCCTACGGAGAGCCGCTCTCAGGATTCGAGATCGCCGGCGAAGACCGGGTTTTCCACCCGGCCGAAGCATGGCTCAAAGGCCGCTCCACGGTCATCGTACACAGCGCAGAGGTCCAAGCGCCCGTCGCCGTACGCTACTGCTATAAAAACTATGCGTACGGGAACCTTTACAATAATTACGGCATCGCCGCACCCCCGTTCCGCACAGACGACTGGAACGAATAAAACACACAGCATATGTTCTCAAAAACCATTTTCAGCCTGATCGCGTCGGCCATGCTCTTCACCGGAAGCGTCGCCGCCGCAGAACCCGTTCGCATCATCTTCGAAACCGACATGGGCAACGACGTGGACGACGTGCTCGCTCTGGACATGCTCTACAAATATCAGGATGCGGGCAAAATCCGACTTCTTCTGATCTCAAACAACAAAGGCAACGCCTATTCGGCGCCGTTCATCCACCTGATGAACGACTTTTACGGCTGGTCCCGAATTCCCGTAGCCAGCTCCCCCGCCGAACTGCTTCCGCAGCAAAAGGAGAAACAGCCCAGCTACGTCGAAGCCGTCGCCGCTTCGGGCGTCTTCCCTGCATCTTCGGCAGAGACATTCGACTCCGTGGAAAAATACCGGCAGATCCTCGCGGCGCATCCCGACCGCAGCGTCGTGGTCGTCTCCGTCGGATTCCTGTCCAACCTCAAACGGCTTCTGGAATCGGCTCCGGACAAATACAGCGAGTTGCCGGGCCGGGAACTCGTCGCCCGCAAAGTCCGGCTGCTGACCATGATGGGCGGCAATTTCGACGGTCAGCGGCGCAGGGAATTCAACATCCGCATAGACATCCCCGCGGCCCGCGCCGTCTTCGGCCGTTGGCCGACCGACATACTGGTCAGCCCGTGGGAAGTGGGCGGGCAGATTTTCTATCGCTGCGCGGCGCTCGACAAGATCGGCTATGCCGCACAACATCCGCTCAAAATGGCCTATGCCAGCTATCTTCCCCTGCCCTACGACCGCGAATGCTGGGACCAGACTGCCGTCATGGCAGGCGTCGAAGTCCCTGAAAAATGGTTCGGGCTTTCAGCCCGCGGAGAAGTCGAAGTGGACGACGACGGACGCACGGAATTCACTCCCGCACCCAACGGACGCATCCGGATATTGCAGACGACCTCCGGACAAAGGAAAAAAGCGGAGAAATATATCATAAAACTCGTCGGACAAACTCCCGAAAAATACACCGCCCGGAAATAACCTTCCGGCGAGATATAACCCCAAGCGACAGCGGCGGCAGAATTTCTGCCGCCGCTGTATGTTTGTCCATGGCATCACGAAACAGCCAGTTCTTACTAATATTTTCACATAATCAGAGCCTATTAGATAACTTTTTGTTATTAATTCTGGTATTTTAATTAAAAATTTCTTAGATTTGTAGAAACTGGATAACACCACGATCTTATGGCACAACGGGAACTACTACTCGGAGACGAAGCCCTCGCACTGGGCGCGCTCCACGCCGGACTGTCGGGCGTCTATGCCTATCCGGGCACGCCCTCGACCGAAATAACCGAATTCATTCAGGGTCATCCGCTCACCGCCGAGCGCGGCGTGCACTGCACATGGTCGGCCAATGAAAAGACCGCCATGGAGGAGGCCCTCGGCATGTCGTTCGCCGGAAAACGGGCGCTGGTCTGCATGAAGCACGTGGGCATGAACGTCGCCGCCGACGCATTCGTCAATTCGGCGATGACCGGCGCCAACGGCGGGCTGGTCGTGGTCGCGGCCGACGACCCCTCGATGCACTCGTCGCAGAACGAACAGGATTCGCGCTTTTACGGACAGTTCGCCCTCGTGCCGACCTTCGAACCTTCGAACCAGCAGGAGACCTACGACATGGTGCAGGCGGCCTTCGACTTCTCGGAGAAGTACCGGATTCCCGTACTGATGCGTTTGACGACCCGCATGGCCCATTCGCGGGCCGTGGTCGAAGTCGCCGGCGTCCGCGCCGAGAACGAACGCTCCTACCCCGCCCAAACGCGCCAGTGGGTGCTCATGCCGGGCAATTCGCGCGTAAGATACAAAACATTGCTCGACGATTACGCCCGGTTCGAGACCGAGGCCGCCGAGAGCCGTTTCAACCGCTATACGGATGCCCCCGACAAATCGGTCGGCATCATCGCCTGCGGCATAGCCAGCAATTACCTCGCTGAAAACTATCCCGGCGGCTACCCGCATCCCGTGCTGAAAATCGCGCAGTATCCGCTTCCGGCCGCGCTCGTGCGCCGCATGGCGTCGGAGTGCGGTTCGCTGCTCATCATCGAGGAGGGACAGCCCGTCGTCGAGCAGACCGTGCGCGGCATCCTGCCCGCTCCGCTGGAGATTCGCGGCCGCATGACGGGCCAGCTGCCCCGCACCGGAGAACTCACGCCCGACAGCGTGCGCGCCGCGCTGGGACTCGCGCCGCACACAACGCACACCGCCAGCCAAATCGTCGTGCCGCGTCCGCCGGCCCTCTGTCAGGGCTGCGGTCACCGGGACGTCTACACGGCGCTCAAGGAGATCGTGGACGAATACGAAAACGCCAAAGTATTCAGCGACATCGGCTGTTATACGCTGGGCTGGCTGGCCCCGTTCCACGCCATCGACACCTGCGTCGATATGGGCGCTTCGATCACGATGGCCAAAGGAGCCGCCGATGCGGGCGTATATCCGTCGATCGCCGTGATCGGCGATTCGACCTTCACCCATTCGGGCATGACGGGGCTGCTCGACGCCGTAAACGAACGCAGCAATATCACGGTCATCATCTCGGACAACCTGACGACGGGCATGACCGGCGGACAGGATTCGGCCGGCACGGGCCGTCTGGAGCAGATATGCACCGGCATCGGCGTCGATCCGGCCCATATCCGCGTCGTAGTACCCCTTCCCAAGAACCGGGACGAGATGAAAGCCATACTCCGCGAAGAGATCGCTTACGAAGGGGTTTCGGTCGTCATCCCGCGCCGCGAGTGCATCCAGACCGCCAAACGCCACAACGCCGCCAAACAAAAACAATAGGGCCGACGGCACCGACGGCGGCAAACACGCGACCGAAAAAAACACGGCAACGAACAACCAAAGAGCAAACAACGGAACACCTATGAAGAAGGACATCATACTCTCGGGCGTGGGAGGACAGGGCATCCTCTCGATCGCCACCGTCATCGGCAAAGCGGCCCTCGACGCGGGCCTCAGCATCAAGCAGGCCGAAGTCCACGGCATGAGCCAGCGGGGCGGCGACGTACAGTCGAACCTGCGCATCGCCTCGGGCGAAATCGCTTCGGACCTCATTGCGCAGGGTGCCGCCGACATCATCATCTCGCTCGAACCGATGGAAGCCCTGCGCTACCTGCCGTGGCTTTCGAAGGAGGGCTGGGTAATCACCAACACCGCGCCGCTGATCAACATCCCGAACTATCCCGATACGGCAGCTCTCCAGCGCGAACTCGACGCACTGCCGCACGTCGTGGCGCTCGACGTGGACGCCATCGCCAAGAGCGCGGCATCGCCCCGCGCCGCCAACATCGTACTGCTGGGCGCAGCGGCGCCGTTTCTGGGCATCGACGCCGAAAAACTCGAAGACGGCATCCGCGCCATCTTCGCCCGCAAAGGCGACGCTGTCGTCGAAACGAACCTCGCAGCGTTCCGCGCAGGCTACCAATACGCACAAAAACAAACCGAATAATGGAACGGCTCCCACTCGACCGCGCCGTGCTCGACTCCGCACTGGAGCGCATGGACATCGCCGACATCGCGCAGGCGACCATCCGTCAGTCGGGCGACATCGCCCGCATCTTGGAACACGAAACGGGAACGGAATTCCTGCACCTCGAAATGGGCGTTCCGGGACTCCCGCCCGAACACATCGGCGTCGAAGCCGAATGCAAGGCCCTCCGGCAGGGCGTGGCGTCGCAGTACCCCAGCATGTCCGGCATTCCGGAGCTGAAGGAACAGGCTTCGCGCTTCATCCGCGCGTTCCTCGACATCGGCGTCGCGCCGCAGGGCTGCATTCCGACCGTCGGCTCGATGCAGGGCAGTTTCACGTTGTTCCTGCTCTGCTCCCAGCTGGACCCGAAGCGGAACAAAATCCTCTTCATCGACCCCGGATTCCCCGTACAGCGCAATCAGGTGCATATCCTCAATATCCCGCACGCTTCGTTCGACATCTACGATTACCGCGCCGAAAAGTTGGGTCCCAAACTGGAAAGCTACCTCGCGCAGGGCGACGTGGCGGCCATCGTCTACTCCAACCCCAACAACCCGGCATGGATCTGCCTCACGGAGGAGGAACTGCGCACCATCGGCGAACTGGCGAGCAGGTACGACGCCATCGTCATCGAGGATCTGGCCCACCTCTGCATGGACTTCCGCAAACCGCTGGGACAGCCTTTCGAAGCGCCCTATCAGTCCAGCGTCGCCCGCTATACGCAGAATTATATCCTGATGATCTCCGGGTCGAAGATATTCAGCTACGCCGGACAGCGCATCGCCGTCGCGGCGATCTCCGACGCACTCTACTCGCGCCAATACCCCGCACTCAGGGAGCGTTACGGCATGGCCCGTCTGGGCGACGCCTATGTGCTGACGATCCTCTATGCGGCATCGTCGGGCACGAGCCATTCGGCCCAGTACGCCCTCGCGGCCATGTTCCGCGCCGCGGCCGACGGCCGGCTGGATTTCGTGGCCGAAACGTCGGAATACGCACGCCGCGCACGGCTGACCAAGGAGCTGTTCCTGCGCCACGGTTTCCGCATCGTCTACGACAAGGATCAGGACGAGGCGGTAAGCGACGGCTTCTTCTACACGGTCGGCTACGGCGATCTGACCAGCTCGGAGTTGCTGAGCGAACTGCTGCTCTACGGCATCTGCGCCATTTCGCTCACCACGACCGGCAGCCGCCAGCCGGGAATCCGCGTCTGCGTCTCGCAGCTCAACCGCCCCGAACAGTTCGACCTCTTGGAAGCCAGACTAACCGCCTTCGGGCAAAACCACCGATAAGCCTATGCAATTCACGACAGCCGCCGAAGCCGCAAAGCTCATCCGATCGCACAGCAGCGTCTACATTCAGGGCAGTACCTCGATCCCCGAAATGCTGGTCCAAGCCATGACCGACCGTGCCGATGAACTCACCGACGTAAAGATCTACTCCGGATTCGCCGTCGGACGGGCCGATGCCCCCTATTGCAAACCCGAATACAAAGACACGTTCCTCGTAAACAGCCTCTTCGTCGCCAACAACATCCGCCGCTGGCTGGCCGCGGGTTACGGACAGTCGATCCCTGCTTTTCTGGGTGAGATTCCGGGGCTTTTCCGCGACGGCACGCTGCCCGTCGACGTGGCGATCCTCAACCTCTCGCGGCCCAACGAGGAGGGTTACTGCTCGTTCGGCGTTTCGGCCGATCTGGCCGTTTCGGCCGTGGAGTGTGCCAAGACCGTCATCGCACAGGTCAATACGGCCATGCCGTTCTCTTACGGCGACGCCGTGATCCACCTTTCGCGCGTGGCGGCGGCCGTCGAGGTAGACGATCCGCTGGTCGAAGTCCCCTCGGCGACACCCTCCGAAATCGAAAGCAGGATCGGCGGCTACATCGCCGAGCTGATCCCCGACGGCGCCACGCTTCAGATCGGCGTGGGCGGCATTCCCAACGCCGTTCTGGCGGCCCTTACGGGCCACAAGCACCTCGGCCTGCACACCGAAGCGATGACCGACGGGGTCCTGCCGCTCTTGGAAAGCGGCGTAATCGACAATTCGCTGAAAAAGGTCATGCCCGGCACGACCGTCGCGTCGCTGGCCCTCGGCTCGCGCCGTCTGTACGATTATATGGATTACCGCAAAGACCTCGTAATGAAAGACGTGGCGTGGACCAACGATCCGTTCCGCATCCGCGAGAATCCCCGCGTCATGGCGATCAATTCGGCCGTCGAGGTAGACCTCACGGGACAGGTGTGCGCCGACTCGGTCGGAGAACGCATCATTTCGGGCGTGGGCGGACAGCACGACTTCATGTACGGCGGAGCGCTCTCCGAGGGCGGCAAAACCTTCATCGCCATCCCCTCGACCACCCCGAAGGGCGAATCGAAGATCAAAGCGCTGCTGACGCCCGGCGCGGGCGTCGTCACGACCCGCCACATGGTTCAGCACGTCGTCACCGAATACGGCGTAGCGCACCTGAGGGGCCGCAACCTCGCCGAGCGCGCCCGCGCGCTGATCTCCGTCGCCCACCCCTCGGTACGCGAAGAGCTGGAAAAAGCCGCCTGCGAACGCTTCGGCTACACGTTCCTGCGGATCAGGTAGATACCGGAAGACACAAACGGGCCGCACTTTACAGCTGCGGCCCGTATTGTGTCCAGCCGTGTCCTGTCATGCAGTTTCCGGCCGGAAAACCGGGCAAAAACAAAATAAAAGGCGAACTTTGCCCGTTACCACACAAAAAACCTGAAAATCTATGCACTGGAAACACCTCCTTTTCGACCTCGACGGCACGCTGACCGACCCGATGCAGGGCATCACCCGCTCGGTGCAGTACGCCCTGCGGCACTTCGGGATCGAAGTCGAAGACCTTACGACGCTCTGTCCCTTTATCGGGCCGCCGCTGCGGGATTCGTTCCGCGAATTTTACGGCATGACCTCCGCCCAAGCCGACGAGGCGTCCGAAAAATACGGCGAATATTTCAGCCGGCAGGGAATCTTCGAAAACAAGCTTTACGCGGGAATCCCCGAACTGCTGTCCGGCCTGCAGGCGCAGGGCGCGACACTTGCCATAGCCACCTCCAAACCCGACTTTCTAGCCGAACGGATCGCCCGGCATTTCGGTTTCCGCGACCGCTTCACGCTCATTTGCGGAGGAACGGCCTACGGTCCCTGCTCGACCAAAGCGGGCGTAATCCGCGAGACCCTCGCGCAGCTGCACATCGACGATCCGTCGCAGGCCGTGATGATCGGCGACCGCCGCTTCGACATCGAGGGAGCCGCGGCCGCAGGCGTGGAGTCGATCGGCGTACTGTGGGGTTACGGCAGCCGCGAAGAGCTGGAAAAGGCAAATCCCGGCTACCTCGCAGCCGACATCCCGGAACTGCGGCGACTGCTTGCATAGCACACCGCCCCCGTATTCCCTACGCGGCCATACGCCGCGGCAAACACCTCTAACCGGGGAAACTCCCCGTCGCGCAAACACCGTAACCGCCCCGTCGCGGCAGACGACACGTCCGACGCCGCCCTCGCCCACCTGCCGCCATTACAACACCAAAAGACGCCTGCGGTTGCCGCAGGCGTCTTCATCTATCCGAAAACCCGGAGTCCCCGGCAGAGCCGGGTCCGATCCGAATCCGAACTATTTCTCAAATTTCATTTCGTCCAGCAGCCAGTCCGCTTCGGCATATTTGTCGATGATCCACATCACGTAGCGGATATCGACGCAGACCGTACGCGCCAGATCGGGGTGGAACCACACGTCACCGGCCATCGACTCGCGGTTGCCGTCGAAGGCCAGTCCGACCAGCCGGCCGCGGCCGTCGAGCACGGGACTGCCCGAATTACCGCCCGTAATGTCATTGTCGGTCAGGAAATTGACATAGAGCGTGCCCTTTTCGCCCCAACGGCCCCAATCCTTTGCGGCAATCAGCCGTTTCATGCGGTCGTCGACCCGGAATTCATACTCGTCGGGATTGTATTTCTCCATATAGCCCGCAATCGTCGAGCGCGAATCGTAATGCACGCCGTCCGACGGGTTTAAGGGTCCGACATTGCCGTAAGTCAGGCGCATGGTCGAATTGGCATTGGGATACTGAGCAATCCCTTCCGAAGCGCGGAAGTCGTAGAGCAGGCCGGCATAGCGGCTTTCGCCCTCGCCTACCCGCGCGCGGACCCGTTTTTCAGCCCGGTCCACGCCGCCCGTAAACTGCTGTACCCGCACCGACTCGGTAAGTCTGACCAGCGGATCGCGGCGCATCTCGGCAACCGAGCGGTCCTGTTCGAAATAGGCATCGTAACGGTCGGGATCGCTGCAGAACGACGCATCGAACGCTTCGCGGGCCATCCGGTCGGCATCGCCGCCCGCCGCGTCGTACATCTCGGTCAACTGTTCGCCCCACATTTCGCGCGGCACATGCTTCGTGAAATTCACGATCATCTTCGCCAGCAGGTCGCGGTCGGTCTCGACATCGTAGTTGCGGCGCAGACGGCCGCTTCCGGCAATCACGCTCTGCGCATCTTTCGAGTCGATCTTCAGCGAATCCAGTTTCAGGCGGTCCAACTTGCCGAGGTACGACGACACGCGGTTGGCCACCAGCAGCGCCTCGCTCGGACCGAGCCACGCCTCGCGGAAATAGTTGAGGTTGCGTTCGGCGCCCCGGCGGCCCTCATAGCCGCGTTCAAGATCGGCAAGCAGTCTGCCGTTTTCGGCCCTGCGTGTCGAATCGGCGTCGATCCAGCGCTGCAGGCGCTCCTCTTCGGCCTTACGGATCGACACCACGTCGAAACGGCGCAGGCATTTATTCTCCCACTTGGCGTAATCGGCATAGTTGCTCAGCCTGAAATAGGAGTCGGAATACTTCATCCGCACCTTCGGATCACGTTCCATATGGCGTTTGAGAATGTCCATCCGGTCGTGACGGTTCGCCACGACGACAGGATTCTTGACGCGCTGTTTTTCGGCCACGGCGAACGACGAAGCATAGCGGTTCGTACGTCCCGGGAACCCGATCACCATCGCAAAGTCGCCGTCGTGCACGCCGCCCGTCGCGATACGCAGTACGCGGCGGGGTTTGAGCGGCACATTGCCGGCGGAATACTCCGCAGGACGCCCCTCCGGGTCGGCATACACCCGATAGAGCGTAAAATCGCCCTTGTGCTGGGGCCAGCCCCAGTTGTCGTAATCGCCGCCGAAAGCGCCGAGCGTAACGGGCGGAGTACCGACCAGCCGCACGTCCTTATAAATGTCGTAATAGAACATCAGGTACATTTTGCCGCCCCACATCGAGTAGCAGGACACCTCGTGGTCGGTCTGCGCGGCATAGCGGTCCTCGATCTCCCTGTAAACGCGGCGCATGCCCATAATGCCCCATTTTCCTTCGGCCATCATGCCGCTGCGGATCGCCTCGACCTCCTCGGTCACATCGACCACCTTGCGCAGGAACCACACAGTCTTGCCGGCTACGGGTATCTCGTCCTCCCTCGTGCGCGCCCAGAAACCCGTTTCGAGGTAGTTGTGTTCGGGCGTCGAAAGAGCGCAGATGTCGCTGAACGCGACGTGGTGGTTGGTTATCATCAGCCCTTCGTCGGAGATCATGCTTCCCGTGCCCATGCCGCCGTCCACGGCGACTACGGCGTCGGCGAGCGCCGAAGTCTGCTCGTTGTAAATCTCCTTGTCCTTTATCTTCAACCCCTTGGACTTCATCCGGGGGTAAATCTCCTCCAGCCGGTTGATCAGCCACATGCCTTCGTCGGCCACGGCGGTCTGCATGCAGAGCAGCACGACGGCCAGACAGGCTATCCATCTTCTCATATCTTTCATCTTCATAAAACGGGAGGAAACCGTCAGCCGATCCCCTCCCGGTCATTTTATTCGGTTACGGTCTTGCCCGGATTGGTGAACTTCAACCGAGGATCGGCCTCCTTGAAGGTCCCGTCGGCCATACGGAGCGTCCACTTCTCGGCTTGGAAAATCTCCTTCCAGAGCCTCTCGTCGTTCCACATCGACTTCACATAGTGAATCCGCATGACGGGCGTCAGGTCGCGCAGCACGAAATCCACGGAGACGATACCCTCCGAGCACGAAAGGAAGCTCTTGAAATAGGGGAACGCATTGCGGACCGGCATCTTCTCGATACCGGGGAACGTCATCTCGTAGACAGCCTTCGGGAACTCGCCGTCGTCGCCCCACTTCTCGATGTTGGCAACGAACCTGCCCGCCTGCTTCTCCACGTCGCGGAACATGATCTGCGCGAACTCCTCGCGCGAAACCTGTCCGGCGATCGCATAGCTCTTGAGTACGGTGTGCATCGGAATCACCTTTTCGCCCTCCTTGACCGGAATCACCAGCTCATCGGCGTCGATCGCCTCTTCGAACATCTTCTCGGTAATGCCGGCGGCCGGATCGGCGTACACCGTCACGTCCACGGGACAAGCGAATTCGGAGGTAAAGCCGTATACGCCCTCGATCTTCTGCAGCACCATGCCGAAGTAGATCATATCCATCCGGTCGTGGAGTCCCTCGACACCGAGTTTCACCACGTCGAGCATCGGCACGGTCTCGCCCGGCATGGCGTATTTACGCAGCGTCGGAGCGAAAATCGCGGCCTGAATCTTCAGCGTATCGGTCTTGGCGGGATCGAATAGCACCTCGACGCCGTGACGGCGTACGAACGTCTTCACACCGTAAACGCCCGGCACGGTCTGCATCTTGGCCGAGAAGGCTTTCGAAGAGCCGAAGCACTTGATCGTCTGCAACCCCTCCATCTCGAAGGTCTGCAGATTCTCGACCTGCTCGTAATCGCCCCATTTCTCGTCGATCGTGGGCAGTTCCATCGTGGAACCCATCCACACGGCGAGGAAGAAGAGCACGACGGCCAGCAGTCCCGGCACCCACCGCAGCGAACGGCGGCCGTTGACCTGCAGGGCGTCCTTCGTGCAGGCGCCTATGCAGTTGCCGCAAAGCGTACAATCGACGTGCTTCACCTTCACGTAATCGTGGATCGGCAGCTGATAGGGACATTTTTTCTCGCAGAGACCGCAGTTGTTGCAGGAGCGGATGTCCCGCTCGATATACATCAGCGGGAAGACGCAGCTGCGCATCTTGACGATCTCGACGACATATGCGGCCAGACATGCGCCGCCGATGGTCCAGACCCATGCGTTCGCAACGCCCAGCATGCCGAGAATCCAGCCGCCGAGAGCCGCGATGACGAACAGCAGCGTGAATTTGAAAATGTTGCTGGCCGCCCCCAGCGGGCAGATATACTTGCACCAGAACATCTTCACCACGAAGCCGCCCAACAGCAACAGCGTAAGGCTCGTGAGCGACATCCAGAGCACGATCTCGCCCTTGAATCCCGTAGCCACGGCATAGAACGGATCGAGTTTCTTGCAGAACAGCTCGCTCGACGAAAACGTGAAATAGAGGATCGTGAAAAGCAGCACGTACTTCACCACGCGCAGCAGCTTGTCCGCGATGCTGCCCGACGGAATATCGACCTGCAGATGCAGTTTCTTTCCGGCGCGGCCCATCCATTCGCCGACGGTGCCCAGCGGACAGAGGTAGCCGCAGAAAAGTTTGCTGAACAGAATCACTCCCACGGCGAGCACGAGGCCCATCATGATCTGGAGCATCGACATCGAGCAGGCCAGCGAGTTGTTCACCAGATAGGTGCCGAAAGCCTGCAGACCGCCGAAGGGACAGTAAGCCTCGACATCGACGGGTTTGTCGCTGAAGTTGGCCCAGAGCACCGTGCCCGCAATGGCGGCCAGTACGCCCCACTGCAGGAGGTGCTTCAGGTAATTTGGTTTGCGTTTCACTTATCGTTTGTGTTGTGTGTGTGTTCGTGTGTGCGGGGGAGGGTTATTCCCTGTCCTTGATACAGCGGACGGGAGAGGCGCAGTAACCGCCTTGGTATGCGACCGTCATGCGGTTGTAGCTATTGTTGTAGGTTATCATACCGGCATAATACTGAATATTCTTGATACCGCTGTTCGGATCGTCGGCCGTATTGTAAGTGACCGTATAGCCGGTCGAACTGGGGAAATACCCCATGCTGAAGGCCGAAGCGTCGACAGCCGAAGCCGTCGCCATATAGGTCGGAGTCGCCGTGGCGTTCGACACATTGATATAGCCGCAGCCTGCGATGTTAAATCCGTCCTCATTGAGCATAACGATCGAACCGCCGCTCTGCGTCTGTTCGAAATAGGGAGACGTCGGGTCGGAAAGGCTGCCGCTGCCGACACCCACCAGTTTCAGCCATTCGGCCATCGTCGGGATATGCCATCCTTCCGGGCAGATGCCCCGCGCCCCTTCATACTGGTTGAAATTGTCACCCGTCATGTCGCCGGTCATCCCCAGCAACACCGGATAGCTGTACAGCAGACCGCTGCTTTCGACAAGCGAGGGATCGGCCTCTTTCGACAGATTGCACGGATACCACACGCCGCTGCCGTCTTTCGGGTCGCTCGATATGGTTTTGCCTTCGGGCACATAGCGCAGGTTCTCGGCCATCCATGTACGACCGTCCTTCAGCGTTACGGTCTTGTACTTCACGCCGCCCCATTCGACGGTCGGGATCTCGATCTCGCCCTCGCCGTCCGGCAGCAGGTCGTCGCCGTCCACCCAGCCCGTAATCAAACCGGTGAATTTCACTTCGATATCGGCAGGCTGCACGTTGCACTCCATGCGGCGGTTTTCACCCGACTTGAAGTCGGCCGTGCCGAGCGTCTGGGTGCGGTTCTTGCCGTCGGCCGTGGTGACGGTAACCATCAGTTTCACATCGTTCTGCGGCACCAGAAGCGCATAATACACTTTGTTCGCGGTCGCCGTATTGGCGATCAGGTCGGAAGCCTCCGCACCCGCCTTGGCCGTAAAATCGCCCGTCACGGGATCGAGAACTCCCGTACCTACGGCACCCTTGACGACGATACTCGTAATATCGAAACCCGATTCGTTCGTCACGTCGATAACTATGCGCGACATCTTGTGTTTGAAAGTCATCTGCGTAGACGACAACGTAGGCTTGACGTCCGCTTTCACGGCCACGATCAGATCGGATGCCTTGTAGTTGTCGCCGCTCTGATCGGCCTTGACCGAAAATTCCGCGGGAATATCCCCGCCCTCCTGCCAAGGATAGTAGGCGAAGAGCATCGAGGTCGCATTGACGTCCTCGTACCAGAGGAACCCCTCGGCTTTGAAATCGGTGCCGTCGAAAGTCATCGGCTTGTTCGACACGAAGTCCTTGCCGTCGGCGATCATCGTGACCTTCAGGCCGACCTTGTCGTTCAGTTCGAAATCGGTATCCGTGGCGCGCGTAGAGGCCGCCATAGCCGTCGGCGTCAGCGAAGGATTGCCGATCGTCGGAGTGATACGCAGCGTCCAGTCGCCCGGAACGCCGCCTTCGTTCTTCGAGCAGGAGGCGAAGCACACCGCCGCCGCTGCCGCGATCATCAAAATCTTTTTCATAGCTCTATCCGTTTAAGTTAAAAATTATATCCGACACTCACCGTCGCCCGCACCCGGTTGGGCTGCGCGACGTATTGCAGATCGAACCCGTATTCGTAGCGCGCGTACAGTTCGACATAGAACCGCTTGATATTGCGCCGCACCCCGAGTCCGGCTCCCAGCCGCTTGGCCGTCAGGTATTCGGTTTCATAGTTGTAATATCCGGTCAGTTGACCGGGATACTCGCCCGGCTGCTCGCCGGAGGTTTCGAACTGTTTTTCGTACTCCTCGAAGCCGCCCTGACGGTAGTCGGCGGCGAGGGTCAGCTCCCAAAAGCCGAAGGCGCGGATCAGCTCGGCATAGACTTTCGTAAAATGCAGTTTCTGCCCCTTGACATAGGGATACATCAGCGTCGATTCGCGGTTGAGCTGCGAATAGGCCACGCCGGCACGCAGGTCCGTGCGGCGGTTCGCAAATTCGTATTCGCCCCCCAGATCGAGTCCCTTGCGCCTGAAGGTGGGCGTCGAACCGTGAATGTAGGGTTTCGTCACGCCGTTGACGGTCTCCGTCGTGATGATGTTCTCGTCGGTCTGCAGCGACCGCCAGTCGAGGTTCAGCCGCACGAAATGCCTGCGCAGCCGGTTTCCGAGCGAAAGGGCGGCGTTCGCCGTCACCTGATGCGTCCCGAACTCGTGCCAGATCATACCGCGCTCGCCCGTCTCGCCCTGCCGGTTGCGGTACGCGACGTCGGCATAGAGCGGTCCGTATTGCAGTTGCAGGCCTGCGCCCTGCGTATTCTCCCGGACAGGGAATCCCGAGACGCCGCTGGTCGTGAGGTGCATGTCGCTGCTCTCCCAAAGCTGGAGCGATCCGTAACCCAGACCGCGGTCGAAGAAAGCCTGATACGATTCAGGCGTGGAACCGATCTCTTCGGCTTCGAGTTTTTCGCTGTTCGTGCCCACGATATAGATTGCGCCCGCGGCGAAACGGCCCGCACGATACATCACGCCGGGCGAAAATTCGAAGTCGAGCCGCGTGTTCTTATGACGCAGGTCCTTGCGTTTGGCGTAGTTCTGCGCTTCGAACTCCACACGCAGGCCGCCTGTCCAGCGGCTCCCCAGCACGGCCGAAACGCCGCCCGTGAAGGTGTAGTCCTCGCGGATTTTGCGGCCCGGCGTAAATTCGAGAATATCCACGGGATAATAGCCCGGTTCGGTGAACATCGAACCGCACATGTTGCGGCCGTCGAAATAGTCGTATCCGAAACCGCCCGCAAAGGAGACCTTCTTCAGATGACGCACCGACTCGGTCCGCGCTCCGGCATTCCAACTGTCGTCCGACGAGGAATGGCCGGTCATTCCGCCGTTCTCCTTGGTGAAATAGATCTCGGCATAGGAGCGGCTCAGGCTGTCCTGCCGGATGCCCGCGGCATTCGGACCGCCGTTCCACGGATTGCGGCGGAAGATATGGTCGAAACGCTCCTGCGCCGCGGCGCCCGAGACGGCGATAATCATCAGCAGTGTTAAAATCCGTCTCATAGGCTATTCACGCAAAGATTGTGTCTCACGCTCGTAAAAATCGTTCGACGAATTATTGGTATCCACATATCGGTCGAATCCGGCGCTCGCAGTGGCCTCTTCGTCCAGCCTGCGGTAGAGGCTGTGTCCCTGCGCCTTGGCCGAGAATCCGACGTATCCGGCGTCCACATCGGTATGCAGACGCTTGTTTCTGGTCGCTTCCGACAGGTTGCAGACCTCGACGCCGTCTACGATCCACTCCCACGGAATTTTCGAATAGACGATGCTGCCGCTGGTGATCGCCGATTCGAGATCGTTGGCCAGATAGGCGTCCAGATCGAAATCGCCGGGTGCCCGGAAAAGGATCACGGCGGGCGAATTCTGCGATATCACATAGACCACGGCCGTATTCGTTCCGGTTTTTTTCAGCACTTTCATATAGTGCGACTCGTCGATCTGATCGCCCGGAGTAGGCGTGGGGTGCAGCCGGTTGCCGGGATAATACACCATGTCGTAAAGCACGAAGTAGCCTTTCCGGTTGAGATTCACCGACTGGGAGTAGGTCTGCGTGTGATCCACGCCGTAAAAGGCCACGACGGCCTCTTCGCCCGGCTCTAACGGGAAATCCGTGCCCGTGCCGGGGAACATCCAGATACAGTCCGGCATGGCGGCGTAATCGCGGAAAACGATGTTGCCCGAAGGGTCCGTACTCGTCCACGGATTATTGGCGTTCGAGTTGTAGGGCGCGACCATACCCAGACAAAGGCCGTCGAGGTAGTAGGTATCGAAACTGTTGTTGTGCAGGACGATATACTTGTCGTCGGTATACGAACCGGTCGCAGGCGGGTCCTCCGGACAGCCGCCCGAATAGATCTCCTTGATGAGGATCGTGCCCGGCTTGGCGTACTTCAACTCTACGCTCACATTCCGGTCCGCGCCGGCGAGGTCCACCTGTTCGACGGTGCCGTTGAAGACCGACGACGCATCGGGGCGGTCGAGCACCGAAAGCCGGTAATGCCCGGCGGCCACGTCGAAGGCCGCCACGCCGCGCGCATCGGTCAGCGCGGTGTAGACGTTGCTCGAATTGCGGTCGGTGAGTTCCACCGGAACGCCCTCCCGCAGGAAGGAGGCGTACTCTTCGGGGTACACGACCTGCACGCTGAGCGACCGCAGCGTATCGCCGTAGGGATTGCCTTCGAACGACGTGCAGCCGGCGGCCAGCAGACAGGATAATATGCAAAATAGCTTTTTCATCGTTTTCAGAATTTAAGACGCACCGTCAGGCCGTAATAGAAATCGGGCGTAAAGACGGCCTTGACTCCCGAAGCGTACGACGCGACGAAAGGCCGGGAATTGGTGAAGTTATTGGCATAAAACGAGATGGATACATGATCCCCGATCTCCTTGGTAATGCTCAGGTTGGCCGAGAAATAGGGATCGTACCCGTCGCCGTTGAACGAGTAGGCGTTGCCCGAACGAAGCAGCAGGGAGGAGAAGGCCGGATCGTTTTTCTGGGCGTCGGTAAAGGGATGGCGGTTGCCGTCGAGGTCGAGGTAGGCCACGGGCCAGATCGCCGTATAGCTGTTGCCGTCGTATATGCTGCCGCCCGTGGGATTGCGGTCCTCATCCACGTTGAAGGCGTATTCGCGGCCGTCGTATTCCGAAAGGTTCTGCGAACGCTTCACCAGCGAAGCTTCGAGCCGGAGGGTGACGATCATGCGGATCGCGGGCACATGGGTCGTGGCCGTAAGGTTCGCATCCAGCGCATGGGTCTTGCGGCCGTTGTAGGTCACGACGGAGCTGCCCCCGTTGTCGGCGTAAATACCCACGTAGGGGAAGAATTCGCCGCCCGTCGTGGTCGAAGGATAATAGGACGCCTCGCCCTTATTGACGTATTTGGTATAGCCGTAGGCGCCGTCCAGCCGCAGCTGCGTGCGGATGGGGTTGATCTGCGGGAAATCCACGACGAACTCCAGACCCATGCGGTCCACGGGCGAGCCGTTGTCTTGGTAGGTGTTCTTGACGAAGGTGCGCATGGTGGAAGTCGTCTCCATGGCGATCCATCCGGCCGAGGGATCGTCCTTGTCGCGGACGAAAATCTCACCCGTCTGGCTGTCCACCCTGAAGAGCGGATTCGAAGGCATCTGGAACGAGGAGCCGTCGGGCATCGTCGAGGGCAGTCCCATCACCTTGTAGGAGAACGGCTCGTAGGAGGTGCTCAGTTCATAGGGGTATTTGGTACGGTTGAAATAGCCGACCAGCGAAACCGAAGTGCCTCCGATACGCAGATCGACACCTACTTCGGCGTTGCGGTTGCGCTGCCAGCGGAGGTTGTCGTTGTAGAGTATCTGGTAAGGCTGCGTGTAATAGACGTACACGCTCTGGTTCGAGCTGTAGGTATTGCTGAACACCCGCGTATCGCGGTATTCGGGCAGCGGATAGAGGACGTTGAACGACGGCAGTTTCTCGGTGATGCCCCAGCCGCCGCGGACGGTCACATGGTCGTTGATGCGGAACTTCAGGTTCAGGCGCGGCGAAAGACTCGACGTATTTTCATACTGCGTATTCTTGATAAAGGTCTTTTCGGCGCGCACACCCGCCATCAGCTGCAGCGAGGTCGTTCCCAGCGGCACGGTCAGCGTCTCTTCGAGGTAGGCCGCGAGGTTGTGCATGTAGGGAATATCGGTATAGGGGCGGGGGCGGTACCCGTCGGGTGCAAGGGAGGGGTCCGCATAATACTCTCCCTCCCCGACGTTGCCGTTGGCGCGCCACGACGCGCCGATCTTGGCCGGGATCTTATACACAACT